>NZ_JBEZED010000020.1:0-148401 GCF_040648675.1 Micromonospora sp. NPDC049101 | reverse complement strand
CCTGGTCCCGCTGGCGCCGACGACGCCAATACCAAGCCCGAACCTGCCACTACCGACGACACGGCTACCCCTGACCAACTGCCGTTGCAGTACTAACCTACGATCGCGGCTGTGGTGGCAGCGAGCCGCCGACCTGGCGACGACGCGCACATCTAGCCGCGCTTTGGACGACGCCCACGTCCACCGATTACTCATCGTGAGCAACGAACGTGCGGCGCCGGGGCACCGGCGCCGCAAGGTCCCCCCCCCGCGCCACCCGCCCAGGCCTCCGCGCATCTGGCGCTCCAGCAGCAACCTCGGCTGTAACACGGGGACGCTGGAGCCGATCGCATCGGCTGGATCGGTGACTCGACGGGCTACGTCGGTGGTCGTGGAAGCCCTCGCTGTTCGACGGCCAGTGGGTGTGGCTGGCCGGTGAGGGCTGCCACGGCGGTAGCGACGGCTTGGAGGTCGGCCTTGATGTAGGTGGTGGCGGGTCTGCGGCGGTCGGTATGTCCGGCGTAGGCGCGGGCAACACCGTAGCCGAAGTGCCGCTCCACCCAGGTGAGGGTGGTGTGGCGCAGCCAGTGCGTGGTGATGCCCTGGGCGGCGACCCACGGCAACTGCCGGCCGATGCGTCTCCACATCAGGTCGTAGCGCCGAGAGGTGGCGGGTTGGCCGTTGCGGTAGCGCAGCAGCGCATCGGTCGGTGCGACGGCGCCGCGGGCTCGGGCGTGATCGTTTAGTCGGCTGGCGAGCATCGGTGTGATGGGCTGCCAGCGTTGCGTGCCGCCCTTCTCGCGCAGCCGGATGAGCGCGTGGTGGGTGTCCAGGTCGGTCAGGCGCAGCGCGAGGGCGCCGGCGCGTCGGCAGGCCGTTTCGGTGTGCAGGCGCAGTAGCAGGGCGTCGAGCACGATGTCGTGGCCGCCGCTGCGGGCGGCGGTGTTGATGTCGGACAGTTCGTCGGGGGTGAGGGCGCGGCGGGTGTTGGGCAGCCGGCGAGGTTTGCGGCCCCGGTGGGCAGGGCTGTCCACGATGGTCGGATAGCCGTCGGCGATAGCGCGGTTGTAGAAGGCGCGGGCGGCGGCGATGAGATGCTCGCC
Organism: Micromonospora sp. NPDC049101; assembly: GCF_040648675.1. NCBI lineage: Bacteria > Bacillati > Actinomycetota > Actinomycetes > Micromonosporales > Micromonosporaceae > Micromonospora > Micromonospora sp. NPDC049101. The sequence goes on along the minus strand of NZ_JBEZED010000020.1, from coordinate 147,319 downwards.
GGCGTGCCGGCCGTTTCGGGAGTTGCGGCGATGGCGGGCGCCTGCGGCGGCCTGTCGCATGAGGGCTTCGAGGTCGCTGACATTCCTCGTGGGATCGGCGTCTCAGACGGCGGACCCGCAGCACACTTCCGCCCGCTCACCTGCAACGCCCTACATCGATCGACAGCAATTCGGCAGGGTGGCGTTAGGCGACTCGAGACGCCGGCCTGTGCCAGCCATCCCGAAGCTTAGGACCTGTACGTGGGCCATAAGATCCACGTCTATGGTCCGCACCACACCTCCGCGTCCTCTGGACATCGCGGCACTCTTCCCTGAACTGCGGGAACATTCCATCACCGCTACCCGCCTGCATCCCCGACCCGGCGCTCCCACGGTTACGGCCAGTTCGGTCGGCGGACCGCTGCTCTGGCCGGCCGGCGAGGAATGGCCGGTCTGCGACGACGCCGGGGCGCACGAGCCATGGAACCTGACGACCCCGGCCGCCCTGCACCGCAGGCGGGAGATCCTCGCGACCGCAGAAGCTCGGGAGCCGCTGCCGGGCGGAGACTTCTTGACTGCGGAGGAGCGGGCCGAGCTCGATGCGGCCGACGCGCTGGACCTGGACGACCTGATCGAGGATCCCATCCCGTTGGTTCCAGTCGCGCAGTTGTACCGACGAGATATCCCGGACTACGCCGGTCCTGACGGCACCGACCTGCTCCAGGTGCTGTGGTGCCCGGTGGACCACTCGGACCGGCACTACAGCCCTCGCGTCTTCCTCTACTGGCGCGACAGTTCCGCCATTGGCCCGCTACTCGAAGCACCTCCCGAACCGCTGGTGATCAGCGACACGTACCTGCCGCTTCCGTGCGTGGTGCACCCCGAGCAGGTCCGCGAGTACCAATACGCCGCCCTGCTCCCCGACGACCTACGCGAGCGGCTCGACGAGTGGGATGACAACGAAGACCAGAGCCGTCCCCACTATCAGAGCGACTTGTCGCTCGCGCCGGGATGGAAGGTCGGCGGGTACGCGAACTGGTCACTGACCGATCCGTACCCGATGGACTGTGCTGCCTGCGGCACCACGATGACCTTGATTCTCACGGTCGGCTCAAGCGACTGGAACGGCATGCATTGCAGCTGGCGCCCGTCCGAGGAGAACCCGACCGCGTCCCCAGACACCGTCGGCGTGCAGATCGGGCGCGGCTACTCGCTGTACACCTTCCGCTGCCCCGAATCAATCGATCATCCCCCGGCCACCGCTATGCAGTGACGGGGCCTCCCTCCATGACGTGCCGACAAGCTGGCCGCCCGCTACCAAGCCACCATCCAACTCGCCGCCATCGACGAATAACTATGACGGACTACAACACCTGCCCTAGACCTGGGCACCGTTCTAGTGCAGGTCGCCGTCGAGCCACTAGTCGAACGGCTCGGTCGCCGACCAGCGCGGCGACGGCGGCGAGGACGACTGCGGCAGCGTGGCGCGTGATGCGCGGAAGACGGGCGGAGATTCGGGTTACCCGCATAAGGGCCTCCTCGGCACTGGGTGGACGGCAACCTTCTCTGACGATCGTTGCCATCGAAGGGCGCATTTGTGAAGGGGCGAGGAGGCAGCCACGAAGCTTTGAACTGCGGGCGGCTGGCATGCGGGCACGAACCGGGTCGACTCCACGCAGCCTCGCCGACGGCCTTTTCCGGGCACGCGCGGTACGCCATCAGCTCTCGAACGACATGGCGCCCAGCTCCCAGCGGCGCAGGTCGACCGGAGACTGCTTGGCCCGCATCGCCGCGATGTTCTCCCGGAGGTAACGCAGATGCAGGGAGAATGCCTGTGGGTTCGCCCCGCCCCAACGGTCGAAGACCTCCTCGGCCTCGGCGTTGTACTGGAACGCCTCAGTGCGACGGTCCAACTGCCAGAGGTATCCGCTGAGGTTCGCCAGTACGGCGGCCAGGTCGAGTTCGAACGCGACCATGTTGGCCCGGACGAGGTTACGGAAGATCCCTACCGACTCCTCGGCAGCCGTCACTGCGGCACTCAGCTGCCCCAACTCGGCGTGGCGCAGGCTGACCGTGTTCAGGGTGAGCGCCAGTTCGGGCCGGTACACCGACGGCTCGTCGTGGCTGAGCTGGCGCCAGATCCGCTCCGCGTGACGGACCGTCGCCAGCGCCTCCGCGCTGCGGCCCCGGTGCGCCTCGATCACCGCCAGGTTGGTGAGCGCCCCGGCCAGGCCCCGCTCACCCCGGGCCGACCGGGAACCACCGGTGAACAACTCGGCCGCCCGTCGACCCGCCACCTCGGCTTTCTCGTGGGACCCAACGTTCGACAATCGGAGAGCGAGATTGTCCAGCGCCTCCGCGAGTGCCCACCGGAACGACCCGGCACCGTCGCCCCAGGCCTGTGCGAGCGGAGTGAGCAGCTCCACGGCCCGCTCCGCACTGGCCAGCGCCGCAGGGTAACGGTTCACGGCGGCGAGTCGGTGAGCCCGCAGATGCGGGGCCAGGGTGAGCAGCGCGAACGATTCCGGCGAGGCGGCGGTAGTCACCGCGGCCTCGCCGGCCGCGACGGCAAGGTCGGTCTGCTCCAATGCCGCTTCGCGGTCCCCGGCATTGGCCAACCGGCGCCCGTAAGCGATGTGCAGGCGGGTCCGCTCAGCCGGGTCGGGGTTTCGGGCGAGGCGGTCAGCCGCGAGGCGGGCCGCCACCTCGCGTGCCACGTTGTCGAAGTCGACGTGACGTCGGGGAGGCAGGAAGGGTTCGATCCGTGCCAGAAGCTCGACGTCCACATCCGGAAGGTCGATGATCTTCGCGAGCACCGCCCCGCCGGCGGCGGTGGCGAGCGCCGGGTCGTCACATAGGGCCGGCAGGAGCACCGCGGCGGCCACACGCGCCCAGCCGGCCGCCACCTCGGCGAGCACCGTGAGCGCGCCAGCCCGGACCCGAGCCGCCTGCGCGGTGGGCATGCCCGCACCGCGCAGCAGCGCGCGAACGACGCCGACCGCCCACGCCTTCGGAGCGTACGACGACCATCCGTGACCGGGAAGCGCCAACGCCAGGTATGCCTCCCCGAGGACGACCGGAGGCCGGCTGCGACCTCGGCATCGGGCGGCGCCAGTCTGACACGCGGAGCAGTCGCGGAATAACGAACTATCGACGTATCGAATTAGCTCAGTGCCTCCGCGTTCCGCGGCTCGGCGCTGAGCGGCACCGCCCTCGGTTCACTCGTGCCGCGGGCGCGCGCCCGGCTGGACACCCCTGAGGCGCCCACCCGGTTCTCCTAAGGACTGGACACCAATACCGTTTCGCCTACCGATCGTTGTCGACTACCACCAGGCCGCACTCGTAGCCGAGAATGACCGCCTGCACCCGATCCCGCAGCCCCAGCTTCGCCAGGATCCGGCCGAGGTGGGTCTTGATCGTGCTCTCGGAGACGAAGAGCGCCGCCGCGATTTCCGCGTTCGAAAGCCCTCGCGCGACCAGGGTCAGCACCTCGCGCTCGCGCTCGGTCAGCGCCGCCAGCCGCGCGTTCGTGTCGGGCCGGGGCGGGGTCCTGCCGAGGTAGTGCGCGAAGAGGCGGCGGGTGACGGTGGGCGCGGCCACCGCCTCGCCGGCGGCCACCACTCGTACGGCGGAGATCAGGTCGGCGGCGAGCGCGTCCTTGAGCAGGAAGCCGCTGGCTCCGGCGCGGAGCCCGGCGAGCACGTACTCGTCCAGGTCGAAGGTGGTCAGGATGATCACACGGGCCGGGTGCCCACCGAGGCGGATGCGGCGGGTCGCCTCGATGCCGTTCAGGCCGGGCATCCGTACGTCCATCAGGACTACGTCGGGCCGGCTGCGGGCCACCACGGTCAACGCCTGCGACCCATCGGCGGCCTCCCCGACCACCTCGATGTCGCCGGTCTCCTCAAGCACCAGCCGGAACCCGGTGCGCACCAGTGTCTGATCGTCGACCAGCACGACTCGTATGCTCATCGCTGCACCGATGTGATCGTGCGGGCTTGCAGCGGCAGCGTCGCGCGGAGCCGGAATCCGCCGCCCCCGGCCGCGCCGGTTTCCAGTTCGCCCCCCAGCATGGCGACGCGCTCGGCGATGCCGCGCAACCCGTTGCCGCGTCCGTCCGCCCCGTCCGTCAAGCCCGTGCCGTCGTCGGTCACCTCCATCCGGAGGTGACCGGGCTCGAATGCCAGCCGCAGCACCGCGCCGGCGCCCGGGCCCGCGTGCTTCAGCGTGTTCGTCAAGGCCTCCTGCGTGATCCGGTAGGCGGACAGGTCGACCGCTGGGGGCACCGCGGCGGGCACTCCGTCGACGTACATGTCGATCCGCATCCCGGTGGACCGCAGCTGATCGATCAGCTCGGGCAGCGCGCCGAGGCCCGGCAGCGGAGTCAGCCGCGCGTCGCCGGCCGAATCGGTGCGCCCGGCGGCGAGCAGTCGGCGCATCTCAGCCAGGGAGGCCCGTCCTGTTGTGATCACGTGCTGCAGCGCGGTGGCGGCGCGGTCCGGATGCCGATTGAGCGCGGCGGACGCACCCTGCGCCTGCACCACCATCACCGAAATCCCGTGCGCCACCACGTCGTGCAGCTCCCGGGTGATCCGGGCGCGCTCAGCCGCGACCGCCAGCGCCGCCCGCTGCCGCTCCTCCCGGGCCAGGTCGGCAGTACGCTGCTCGACCGCGGCCAGGTGCGCGCGCCGGCTGCGCATCGCGTCACCAACGGCGAACGCGGCGACCAGCAGCAGCCACAGCTCCGTGACCGACTGGCCGACATTGACCAGTCTGTCGACCGAGAACACCGACGGCGGTGCCAGCACTCGCTTGACCCCGTCGTTGGCCAACGCCCCCTCGACCTGCCTCTGCGCGACCTGCTCCTGGGTAACCTGCTGGACCCTCGCGAACTCCTGCTGTTCGGCATGGATGCGGCCGCTCAGCATCGCCGCGTAGGTCAGCAGCATGGTGATGGCCAGCACGGCGAGCGAGATCCGCCGGTTTCGGCCCATCGCGGCCACGGTGTACAGGACCAGCGGAAGTGCCAGATCGAGCAGCTGGAACTTGGCGTCGCTGAACAGATGGCCGAACACCCCGGCCCCGGTGAGGACCAGTGCCACCGGAGGATGTTGTTGCCTGATCAGCAGGCCGAGAACGATCAGCCCGGCGAACATCCACCACAGGTGGTCCGCGGGGAGAGCGTTCTTCTTCACGTACTCCCCGGCGGCATCCGCGATCGTCCTGGACACGAGCCCGGGCCCCAAGGTCAGCACGATCAGCACCAGCGCCAGCGCGGCGTCGGTCAGGAAGTGGCGCGGCACGAACCGGAGCACCCTCCCATGGTAGGGACGCAGGGCGGCGGCAGCGTCCGACTCAGGTGCTACGTCCGCGGTACCGGCGGCGGCCAAAGGACCGACTCCGGTCCGACGAGGTGAATCACCACGGCAGGCACCGTGAAGCCATGACCAGAACAACGTCCAGAGTTTTTCTAGCCGCCCTGCTCGCCGTCGGGGCCGGGGTTGTCGGATGCGACCGCGGCGATTCTGCCTCCGGGGCGCCAACTCCGTCGGCGTCTGCCTCGGTGAGCCGCCAGCAACTGCTCGCCCTCGGCCAGGAGTGGGTCAAGTGCATGCGCGATCACGGTCTGCCCCGAATGCCGGACGCCGACCTCGGCTCGGAGGGATACCTCGAGTTCCCACCCCAGGGCGGGTACGACTGGAAGAGCGACCTGCGCAACCATCCAGCGGCCATCGAGGCGTGCAAGTCGATCGAGGACCGGTATCCCCCGACGGCGTTCCGCCCCAAGGCACAACTCTCCGCCGCGGACGTGCGCAAGCTCGGCGAGTACGCCAGGTGCATCCGCGAACACGGCGTCCCCGAGTTTCCCGACCCGAACGCGGCCGGCGAATTCGACCTCGCCGGAACCCCGCTGGCCAACGGACTCCCGCCCCAACAGATGAACGCAGCAGCACAGGCGTGCAGGCAGATCTGGAACGGTGAGGTCCGCATCCACGACAACGGCGGCGGCGCGACCGGAGGCAAGAAGTGAGCCGCCGGCGCCGGACCGCAACGGTGCTCGCGGTCGCGGTGGCCGCGCCGCTCGCCGCCGGCGTGGCCTACGCCGCCCGCCCCCGTGGGGACGCCCCCGACCCACCCGCCGCCACGGTGGCCATCGGAACCGCCAAGGTCACCCAAGGCACGCTCACCGAACGCATCCAGGTCGGCGGTGTCCTCGGTTACCTGGGCTCCTACACCGTCGACCATCGGGGCATGCCAGGTGTGCTGACCGCAGGGCCCGAATCGGGCGCCACGTTCGGCCGCGGCGCCGTCCTCTATCGGGTCGCCGACACACCGGTCCGCCTCCTGCTGGGCAGCGTTCCTGCGTACCGCGACTTCCGGTACGGGATGAGCGACGGTCCCGACGTGCGCCAACTGGAGCGCAACCTCGTCGACATGGGCTTCGACCCTGACCACCGGATCACGGTGGACCGGCACTTCAGCGCCGCCACGGCCACGGCTATCCGGCGCTGGGAGGCGTCCTGGGGGCGGCCGGCCCACCAGCGCACCGGACGGCTCACCCAGGCCCAGATCGTCTTCCTGCCCGCCCCGCTGCGCGTCACCCAGCTACAGATCCGGGTCGGCGGCACCGTCGGGCCCGGGACGACGGTGCTCACCGGGACGTCGACGGACCGGGCGGTGACGGCACAGCTGGACACCGCGCAGCGCAGCACAGTACACACCGGCGACCCTGTCGAGGTCGGCCTACCGGACGCCGAACCGATTCCCGGGCGGGTCACCGGCGTCGGCGAGATCGCGACGGCGCCCCCCGGAGACTCCGGCAACGGCCCACAGCAGCCGGCGAACCCGGACACGGCGACGGTCTCCCTCACCATCGCGGTCCGCCTGCCCCGCGGCAACAACCTGGAGCAGGCACCGGTGACCGTCGACATCGTCACCGGCACCCGCCCCAATGTCCTGCTGGTCCCGATCGCCGCACTGCTCGCGCGACCGGGCGGCGGCTACCAAGTGCATCTGGCCGGCGGCACCGCAACACAGGTGGAACCGGGCAGCTTCGACGAGAGCACCGGCCAGGTGGAAATCGTCCACGGCCTCACCGCCGACCAGACCGTGGAGGTGCCCTCGTCATGACCGACGACACCGAGCGGCACCCATCCGCCGTGCGCAACCACCTCACCAGCGGGGACCAGGCGTGGCAGAAGGAGGCACAGCCATGACCGCCGTCCTGGAGTTGATCAACGCGCGCAAGGTCTACCCCGGCACACCGCCGGTCGAATCGCTGCGCGGCGCCACCCTCACCGTGCACAGCGGCGAGCTGGTCGCCGTTGCCGGCCCGTCCGGCTCCGGCAAGACCACGCTGCTCAACCTGGCCGCCGGCCTGGACCGCCCGTCCGGCGGCTCGGTACGCATCGCCGGCCACCCGGTCGAAAAGCTGCGCGACGCGCAGCTCTCCGGCGTGCGTGCGCACCTCCTCGGGATTGTCTTTCAACAGTTCTTCCTGTTGGAGCGGCTGACTGCGGCAGAGAACGTGGCAACGGGCCTGCTCTACCGCGGTGTGCCGGCCGCCGAACGCCGGCGGGCCGCCCGCACCGCCTGCGAGCGGGTCGGGCTGGCCCACCGCGCCGATTTCCCTGCCGCACATCTGTCCGGCGGCGAGCGGCAGCGGGTAGCGATCGCCCGCGCGCTGGTCGGCCGCCCTGCCGTGGTGCTCGCCGACGAACCTACCGGCAATCTCGACTCCGCCACCGGCGACGAGATCGTCGAACTGCTACGCGAACTCAACGACGACGGTGTCACCATCGTGGTGATCACGCACGACGAGCGGGTAGCCGCGGCGATGCGGCGCCGCATCCAGTTGCGGGACGGACTGGTGGTCGCAGACACCGGGGCTGCGTCGTGAGGTCCCGCCTGCGCGCCGCCGATCTGCTGCCGGTGAGCACCGTGGGCCTGCGGTCGCGGCCCGGCCGGGCGGCGCTGTCCATCCTCGGGGTGGCGATCGGGATCGCGGCCATGGTCGCCGTGCTCGGCGTCACCCGGTCCAGCCAGTCCGACGTGATCGCCCGCATCGATCGGGTCGGCACCAACCTGCTCACCGTGGGCAGCGGCAAGACCATCCGCGGGGAGGAGGCCCAGTTGCCGGTGACCGCGGGCACGGCGGTGGCGCGTACCGACGGGGTGCTCACCTCGGCGGCGACCGCAATGCTCGACGTGCGGATCTACCGCAACGACCGGATGCCCGCCGGGCGGACCGGCGGACTGTCGGTGCGGGCCGCCGACCCGGCACTGCTCGCCACCCTGGACGGCACCCTGGTAGACGGACGCTTCCTGGATGTGGCGACGGCCCGTTATCCGGCGGTGGTGCTCGGCCACTACGCCGCCACGTCGCTGGGCATCCGCCGCGTCACCGGGAACCCGCAGGTCTACCTCGGCCACCGCTGGTACACGGTGGTGGGCATCATGGCGCCGGTCGAGCTGGCGCCAGAACTGGACGCTTCGGCGCTGATTGGCGCGCCGGTGGCGGCCGACCAATTCGGGTACGACGGCAAACCGACCCGGATCTTCGTGCGGGCACAGACCGAACGCACCGACGAGGTGGCCGGCCTGCTCGGACGGGCGGCCAACCCGGCCCACCCCGAGGAGGTCGCCGTGAGCCGGCCCTCGGAAGCGCTCACCGCCCGGCTCGCGGTCACCGGCGGAGCCACCGTACTGCTGCTGGGCCTCGGCGTGGTGGCTCTGCTGGTCGGCGGCATCGGCATCGCCAACGTGCTGGTGATCTCGGTCCTGGAACGGCGCGGCGAGATCGGGCTGCGCCGGGCGCTGGGTGCCACCCGCCGGCACATCGCGGCGCAATTCCTGGTCGAGTCGCTGCTGCTGGGCGCGGGCGGCGGCGCGGCGGGGGTCATACTGGGCGCCACGATCACGTACGTGATGGCCATCGTCCGCGGCTGGCAGACGCTCGTGCCGGCTGCCGCGATCGGCACGGGTCTGGCCGCTGCCCTTCTTATCGGAGGGCTGGCGGGGGTCTATCCGGCTCTGCGGGCCGCCCGCCTCTCCCCGTCCACGGCACTGCGAACGACGTGAGTGCGGGCGCCCTGGCCGGATGGGACAACACGACGCTGCCCGGACCGCACATGACGCCCGTGGTGCGAGTCAACTCGCTGCCCAACTGATCGTGACGAACTGTAACGCTGGCGGGAGATGGGTAGGCCACGGATTCTCTCCCTACCGCCGGCCTACAGTCCCCGCGCGTGGCGCACCGGGCCCTGAGTGACCACAGTGGCGTCGGCTACTGCGCGAACTGGCGACGCCGACGGTGACACCCAGGTGTTCTCCGCCGGTGCAGGCTTTCCGAGGAGATCCTGCACCGGCGGACGAATCTGATTCAACCCCGTACCGATGAAGGCACCGTGGTTATCCAACGCCGTGGCCAAGGCGCAGCGACTTCTCACTGCCGTCTTACAGAGATTGAAAGGCTGGCGTCTCTCGACGTGTGTGCGTGATCTGCGTCGATGGTTTGGGTAGGTCGGGGTGATGAGGTATCCGGCTGGTGGTGGCATGAACGCGGCAGCCCGGGTCCGGCGTGAGAAGGTCCGGGTCCAGGCCGCGACGATGTTCGAAGAGTCCAAACCGACGACGCAGATCGCTTCTGAGCTGCGGGTTTCCGAGAAGTCTGTCCGTGAGTGGCGACGCAAGTGGGTAGCTGGCGGAGCCCAAGCTCTGGCGTCGGCCGGGCCGGGTGGTTCGGATTGCAAACTCTCCGCTGACCAGCAGAAAGAACTCACGAAGATGCTCGATGACGGTCCTCTGGCCCACGGCTGGGAGGACGCCCGCTTGACCCTGGCCCGTGTCGCCGAGGTCATCGATCGCCGCTTCGCGGTCAACTACACACTGCGCGGGGTGTCCTATCTGCTGCACCGCATCGGGTACAGCCAGCAGGTCCCGACCCGCCGGGCGGTCGAACGTGACCCCGAGGCGATCGCGAGTTGGCATCGTAGGCGGTGGCCGTCGGTAAGAGATTAGCCGCGACGCGGGGCGCCTGGATCTGCTTCCAGGACGAGGCAGGCCAGGTCATGCGACCGCCGGTGGCCAAGACGTGGGCCCGGCGCGGGCACACGCCGGTCATCGAGGTCTGCGGCAAGGGCTCCGGCCGGGTCTCGATCGCCGGTCTGGTCTGCCTCAAGCCCGGACAGCGAGGCCGGCTGATGTGGCGAACCCGGCTGCACCGCGGTCGCGCCGGGGAACGTGGCAGTTTCAGCGAGGACGACTACATCGCCTTCCTCGACCAGACCCACCAACGCCTACAGGCACCGATAGTGCTGATCTGGGACAACCTGAACACCCACGTCAGCCACCGCATGCACGCCCTGATCGCCGCCCGGACCTGGCTGACCGTGATCCGGCTACCCGCCTACGCCCCGGACCTCAACCCCACCGAAGGCGTCTGGCGCTGGATGAAACGCGGCCTGACCAACACCGCCGCCCGCGGCGTCGACCACCTCACGCAACTGGTCAAACGTCGACTACGCAATTGTCAGCAGCAGACAGATCTCCTCGCCGGCTTCCTCGCCAGCACCGGCATGACCCTCGACCCCGAACCACCGAGATAACCCGAACCCTGGCCTTTCAACCTCTGTAGCTACGCTCGGCCTCCATGACGACGATCTACACAACCCAAGAGTGGAACGGCCACGGGAAGCAGAACTACTACTGGAACGAGTACCGGCTCGAAGGTGACACCGTCGTCAAGTACAAGTGCCACAGGCAGAAGTTCTTCGATGGCGATGAAAACACCTGGCAGGAGGACGAGACGGTCGTGGAGTCGTGGAGGGTTGACGATCCGAGCATTCCCGACTGGCTCAAGCAGTACCTCTGATCGCGCGCCCCCTTAATTCATGACGTTGCTCAGACGCTGAAGCGGAACTAAGAGACGCTATGCCGCTACCAGCGGGAATGGTGTTCGCCGCCTGCTCACAGGGCGTCTGGGGCTGCCACTGCTGATAGCTGGTTGACGACGATTCACACCGTCTTGTGCCCCACCTGTGCCCCGTCGTCACCGGGCATCTCCGCCCCCGTCTCCTCATCGGCTGGGCGAGGAAGCCTTTCCAGAGTGGCAGCTAGGTAGGCGTTGCGGCGTGCGACGAGGCGTTGCAGGTACGGCCGCAGGATGAGGCTGGCCACGAGGCGGCCAATAAGTCCCATCGGTGCAGTGAAGTCGATGACATCCGCATAACGGTTGCCGAGGAGTCAGCCGGGTTCCGTGTGAAGCTGTGCTCGTGGTGCCATCGGCCGAACGGGCCGCTGATCTGCTTGTCCGTGAAGCCGTACGGCCGCCGGTAGTCAGTGATCCGAACCGTCATCCGCCAGGGGATCCCGAAGTGCCTGGTTTCCCACGTGCTACAGAAAGCTCACAACCGCCCCCCAGCGCAGCAGCGCTCGGGTGCAGATCAGCTCACTCTGGGTGATGTCGCTGCCTGCGGTGAGCGCCGGGGTTGCTTCTCCGGAACTGCCTGACTAATATCTCAACGCTTGTCTAGTTATTGGGTTGCCGGTGAGGCTTCCGCCCTTGCCGGGACCTGCCTGCGACGAACCCACCAGGTTGAGGAATTCGTATGAAGCTGATCGTTTTCGGGGCCAGCGGCGGCACCGGACGCCTCGTGGTCTCCGGCGCGCTCGACCGCGGGTACCAGGTGACCGCAGTGGCCCGCCACCTCGACGGGCTGCCGTCACATCCCGATCTCGCGTTGCAACCCGCCGACGTGCTGGCCGGTGGCCGCCCGTTGCGGGAGATCGCTGTCGGGCACGACGCGGCGATCTCCGCGATCGGCAGCACGGCCCGGAATCCGAACGGCATCTACTCCAAGGGTGGCCAGGCGGTAGTCACTGCGCTGCAGGACGCTCAGGTGCGGCGGTTGATCGTCGTCTCCTCCGGCGGGGTGGAGCCCAAGGACCCCGGGTTGCCCTGGTGGTTCCGGCTGATGATTCCGCTGTTCCTGCGTGAGTTGTACGAGGACATGGGCGTGATGGAGGACATCGTGCGGTCTAGCCGGCTCGACTGGACTCTGGTCCGCGCCGGTTACCTCACCGACAAGCCGGCCACCGGGACGTTCCGAATCGAGGACGGGAAGAACCCGCCCGGTGGGTCGCGGCTCAGCCGCGCCGATCTGGCGAACTTCCTGCTCGACCAACTCGACACCAGCCGGTGGAGCAAGGCTGCCCCGACGCTGACCTATTGATCTCATCGTTGGTTCAGTTTCTACGTACGGCGAGAAGGCACGGCGAGGATTTGATGCGTACGACGGCGGAGCATTCCGAGCAGGCGAGCCCGGGGGATCTGCTGACGCTTCGGGAGGTCACCGCCCGTACCGGATGGCGGCCCCCGTTCTGCGTTTCTACGAGAGCAAAGGGCTAATCATCGCAGAGCGCAGTGAGGGCAACCAGCGTCTCACCGCAGGAACATGCTGCGCCGCGTCTCGCTGATCCTCGTTGCTCGGCGACTCGGCATTCACCTTGCCGATGTCGCGGAGATCGTCGCGACGCTGCCGATCGGCCGGCGCCGACCCAGCGGGACTGAGGGCATGTCTCGCGATTGGAAACGGGAGTCGGAGGGCCGCCGGCGCTTCATCGAGAACCTTGAGCATCAGCTCGTCGGCTGTATCGGCTGCGGCTGCCTCTGGATGAAGGCGCGTGGTCTGTTGAACCCGGACGACGGCCTCGCGGAACGTGGTCAGGGACCTGTACGCCTCGATAAGGCCAGCCGCTGACCCCCGGCACGCCACGCTGCGAGCCGAGGGGAGTACTTCATGATGCGGTGTGCCGTCGCGCACCTGCCGACAGGGCGAGCGAGAGCAGTTCGAGCAGACGGCTTTCAGCATCATTGCAGCCGAGCAGGTGCCGGCGATCTTCGGCGCCGACGCGTAGGCGTCAGGCCGGCGGGGCGATGACGTTGCGAATGGCCGGGCCGGCCAGGCGCAGGACGTCGTCGAGGTCGGCGTCGGCGATGTAGGGCATCCGCAGCAGGTAGCGCTGCGCGGCGATGCCCATCATCATGGCGCCGGCCAGGGAAGCGCGCAGGTGGGCCTCCGGATCGTCGACGGTCGCGGCGATCGCGTCGACGACCTCGGTGGTGATGTGACGCCGCAGCAGTTCGGCGGCTTCTTCGCTGGTCATGCTCGCGCGCACGAGCACCGCCATCGGACTGTTCGGGTCGGCGGCCCAGCTGCTCAGCATGCCGTGCATGAAGTTGTGCACGCTCTGCGCCGGATCGTCGGCGGTCAGCTCCGCGATCGGGATGTGCCAGTGCACCGCGGCCCGGAACAGCTGCTGCTTGCTGCCGAAATACTGCAGGATCGACGACTTGTCGACCTCGGCCGCCGCGGCGATCCCACGGATCGTGGTGCGCTCGTAGCCGAGCTCGGCGAACAGGGCGCGAGCGGCCTCCAGGATGCGCCGCCGGGTGCGCTCCCCCTTGCGTTCACCCTGCGGCGCCTCTGCGGCGGCCTCGGTCATCGTGCAGCACCCTTCCGTACGTCGGCGTCCGATCGTACAAGCCGGCACACCCCTACTTGAAAAACTAGACAACCGTTGAGATATTGTCGCGGCCTCACGAAAACTCAACACCCGTCTAGTTCTGGAGTTTCTGATGTCCATCCCCGCACAATCGGCTCCGCCGCGCACCTCCACCCATCCGGCCCTCGCGCTGATCGTCATCGCGGCCGCGCAGCTGATGGTCGTGCTGGACAGCACGATCACGAACATCGCGCTGCCGAGCATCCAGAAGGACCTCGAGGTGTCCGCCTCCGGCCTGTCCTGGATCGTCAACTCCTACGTCCTGGCCTTCGGCGGGCTGCTGCTGCTCGGCGGGCGCACCGGCGACCTCTACGGCAAACGGCGGGTGTTCCGGATCGGCCTGACCGTGTTCGCCGGCGCGTCCCTGCTGGGCGGCCTGGCCCCGAGCGTGGAGTTGCTGATCGCCGCCCGGATCCTGCAGGGCCTCGGCGCGGCCGTCATCGCGCCGACCGCGTTGTCGCTGATCGCGACCACGTTCGCCGAGGGTGCCGCCCGTAACCGGGCGATGGGCGTCTACGCCGCGATGTCGGGCTCGGCGCCACCGTTGGCCTGCTGCTCGGCGGCGTGCTCACCGACTACCTGAGCTGGCGCTGGGTGATGTTCGTTAACGTCCCGATCGGCGCGCTCGTACTGCTCGGCGCCCGGGTGCTGGCCAGCGGCGAGAAGCTGCACGGCGAACTGGACGTGCGCGACGCGGCCACCGCCACCGGCGGCCTGACCGCCCTGGTCTACGCCATCACCCAGGGCGGCGACCGCGGCTGGACCGACCCCGTCACCCTCGGCATGTTCACCGTCGCGGCAATCCTGCTGATCACCTTCCTGCGCTCGCAGCGCAGGAACCGGCACCCGCTGCTGCCGTTGCGGCTACTGCGTAACCGCAACCGGGCCGGGTCCTACGTCACCATGCTGTTCATCGGCGCGGCCATGTTCGCCACCTTCTACTTCCTGTCGCTTTTCATGCAGCAGGTCAAGGGCTACAGCCCGGTTCGTGCCGGGTTCGCCTATCTGCCGTTCAGCCTCGGCATGGGGATGGCCGCCGGGATCGGCTCACGCCTGGCCGGCGGGTTCTCGCCACGCACGCTCGCCGGCCCCGGCCTGGTCGTCGCGGCCGGCGGGATACTCTGGTTCAGCCTGCTCGAACCGTCCTCGTCGTACTTCACCCACCTGATGCCGGCCATGTTCATCACCGCCCTCGGCCTGGGCGCCAGCTTCCTGCCGATGACGCTCGGCGCGATCTCCGGCGTCGACCGCAACGACACCGGCATCGCCTCGGCCATCCTCAACACCGCCCAGCAGATCGGCGGCGCCGTCGGCCTGGCCGTCCTGGCCACCGTCTCCACCAGCGCCGCCGATGACAAACTGCCGCACGCCGACGTCGCGTTCTTCCGCGGCCTGGCCAGCGGCGACCAGCCCCTGATCCAGCGGGCGGCCGACGCGCTGTCCCACGGCTACACCGTCGCGTTCGCCTCCGCCGTCGGCTTCCTGCTGGCCGCGCTGGTCATCACCGTCACCACGCTCAACGCAAGCCCCCAGCAGCGCACCGAGGACCCGGCGCCCGTACACATCGGCTGACACGCCGCTGCGGTGTCGCTCCTTCGGCGACACGTGTGCAGACAACGGGCTGGTGGCGGTGTCGAAGTGAGCTGCTGGAGTCCGGTCACAACGGTTCCAGCCCGGCAGAAACGGTGGCCGCCACATGTATCACGACGCCCGAGCTTGCCGATGGAGTCGCTGGGGCTACATCGGCACCTGGCGGAGAGGGTGGACGACGGCTGATTGGGCGGTGTGGAGCGGCTCCGGGAACTGGGTGTTCTCGGTGGCGAGCAAGTTCACGATGCGGGCGAGCATGTCGTTGTCGTGCTCCAGAGAGTGGATTTGCTCCATGGCTTCGGCCAGCCGACGCTGCGGTATCGGGGCATCAGGGCCGTTACTCGTTGCGGGAGATCTTGAACTCGATCTTCTATCAGAACCGGACCGGGTGTCAGTGGGCGTATCTGCCGCATGACACCGAACCCAAAGACACCGAAGGTGTCCGAGCCAAGCTGAAACGCCTGGTCAACCGGCAGATCCTGACCGAGAGCCAACCCGGCCTATTCACCCTCAACCCGGAACGGACATAACCTCCCGGAGCGCCCTCTGAGAGGGCGCGTGCCGCGTCCAGGCGACGTTCCGTGAATCAGGGTTCGGCGTTTCGCCGTCTGGTCTGAGTGCTGCGTTAGAAGGGCGGCTGTTAGGGGTCGGGGCTGTGCTGGCAGGCGTCGAGTGTCCAGTTCTCGATGTCGTCCGGCCAGGGGGCGGAGCGGCCGTGGTCATCGAAGAAGCCGGTTTCGGTGTTGTCGGTGAACAGGCCGGTGTTGAGTGCCTCGCGTTCGGCCCGGGAGGGGAAGTTGCGGGGTGCCGGTTCGGTCATGGTGTGGTCCGCGCGGGGCGCTCGGCGGCAGTGAGGTTGTGGGCGGTCATTTGTCTGTGGTGAGGCTTTGGGTCGTTTGTTCGGCCGGTAGGAGGGGCCGTTCATGAAGACCTGGTGGCTGTTGTTGATGAGCCGATCGAGCAGTGACTCGGCGACCACGGGGTTGGGGAACAGCGGATACCAGTCCTGAGGAGCGCGGTTGGCGGTGATCGCGTTGGAGCGGCCTTCGGCTATGCGTTGGGAGATCAGCTCGTAGAGGTCGTCGGCCTGGCCGGGGGTGAACTCGCGCATGGCGAAGTCGTCGAGGATGAGCAGGTCGGCTTTGACGTGGGCGGCGAGGCGTTTGTCGAAGGTGCGGTCGGCGTGGCCGCTGGCGAGGTCGGCCAGGATGCGGCTGGTTTTGTGGAAGCGGACCTCGGCGCCGGCGCGGATGGCGAGGTGTCCCATGGCTTGGGCGACGTGGGTTTTCCCGACGCCGACGGCGCCGTAGAGGATGATCGATTCTCCGGCTTGCAGCCAGCGCAGCGCGGCGAGGTCGCGGATCTGCGCGGCGGGGAGTTTCGAGTTGGCGCCGAAGTCGAAGCCCTCGACGGTGGTTTCGGTGTCGAAGCGGGCGCGGCGCAGCCGGCGGCTCATGGCTACTTGTTCGCGGCGGGTGATCTCGTCGTCGCAGAGGATCTGCAGGAACTCCAGATAGCCGAGATCACCGCCTTGCGCCTGAGCGAGGCGGGCGTCGAGGGTTTCCAGCATCCCGGACAGTTTCAGCGTCCGGAGGCTGTCAGCCAGAGCGGGGCGCAGGATCGTCATCGTGTCGTCTCGGCCTTCGAATCGGCGGGATTGAGCGGGGCGCGGGTCATGACACGGCGTCGTGTGGTTCGTCGTCCCCGGTGCTGTCACGGCGATCGGGCGTCGCCTCGCTCGTCGTGTTCGTGCTTGTCGCGACGGCCGCGGCCGGGGCGGGGAACGGGATGATGTCGGCGAACAGACCGGCGGGGCCGTGCAGGAACGCGGGCGCCCCGGCGTCGCCGGTGGGCCGGTCGGCCTCGATGTCCTCGAGCCCGGCGGCCAGAATGTGGCGGATGGTGCGATAGGACGGATCGCCGGCTGTGGTTGCCTTGCGGCAGGCCGCCTCCAGCCGGGCGTCGGAGTATTTGCCGGCCAGGTTCAGGATCGCCTGTGCCGAGCGCAGCCGATGCAAAGCTGGGCCGTCGAGCAGTTCGGCGATCACCGCGGCAGTCGCGGGCCCGGTCTGCTCAGCCCGCTCGTGGCACCACTGCGGGGTGCGCATGTGGAACGCGATCTTCTCCGGCGGGTAATCTGCGATGTCGGTGGCCCGGCCCCTGTCCTTGCGGACGTGGGTCTTGACCAGCTCGCCGTGGTGGAAGATCTGCACCATCGTCGCGGTGGCGCGGATGTCGACCAGCTGCCCGATCAACCGCCAGGGCACCGAGTAGAGCGCCTTGCCGCACTTGACGTGGACGTCCGAGCCGACCTTCGCCCGCGACCACTCCGCCAGGGTGAACGCCGCGGCCGGCAGCGGAGTCAACGTGCCCGCCTCAGCCTGGTCGAACACTTCCGCCGGGGTCCGGCCCTCCAGTCCGCGGTGCTTGCGTTGCCCCGCGACCTCCCGGCACCAGTGCAGCGCCGAAGCCTGCATCTCGACCAGCGAGGTGAACTCGCGGCCCTTCCACCACGAGTCGCGGATGTAGGGCATCTGCCGTTCGACCCGTGGCTTGTCCTTGGGTTTGCGGGCCTGCGCCGGGTCGACCAGGACGCCGTAGTGCGCGGCGAGTTCGGCATAGGCCCGGTTCAGTTTCGGGTCGTAGAGATCGGGTTTGTCCACGCCGGTCTTCAAGTTGTCCGGGATCAGCCGGGCCGGACTACCGCCGAAGAACGCGAACGCCTCGACATGGCTGGCCGTCCAGGACGCCTGATCCATGCTGATCACCGGCCGCACGAACATGTGCCGCGAGTGCGACAGCAGCATCACGAACGCCCAGATCCGCTGCGAACGTCCCGTGCGCGGGTCCATCCACGAGCCCAGCAGCCCGTAATCGATCTGCCCTTCCAGCCCCGGCTCGGGATCAGCCCGCAGCACCGTCACCTTGTCCCGTGCCGCGTCCTCGGCCAGGTTCGCCGTGACATACCGCTTGAACGACGCCAACGACCCGGCCACCCCGTGTTCGTCACGCAGCCGCTGATGGATCGTCGCCTTGGTCACCCCGGCCCGCAGCATCTCCACGATGTAATCGTGGTGCTTAGCGAACTCCGGCCAGGTCACCTGCCGCAACCGGGTATCGGTCAGGTGCGGAAACCACTGCTTGACCAGCGGCGCCCAGTCTTCCTGACTCATCGGCTGCGCCCCGCTCGGCACGAACCCCGCCGCGATCGCCGCCTCGACGTAACGCCGGATCGTCTTTCGATCCACGCCCAGCGAGCCCGCGACGTCGTGCTGAGACCGGCCCGCGTACCAGTGCACCAGGATCTCGGTTATATCGATCACGTGGAACGTCCTCCTCGCCATCCGCTCCCCAAAGGGCATGCCGGCGAAAAGATGATCTACGCGAGAAGGAAAGGATCTTGAGACCTACGCCCGAACGCTCGCCGTCCCCTCGACGAACACCACGAGCGGACCTGTAGTCCATGACGAGCGCACACCAGGGGAATTACATGAGCGCGCTACGGCCTCCTGGAGGAATTAGTTGAGCGCTGACAGCCGAGGCACTGGCGGTCCTGCCGCAGCGTGAGCAGGACGTGCTGATCGCGCCGTTCGTCGAGGAGGTGTTCGACCACAAGCCGCTGGCGTCACCGCTGGACCTGAAGGCCAAGGTCACCCTCGTGGTGCGAAACAGCCTGATCGAGCAGGCACACCACGACGGTCCGCTTGACGACGGGATCATCCCGGCGACGGAGTACGCGGCCGGCCCGCTGTCGCATCTGCTGGCCGCACGCCGCCGCCAGCCCATCGCGGCTCAGGATTCGCCGGGCTGGCCGAGCGCTATCGACGTGCGTGGGCGTGCCTGGACGCGCTGACCGACACCTTCACCGACGGCGGCCGTGGTCCACTGCGCCTACCGTCGGCGCCCACGCCCAGCCTGCCGTCCAGCAACGAGGTAGTCACGGCACCACCGTCCGATGACGACACGGTGACCGTGTTCAGCGCGATCGACCCGCGCTTCGACCAGGGCCTGGTGGACCTGCTCGCGATGGCCACCGAAGGCAACTTCGTACTGTGCACGTCGGCGCTGAGCCGGTACTCGCGCAACAACGAGAAGCTGCACCGCATCCTCGAATTCCTTCTCGCGCACAGGGCCACAATCCTGACCACCAACTATCTAATCCGCCACACCGACGTCTGGGTCCGCCGTGGCGCGCTCGTCAAACCAGACAGCAGCAAGCCCTTCGCGGGCGTGCTCGACACCCAGGGACTGGCCGGCACCCACCGAAAGGTAGCCGAGAGCGTCGCCGCGCAGCACGGTCTGCGCTGACTCCGTCAGGCGGTTGCGCGTCGGCGCGGAGCACGATCAGCCGGACGAGCCACCGGCACCCACCCCGGCGATTGCGAGACCCAGTCCCACTGGGCGGTGACAACAGCAGCCGCGCAAGCAGGCGTACCGTCGGACATGTTCCGTCCTGGGCAAACACGGTGGGGATGGTAGGCAGGGCAGCGGCGCGAAGGGGTTACCGGATGGCAACCGGGGACGAGGCGTCGGACTCGCGTCGAGACAGCGGTGGGTTCCTGCGCTGGGTGGAGCTCACCGACGACGACGCGGACCGGTCCGGCTATCCGTTCGCTCTGCCGGTCGTCGCCGGTCTACGGGCGGCCGGCCGGTTGACGCTGGACCCGGCGGTGACATTCCTGGCCGGTGACAACGGCACCGGCAAGTCGACCCTGATCGAGGCGATCGCGGTAGCGGCAGGGTTCAACCCCGAGGGCGGATCCGCCAACTTCCGGTTCAGCACGCGGGCCACCGAGTCGTCTCTGGGTGAACACCTACGACTGGTACGCGGCACCAGGAAGCCACGCACCGGCTTCTTCCTGCGGGCCGAGTCGTTCTACAACGTGGCCACCGAGATCGACCGCCTCGGTGTCGCCGACGGCTACGGCGGCACCAGCCTGCACGAACGATCCCACGGCGAGTCGTTCCTCGACCTGACCGTCTACCGGTTCAAGCCCCACGGCCTGTACCTGCTCGACGAACCGGAAGCAGCCCTGTCCGTACACGGCTGCCTGGCTCTGCTCACCCGCATCCACGACCTCACCCAGGCCGGCGCACAGTTCATCATCACCACCCACTCCCCCATCCTGCTGGCCGCCCCACACGCCCGGATCCTGCAAATCGAACCCGACGGCACTATTCGTAACGTCGACTACGACGAGGCTCAGCCGGTACTGCTGACCCGCTCATTTCTGGCCAACCCGCAGCGCTACCTGCACCACCTGTTCCAGGAAGACACCTGACGTGGGCTGGCGGACTGGGGCTTGTCGTCACCTAAGGGCGCCCGAACACCCGTCTGCCTGGCGGACACATGCACGCTAATGCCGATAACATTCCAGGATTTGGCGGCAAACATTGTAGGATTGGCGCATGCTGTATCGGGCCCCTGCACTCGCCGACGACGACAAGCGCGTGCTCGGCGAACTGGACACCATGCGGGACAACCTGCGGTATCAGATCGCCGAGCCGCACCGCTGGACAGGGCAACTCCGACGAACCCTGATCGCTCACGCCATCCAGGGTTCGAATTCGATCGAGGGCTACCAGGTCTCCCTGGACGACGCCGCCGCCGCCGTCGCCGGCGACGAACCGGTAGAGACGAACCCACAAACCTGGGAAGTCATCACCGGCTACCGCGACGCCCTGACCTACGTGCAACAACTCGCCCGCTCACGCGAGTTCACCTGGCAGCACATGCTGCTCAACGCACTGCACTTCATGATGCTCCGCCACGACCTCAGCAAATGGCCGGGCCGCTACCGTCCAGGAGACATCCACATCGACGAGGCGCACACCGGCCGACGCGTCTACACCGGGCCAGACGCCGACGACGTTCCATCGCTGATCTCCGAGCTGATCGACTGGCTGGTCGACGGCGAACCGGAGACCCCGCTACTCGTCCGGGCCTCCATGGCCCACCTGAACCTGGTCAAGATCCACCCCTGGCGCGACGGCAACGGCCGAATGTCGCGCTGCCTGCACACCCTCGTACTCGCCCGCGACGGTGTCCTCGCCCCGGAGTTCTCCTCGATCGAGGAGTGGCTCGGCGTCGGCCGGAACACCTACGCCTACTACGACGCGCTCGGTGAGGTCGGCGGCCCAACCTGGCAGCCCGACAACGACACCAGCAGGTGGATCCGATTCTGCCTGAGCGCCCACCACCAACAAGCCCAACTGGTCCGGCAACGCCTCGACCAAGCCGCGCATCTCTGGGACCTGCTCGACACCTGGGTCCGGCGCAACGGCCTGCCCGAACGGGTCGTCAGCGCCCTACACCTCGCCGCCACCGGCGGCCGAGTCCGCCGCACCCTCTATCAACGCGACGAGAACCTCACCGACGACCAAGCAACCCGCGACCTACGCGCCCTCGTCCGGGCAGGCATGCTCGAACAGCACGGCGAGACCCGAGGCAGGTTCTACCTCACCTCGCCGACACTCCGCGAGCTCGCCGCCCCCGCGCTGCGCCCAAAGGAAATCATCGACCCGTACCGACGGTGAGGCGCAAGCCCCGACACTGCCGATCTCCGAACCGCCGATTACGCTCGGCACAACTCTCAAGCTCACGCAAAGCCAGCGACACCGTGGACATCAACCGGAACGACGGCACGGTGGTCAAGGCCGGGCAGAAACCGCTCATGACGGGAGTTGTATTTGCCTCGCGGCTGGTGCGACGACTTCATCGAGGAGCTCACCGAGGTCGTTCAGCAGGAACCCGTTGACTTCGGCCAAAAGCGTCTGATTTGGATCTTCTTCGCTGGTACCTCAAGGGTAGGTTCCGAAGTTAAGCCTTGCCCGCAACCAGCCTCAACAGGACGACCGGCGAATGCTCGCGGTGGCTTTCTCCATCCGCGGACATGCAGCTCGGCGATGCCGCTGGCAGCCGCTCCGTTCCCCATCCATAGTCGTTGCCTAGATCTCAGCGTAGTGGCCTGGACCGTCGAGGCCATTGCGACGCAGGAGTTCCTTGCGATGCCGACAGGACGTTCGGACGGCTCCTGCATCGATGAGTACGCCGCGGACCCTAACCACTGGATCAGCGTTCGCCAGCACGGCGTCCACGCGGGTGTATCCCTGCGCTGGGCGACGCACGGCACGTGGAAACGGTGGCCGATACTGGTCGACCGATCGCTGGTGGACGCAACGGCGGGGTTGCAGGTTGTGGAGGGCAGGACGCGGGTCGGCATCCTCAGAGGACGTCACCGCGAGAACGACCGGGTGGCCCGACAGCATCTAGCGTGGGTCGGCCGACCCACCGCAGATCCCAGCCAGACGGCGTGATCTGGCCCCCAATACTCGAGAAGGCCCAATCGAGCCGGATCATCGCCGCGGGTGTCTCGGATCCGAGTCGCGTGCCGGCGGCACGGTGGCCGGTGACGAACAGTTGGCCCGGCCAGTTCGTGCACGCCGACGCCGTCCGTGTGCGCACGACCTGAGGGGTAGGTGTGAATGGCGGTCGCCGCCTCGCCGCGTACCCGGCGCCGGTATCGGCTATCGTCGCGCAGCCACATCAGGACCCGCCGGCCGTCGTCGTCGAGATTGAGGTCGTTGATGTCCAGCCCGACTACTAGGTGTTCTGCGCGGTCGACTCCGACAGCACGAAGCTCTGCACCTGGAGCCGGCAGGTCGCCGCGATGCTCAACGGCGAGCTTGCATCGCCGGCCGCCCGTCCCGGAATCCCCTACAGCGCCGTCCGAAGACCATTGAAGTGTCGGTCTGTACGGAACTCGTGTGGCGGAACAGCTCGCATCCCCTCGGACGCCATTCCACGGAGCCGAGGGCAGGTTTCGGCCTGGCGGTACGGCAAGCGGGTCACAGTCGCCCGTCTCTGCGCAGCTGCCATCGGCACCGACGACGTCGTTGTGACCGGGGGCACGACGAGCGCGTTTGCAGTGACACTGATGTGAACGTTGGAGTCTGGTGGCATGAACGACACGACGCAGTCAGCCACGGGTCCTGTCAAGGTTGATGTCTGGTCCGACATCGCCTGCCCCTGGTGCTACATCGGGAAGAAGAAGTTCGAGGCGGCCGTCGCCGAGACGGGTATCCCAGTGGAGGTCGAGTACCACGCCTACGAGCTAGCGCCGGACCTGCCCCAGGAGTTCGAGGGGAGCGAGCAAGACTACCTGGAGATTCGTGGGTTCACCGCCGACCAGGTCGAGCCGCTGCTGGCCCGGATCGTCGGAGCCGCGGCGCAGGTCGGACTGCGTTTCGACTACGACATCTTGCGGCACACGAACATGCTGAAGGGCCACCAGCTCATCCGCTTCGCCAAGGAGCAGGGTATGCAGTTGGAGATGGTTGAGCGGATCCTCGCCGCCCATTTCGAGGAGGGTGGCCATGTCGGCCGGAACGAGGACCTCGCCGACCTGGCTGCCGAGGTCGGCTTGGACCGCGAGGAGGCGCTGGCGGCGCTCCGGGAGAACCGCTTCGTTGACGACGTCCGTGCCGAGGAGGCGCACGCGCACAGGCTCGGCATCCGGGGCGTCCCGTTCTACGTCTTCGAAGAGAGGTACGGCGTCTCCGGCGCGCAGGACACCTCCGCCTTCGCTCAGGTGCTCCGCAAGCTCTCCCACGAGAAGCGGGGGACGGCGGCGTGAACGAGGACGAGAAGGACCCGATCGCCATCGTCGCCCTCGACATTCCACCGGCGGTCGTGTGTAGCGACGGCGTCTGCGTGATCGCGGACGAGCACCCGACGGACGCAGAGGACGGGTCCGAGAACTCGACGCCGGCGCAGTGACAGCACGCGACGCCCCTTGAGGCCGGCCCTCGCTGGAGGTCTCCGCACCGAGCGCAGTGATCTTGCCGTCCCACCGCGTGCTCCAGCGCGCCCCGACGTCGAGGATCCCGAAGCTTAGCCGGAGCACCCATGAAGAGCTCGCGGCCTCCGTTCGCGATCCGGCACTGGCCACCGCCTTCTCCGGTTGACAAGCCTGATCGACCCCGGGAAGTCTGAGCGATCCTGCGCTGACTCGCCGGGTTGTCGCGGCCGACGGGTTCGCCCTCATAAAGGTTCAGTTCCAGCGGGCGTGGGGACGTGTCTCAACGCTCGTTTTCCGAGCCTCAGTTTTTTACCGTATGTTCGGTAACCTGGTGATATGGGCCGCGCACCTAGCATCGAAGACGAGGCACTGCTGAAGCAGCTGACCGAGGTCTTCCGCCGTTCGGGCTACGAGGGAGCTTCGCTGACGGCTCTGTCGTCGGCTTCAGGGTTGCACCGCGCCAGCCTCTATCACCGGTTCCCCAACGGAAAACCCGCCATGGCCGCAGCGGTGATGGCGTCCGTGGAACAGATATTCAGCGATATTCTCGATCCACTGATGTCGGAGGACGACCCGTCGACGGCCGTCGCGGAGATGGCTCGACGTGTTGGCGCGTTCTATGACGACGGTCGCCTCGCCTGCGTTTTGGACACGATGACGCTCCGCGGCACCCCGGAGGACATTCGAGCCCGGGCCACCCATCTGGCAACGACCTGGCTGACGGCGATGGCCGAAATCGCCCGGCGCGCCGGAGCCTCCGAGGAGGATGCCGCGCGCCGGGCGAGAACCGCACTGGTCCTCATCGAGGGGTCACTGGTCGTGGCACGAGTGCTGGACGATCCGGCCGAGTTTCGGTTGGCGCTGGCCGAACTTCCGCAAACGCTGATCGGCGGACCTGGCAATGCCGGATAGCCGGCAGTGTCATGGCGCTCGCCTCAGGTCCGCGGCAGGACTTGAGGCGAGCGACAACGGATGATCCCCCTGAGGCGATCAGACCGGCAGGGGCGGGTTGAATCGCGATAGGGTTGGCGCCGACCAGTTCGTCAGGAGTGCCTCTGGCCGATAGATGGCTTCATCGAGTTCGAACTCCACGGAGCGCTGGCCGGTCGCGGTCGGGCCGAGACCCTCGGGCCAATTCACCTTGGCTCGCCCGGTCAGTTGGAGCGTCGTCCCGGTCGCCCAGTCGACGAAAAGCAGCGCAGCGTGCGGGTTCTCGGTGATGTTGCCCAGTGTCATCAGCATGTTGTTGCCGACGTAGTCGGGCCAGCGCAACCGTGTCCGCGACATCAGGTCGACGAATCCTGGGTTGCCGCCGCGATGCGAGACATCAGGGTCACCGGTTTCGGAAGCCGAGGCCACGAAGAAGGTGTCGGCGTGGGCGACCAACTCGCTCATCTCGTCGGTCAGTGCGGCGACCCGCTTACCGTCGGCCGGCCCTGCCTCTCGACCCCTCGCTTCGGCCAGACTGACCACGTGGCGCTTCTGAATGTACTTCGGGCAGTTGGGAAAGCTTTGCTCGATGGCGAGCCGGAGCCCGCCCGGCAGCGGCGTCGCTTCGCCGTTGATCCGCAGTCTGATGCGCGTTTCGAGATCGATGGCCAGCAGACCCAGCTTGCCCTGGCGCCGGGTCATCGGCTCGACCGGATCGTCGGCCGCGAGCTGAGCCAGCACCTGCACCGATTCATCGTCGGTGGCACTGATGAACCCGCGTGGCCCGACGAACAGCGACGCCCATAGCCTACCGTCGTCGCCCTGAGCCCCGACCGCCAGTAGATTCTGGTACGACAGGAAGTTGTCGGCGCCGTCAGGCAGTAGCGGTTGCACCAACTGGGAGATGGCCAAGGCCCTCTTGGTGAGGCCAGCTCTGGCCTGAGCCTCCAATTCCCCCCAATGATAAACAGAAGAGTTCGACATGGTGATTCTCCCTGTGCCGCCCGGCAGATGCCCGGGGCGGAGCCGTTCCGGCCCGGGTCGCGAAGATTGAGAACGTAAGGACTCGGTAGTCGTGCTCCGTGAGCTCTCGCTGGCTCGTCACTCCCGGCGTGCCCGGCGCCCTGTGTTGCTGATGGCCTCGATGCCGGCGTCTACCACCGAATCCTTCGCGCCGACCGCGATTGAGCACCCGCCGGAGGCCGTGATCGCGATCTTGTCGCGGTTGACCACAGCGGTCTTCCGCTCGGCATCGCAATCTCCCTCCGGTCGATGCACCGACAATATTACCGAACGTTTGGTAATAGCCGAAGAGGCGGTGTGCGGCTTCACATGCTGGTGACCGGGTCCGCCGCCTCGGTGTCTCCGCCCAGGCGGACAGCAGCGATTGTCGAGCTTCACCCGAGCGTGACACCGCGCAAGTCAGGAAGCGGAAGAGACTGTGCTTTACAGCAGACCGAGGTCGAAGACTTCGAAGGAAGCGGCGTAGCGGACACCCAGACGGGCGCCGATCTGGCGCGAGACACTCTCGAGGAATCCCTCTGCGTCAAAGGGGCCGGAGGCCAGGCTTCTCAGGTAGGAGGCGTGGGCCTTCAAGGAACGTACGCCCAGATCGAAGGTGTCGGTGGTATCCACGGCGTGGCTCGGACAGGGTGAGCCGGCGGCCCAGACCGCGCGGGTGGCCCACTTGTCGAGGCCGTCCTGCTCGATCTGGTCTCGGAAAACCCAGCGGTTGGCGGCGTCGCGCGCCGCGTCCAGGACGGCGCGGCCGGTGACGATGTGGTCGGCCATGTTCAGGGCGTGGCCGGCCTCGTCCCAGCTGTCTCGGAAGTTGTTGGTGATGATGACGTCCGGACGGTCAGCGCGGATCACGCGGGCCAGCTCGCGGCGAAGAGGGACGCCGTAGTCGAGGACGCCGTCGGGCAGGCCCAGAAAGTGGATCTGTTCGACGCCGACGATGGCGGCCGCGTCGCGCTGCTCCTGCTCGCGGGCGATGGCGGCGTCGCTCGGATCGAGGTCGTCGATGCCGGCCTCGCCACTGGTGAGCAAAACGTAGGCGACGTGCTTGCCCTGCTTGATCCAGCGGGCAATGGCGGCGGCAGTGCCGAACTCCAGGTCGTCGGGGTGGGCAACAATCGCGAGACCGCGCTGCCAGGACTCATCGACGGGTTGAAGAGCCATGGGACCGGCCAGCCTTCCATCCTTGCACCGGAACGTCACAGTGGGATGGGGATGCAGCCGGCTGCGGTGGCGGTTCGCCGACGACGACGCTTCGCTTCCGTGGAGTCGCCATAGATCAGCTGTACCGCCATCGCCGGCTCGTTATCGCAGGTGACGTGAACAGCGACGTATCCCATTTCAGAGACCTCCAGACACGCCGGCAGGGGCAGGTTTCTTCGAGAACCTGCGCTGACCAGGCGTGCGGTCGCCCGGCTGGCTCAGGCCACGCCCGCCGGGCGACCGCACACACTTCGGCTTCACGGGAGGGGTGTTCTGTTCGTACCGCATCAAGATCGGGATGAACCAGTCCCCCACGTGACCAGGTCGCCTGAGTTCGTTCGGCGATCGGATGGTCAATGCCCACCGGAGGTCAGCGAACCGGCATTGTCCCGTGGTTTCGCCGGGCCTGAGGCCGGCTTGCGGCTTAGTTTCGACAACACCGTTGCCAGCTAAATCAGTGCACCAGGGTGCTGATCCAGCCACCGTCCACGCTCAGGAGCTGACCGGTGACGAACGAGCTGGCCGGCGATGCGAAAAACAGGACGGCCTGGGCGATGTCCTCGGGTTCACCGAGGCGACCGAGGGCGTACTGCGCGGTTAGCGTGTTCTTCCATTCGGGGTCGGCGAAGATGGGCGCCGACATGTCGGTGTTGGTCACGGCAGGACGGACAGCGTTGACGCGCACGCCCTTCGGGCCCCACTCGGCAGCCATCGCGAGTGTCATTCCGTCGACCGCTGCCTTCGTGGCGCCATACAGGGTCTGGTTGGCGATGGCCCGTTCGCTGCCGATGACCGATGAGAGGTTGACGATGCTGCCGCCTCCTCGCGATGCCATGTGCTCAGCAGCTCGACCGGCCAGGATCAGCGGGGAGCGGGCGTTCAGCCGCCAAAGGTCGTCCGCCTCGGCCTCGGTGAGTTTTTGGCTTTGGGTGAAGTTGAGAGCGCCCACGTTGTTCACCAGGATGTCCAACTGACCCAGGCGGGCGAGGGTGGCGTCGAAGAGTCGCTCTGTTTCGCCGTCCCGTGACAGGTCGGAGGGGATGATCACGGCGCCGTCCTGGAGGCTGTCGGCGACCGTGCGCAGTGACTCCTCCGATCGGCCGGTTAGCGCGAGCCGGGCGCCGGCCGTGGCGAACAGTTTGGCGATGCTCGCGCCGACGCCGCGCCCACCACCGGTGATGAGAGCGGTGCGGCCGGCCAGCGGGTGAATGGGCAGTCCTTCGTTCACTTCTTCGGCTCCTCGATGAGGTTATTCGCGGGTGGGCGGCGGTAGGCGCCGTACCACCAGATGTGCCCGAGTTCGCGGGCGAACGCGGCGTCGCCGTCGCCGTTGTCGACTTCGATGTGCCTGGCGATGGCTTGTCCCCCGCCCCACACGATCACCCGGCTCGCCGCGGCGGCGTCCAGATCGGCCGGGGTCTTTCCCGACTGCTGCTGTTCGACAAGTGTGCGGAGCACGGCCTGGTCGAAGCCCTCCAGATCGGCGGTGTAGAAGCCGCGAACCGTCTGGTCGTAGCTCGCGACCTCGCGCAGCGCGGCCAGCACCAAGCCTTTTCGGCGGTGCAGGGCGATGACGTCGGCGAAGAACCGGGTGTACCGGTCGGCGCCATCCTCGCCTGCTGCGGGGTTCCATCCCTGGGCCATCTCGAGCAGCCGCTGCCGCAAATCGGCGGTCAACCGCACTATCAGGTCGGTCTTGTCCGAGAAGTGCGCGTAGAAGGTCGCCCGGGAGACGCCCGCCTCGGCCAGGATCTGCTGCACCGAGATCTCGGTGTAGCGCTCGCCCCGCTCGATCAGGCGTTCCGTCGCGGCCAGGATGCGGCTCTCGACCGCCGGCGTCCCGGGGTCCGCCTTAGCTCGCCGAGTGAACGAGGCCATCGATTTCCACCAGGACGTCAGCGAACTCGGCGGGATTCGACCAGAATGGCGCGTGGTTGCCGGGCACCCGGAACACCCGGTCGGCACGGGCGGCCATCTGCTCGGCGATCGTTCCGGTCAGGGAGATGTCATCGGACGGGATGACATAGCTGTTGGCCACCTCGCGCCAGCCGACGCGAGTCACCGACTCGTAGTCAGCGCGGGCGCTCTGGGGAACCAGCCGCGCGATCGCCCCGGCCGTCTCGGGGTTGGTCGGGTCGCCGTCGTAGAAGGCGAGGGGCAGGTTCAGGTCCGGGTTCGCTGCGGGGCGCAGACCACCCAGCGAGTCCGGCGTCGGAACTCCGTGCACGCCGAACATGCTCTCCCCGCTGTCGACCATGTAGGCGGCAACATAGACGGCGTGGGCGACCCCGGACCCCGCGGTGATCGCCTCGGTGACGGGCACCCCCGCGTAGGAGTGGGCCACCACGACGACCGGACCGGTGATCTCGGCGATAGCCTCCCGGACGACCTGGGCATCGTCGTACATGCTCGGGTACGGCTCACCGGACGACGCGTCCGTCACCGCGGTCGGCAGGGTCACCGTGCGGGTCGCAAGACCGCGGTCCGCCATCGCTTTCTGCAAAGGACCCCAAACCCACTCGCCGTGGTGGCCACCGTGTACGAGCAGGAAAGTCGCATCACTCATGAAGCTGCTCCGAAGCTGAGGAGGGACAAGTACGACCCGAGTGTACGACGCAACTATACATCGTGTTTAGACGCGATGTTCCGGTGTAACTTCGATCACAGCTCCAGAGGTCACCTCACATCGAAACATGTGGCAAGCGCCGGACAACATCAGGTCCGCGCAGACGGTGCCGTAGCCATCGGGAGCAACTCGGCGAGAATCGATCAGAATCGCGTTGCCTAGGAGCTTCGAACAAAATATGGCCACCTCCGCAGGTGCTTGATGAAACGTTCGCTCAGCCCGTTGGCGAGAAGGTACTCCTCCGTCACCGGCGTCTTCGGACTTTCGTACCGCGGGTGCTGCTTCACTTGAAGAGGAAAATCCCGCCGAAGGATGCCAGCCCTGCCGATCAGCACGAAGTCGCATCCCTCATCCAAAAGTTGCCCGACACGTTGAGCGCTCATTATCTTTCCCGCCGTGCCCACACGCACACCTCGGCGGGGAAGGCTGGTGAAGACACTGAGCATGGTCTGGCCCCGAAACGTGCCCTCCTGAACAATCTGAGCGGAATCCCACAGTGCCAGGTCGAGATAGTCGATCAGTTCTCGGTCAAGGATGTTCGCTGCAATTTCCCGCAGTTCCTCCAGGCGAAGCCCGTAGCGCTCGACGGACATGCGCAGACCGATCTGGAAGTCGGGGCCGAAAACCCGTCGAATTCCTTCGATCACCTCGACGGTAAGGCGGGCTCGGTTCTCGGTGCTACCGCCATATTTGTCTCTGCGATCGTTCAACAGCGGGGACATGAATTCCGACAGGATCCACCCGAATGCGCCGTGGACTGACACTCCGTTGAATCCGGCCAGTTCCGCCCTCCTCGCGGCAGCGATGAAACTGTCCCGGATCCGCTCCACCTGTTCCGTGGTCAGAGCTCTGACACCCGGCACCGTCAAGCTGGAAGCGGGGGCTGGAATTCCGCCCAAGCCAGGATCAGCGCGATGCCCGGCGTGGTGCAACTGCACAGCGGAAAGCGCTCCCCCCTCGCGGATCGAGGTGGCCATCTGGGTCAGTCCGGCCACGTGGGCATCACTTTGAATACCTAGCTGCCGCTCGTACGCGATGCCACCGGCCTCGACGTAAGTGGCACCAGTCTGGATCAAGGCGTAACCGCCCCACGCGAGCTGCCGAATCCAATCTTGGTCGAAGGTGGACGCTGAACCGTCATGCCCGCTTTGTTGATTGACGAGCGGTGCCATCATGAATCGGTTGCGCATCGGCGGGCCATGCAGGAGGGTAAGCGGTTCAAACATTTCTGCGACAGTCATGAGGTCTCCCGATAGGAGTGATGACGCGGTTGGTTTCTTTTCGCCGACGAGCTCTGCAAGAACGAGCGCTGATTGCGGCGGCTCGACTATCGTCCAACCTTCACATTGGTGTCATGGCAAGTGGGCACGGACGGTGTCCCTCGTCTCGCCCGACGACCCGTTCGCGAAGCTGCTCGGCGTCGCGTTGTTCGGCGCCGCCACGACCTGGGTGCTCATCTTCGCGACCCACGCGGCTCTCCGCCGCTGGCCCGCCGACGAGGCACGCCGTCGCCGCTGTCGCTGCCCGGCGGTTGGCACACCAGTGCCGCGGCGGCGGTCACAACGACGGCGGCGGACGTGAACGTGCTGTTCATCGGGACGTTCCGGGTCGCGTGGACGGTCGGCACGCCGACCGTGGAGGCGACCATGGCAACCTACGAGCTGACCCCGAACGGTACGGCGCACACACCCTCAACCGTGATCTGAACCGGCATCGCCCTCTCCAGTCAGCAGCCGAGCCGCTTACTGGAGAGGGCGATGTCATCGATCCAGAGGCCGAACTCGCTCGGCGTCGTGTGTCTGCACGGTTATACCGGCCAGGGCGTCCGGCACGACCAGATCGGTCAGCCGAGCTTGCGGGTCAGGAAGTCGTGGATGAGCGGGAAGACCTCGTCGGCGCGGTCCTCGAGCAGGAAGTGCCCGCTGTCGAAGAGGTGAAATTCGACGTCCTTCAGGTCTCGCTTGTAGGGGTGCGCGCCCTCGGCAGGGAAGATCACGTCATTCGCGCCCCACACGATGAGGGTCGGTGGCTGCGTGGTGCGCAGCCACTCCTGCACCCGCGGGTAGAGCGCCGGGTTCGTGCCGTAGTCGAGGAAGTAGTCGAGCTGGATCTCGTCGTTGCCGGGTCGGTCGAGCAGGGCCTGGTCGACGATCCAGTTGTCGGGTGAGATACGCGAGGCGTGGGCCATCCCGTCGGTGTACTGGAACTTCGTGGTGTCCAGGGTGAGCAGGCCGCGGAGGGCATCACGGTTTTCCTGGCTGTTGTCGGCCCAGTAGCGCTTGATCGGCGCCCAGAAGTCGTTGTCCAGGCCCTCGTCGTAGGCGTTGCCGTTCTGCACAATGAGCGCCGTGATCGCGTCGGGGTTCGCGAGGGCGAGCCGCCAGGCGGTTGGTGCGCCGTAGTCGAAGACGTTGACGGCGTACTTGGTCACTCCGAGCTTCGTCAGCAGCTTCTGCACGTACGTCGCCGCGTTGTCGAAGGTGTAGGAGAACTCGGCGCGATCGGGTGCGGCGCTGTGTCCGTAGCCGGGCAGGTCGGGCGCGATGACGCGGAACCGATCCGCGAGGAACGGGATCAGGTTGCGGAACATGTGGGAGGAGGTCGGGAAGCCGTGTAGGAGCAGGACGACCGGGCCATCGGCCGGGCCGGCCTCTCGGTAGAACATCTGGAACCCGTCGAGGTCCTCGGTCTTGTACTGCACGACGGGGACGAACGGTGTGGCGGTCATGGTGGTGCTCCCTTCGGTGAACGTCGGACGAGCCAACCATACATACCTCTAGGTATGCCGACAACCCTACCTCCAGGTATGGAGCTTGCTAGTCTTGTGTCATGGACAACAGGCGGCTGATCATCGACTCGGCCAAGAGGCTCTTCTGGCGCCACGGATACTCGACGACGAGCCCGAAGCAGGTGATGGCCGACTCTGGTGTCGGGCAGGGCAGCTTCTATCACCACTTCCCGACGAAGCCCGACCTCGGCCAGGAGGTGGTTCGGGAGAACGGGCGGGATCTCCTCGCCTCCGTGCGCGCCGCGATGGAAGGGTTGCCGACGGGCCGGGAGCGTCTTGCCGCGTTCCTCGCGTCGGCCGGCGACGCGCTCGGCGGATGCCAGATCGGCGGCTTCGCGTACGACGCGGGGATTCTTGCCGAAGCCGGGTTACGGGAGGCCCTCGGTGCCGCGTTCACCGAGCTGGCCGACCTTCTTGAGAACGTCGTTCGAGAAGCTCAGGGCGACGGCTCACTATCGCCGAAGCTGGACCCGGCGAAGACCGCTGCCACTCTCCTGGCCGTCGTCGAGGGCGCGTTTGTCATCGCGCGAGCCACCGGACGGCAGTCCTCCGCCGACAATGCGACCACGGGCGCTCTCGCGCTGCTGGACGGGAACGACGTCAGGTCGTGACTCCCCATCGACCTGCCGCGAGATCGGGCCGGGACGTTCGAGCCTCAGATGGTCCGCAAGCCGCAGCGCCGGTCCTCGGGGGTCGACGAGGTGGAGTTGTCGTCGCATGCGCCGGATCACCGACACGGTGATCAAGGAGATCAACAACTGGTCACGCCTGCCCCTGTCGAACTATGGGCCGGCGCCGGTGGCGAAGGCGCGTTCGGCAGGTGCGCACGCTCGGCGAGGTCCGACACCTCCTGGCGCATCGGTGCTGTAGGTATTCGCCGCCTGCTGGGGACGCGGCCACGAGTGCGGCTGCCGCGACGACGTGGCTGAGCTACCTCTGGGCGACGGCGTCCAGGTACGCGTCGATGGCCTGCAAGTTCTTCGTCAGGCACTCGAGTCGCTCCGCCATCCGGTCGCGCTCCTGCTGAACCCGGCTGACGAAGTCCGGGGCGGGATACTCGCGGGTCGCCGCTTCGGCCAGGCAGGGCAGCACTTCCCTGATGATCTCTGTCGTCAGGCCTGCGTTGAGCAGACTACGAATCTGCTCGACCCTCTCCACCAGGGCCTCGTCGTAGTCGCGATACCCGTTCTCCTCGCGCCTGGGACTGAGCAGGCCTTGCTCCTCGTAGTAACGCAGGAGTCGAGGCGACACGCCCGCCCGCTCGGACAACTCTTTGATCCTCAACAAGACCGCCCTCACAGCACCCTTGCCATCACATTGATGTGAAGGTTACAGCATGGTCGAGCCGCCGCAGCAGTGGTGGCTTGGACCTGCAACTAGATGAGGAATGACCCGTGTCCACCACACATCTGGACGTTCCGCAGACGCCGCGTACGGAACGTCTGCCGTTCCCGTCCCTGATCGCGCTCTTCACCGCCGGATTGATCACCACCCTGACCGAGGCGCTGCCGGCCGGTGTGCTGCCGCAGATGAGTCAGGCGCTCGGAGTCTCGGAGTCCGTAGCCGGTCAGACTGTCACGATCTACGCAGTGGGAACGCTGCTGACGGCGATCCCCGTCGCGCTGGCCACCGCGACGTGGCCACGACGTCACCTGCTCCTGGCAGCACTTGTGGGCTTCGTGATCGCCAACCTCGTCACCGCCGTCTCCCTCAACTTCTCCGTCACGATGGTTGCCCGATTCGTCGCTGGCGCCGCCTCCGGGGTCGTCTGGAGCCTGCTTGGTGGGTACGCGGCGCGTCTGGTCGGCCCCCCACTCAAGGGCCGGGCGATGGCGTTCGCCTTCGCCGGCACCCCGGTAGCCCTGTCTCTCGGCGTGCCAGTCGGCGCGTATCTCGGCAAGGCGGTTGGGTGGCAGCTCACCTTCGGCCTCGCCTCGGCGCTGACCGCCCTACTGATCATCTGGACCGCGTGGAAGTTGCCCAACTTCGCCGGACAGAAGGCCGAGGACCGGATTCCACTGCGCACCATCCTGAAACTGCAGGGCATCCGTACGGTCCTCGTGGTGACCGGAGCGTTCGTGCTCGCGCACACCATCCTGTACACGTACATCGCGCCCATCCTCGCCGACGCCGGTCTGCAGGATCATGTCCAGTGGATCCTTCTCGACTTCGGCATCGCCTCGATCGTCAGCATCTGGCTCACAGGCCTATTCATCGACCGGCACCACCGTCGACTCGTCGTACTCGGCACGGGGTTGTTCGCCGCAGCCGCGGTCGTGCTGACCGTGGCCAGTTCCAGCGCTGTGGCCGACTACGTCACGGTCGCGGCATGGGGACTGTCGTTCGGCGGCGCAGCCACCCTGCTGCAATCGGCGTTGATGAGGGCGGCAGCAGAGCACGCAGACGTGGCCCAGTCGTCGATGGTCACGACCTGGAACCTGGGAATCGGCCTCGGCGGACTCGTTGGCGGCGCGCTTCTCGCCGGCTTCGGGTCGCGCTCGCTCATCATCGCAGCGGTCGTACTCATGGTGCCGACCGTGCTCGTGGTGATCCTCGCCCGGCGGCACGCCTTCCCGACCCGGCGCCCGGACTAGCAACTCAAAATTGTCGGTAAGAATTGAGTGGGAAGGTGGCACACATGGAATCTGGAAGAGCGGGCTCGGCCAGGCCCGCTGACATCAACTTCTACTTCGATCCGATCTGCCCATTCGCGTGGATGACAAGCAAGTGGATCAGGATCGTGCAGGCACAACGCGACTACACCGTCGACTGGCGGTTCATCTCGCTGCGCCTCATCAACTCGCACATCGACTACGACACCCACTTC
This sequence comes from Micromonospora sp. NPDC049101, assembly GCF_040648675.1. Lineage (NCBI taxonomy): Bacteria > Bacillati > Actinomycetota > Actinomycetes > Micromonosporales > Micromonosporaceae > Micromonospora > Micromonospora sp. NPDC049101. Next base: position 111,992 of record NZ_JBEZED010000020.1, on the reverse strand, counting down.
CCGCCAGAGTACGAAGCCCAGCACACCGCGGGGCTGCGGCTGCTGCGGATGGCCTCCGCGGTGCGTGAAAAGCACGGTCGCGAGGCAGTCGGCCCCCTGTACCAGGCGTACGGCGCCCGCATCCTGGAGGTGGGCCCCGACGACGGCCGGAAGGCGGGCTGGCAGGGTGCTCCCGACCTCGCCACCGCCGCCCTCGCCGAGGCCGGCCTGCCGACCTCGCTTGTCGAGTTCCTCGACGACACGTCCCGTGACGCGGAGATCCAAGCGGAGTCGGACGAGGCGCTGTCACTGACGGGTAAGGACGTCGGCACGCCGATCGTGCACTTCCAACCGCCGGACGGCGCCGCGTTCTTCGGGCCGGTGATCAGCCGGCTGCCCGACGAGAAGCAAGCCGCACAGCTGTGGGACCACGTCGTCGGCCTCGCCCAGTTCCCCGGCTTCGCCGAACTCAAGCGCAGCCTGCGCGAGCAGCCACAACTGCCGTCGTTCGGAGTCACCGGACAGGAGACGGGCAAGGTCGAGGACTGGCACGCCGGAAGCCGGCGTCTCAAGAAGTAGACACCCGGTCGTTCCTCCTACCGGCAGTCAGCGGTACCGCACTAGTAAGCAGCGGTCCGGGCCTGTCAGCGACAGCCCTTGTTCCTTGGCCGCCATAACCAAGCCGGCGGCAGCTTTGCCTCCGCCGACGCTTGGGTCACTTCTTACACCCCATCGGGTCGCTCCGTGCCGCGGGTCATGACGGCACCCACGCCGCTAGGCACAACGCCCGGAGTGTCAGGCCGAAGACACCGGTAGACACCCACAGGCCCGGCCGGTGGGGATCGCCGGCCTCCGCAGGCCGTGACCTTACAACACACAGTGAATGTCTTTCCGCCAACTATGCCTTGGTGGTGGAAGACGAAAGAAAGGTGGAATCTCGTGGTGTCGTACGGCCACTTGCAGCCCGTGCGTGTTCAGTTCGATGACCTGGACCCGATGGGCATTCTGCATCACGCCAACTATCCCAGATTGCTGGAGCATGCTATCGCGGCATACGTCGCGCCGATGGGATTGGCATTCGGTGGGCCGAAGCCGGACCTTTATCACGTCATTCGTGAATTCAGTATCAGATATGACGCTCCCATCCGAGGTTACGGCGATGTCGAGGTGCATTTCTGGACGGAACGACTCGGTTCGAAATCGGCTGACATGGGCTTCCGGTTCGTGTCGACGGATGGCAAGGTCGTTCATGCCGAGGGGGTGCGGAAGCACGTGCATATCGATCCACGCACGATGAAGCCGGCCGAGTGGAGTGATCTTGCTCGTAGCATCCACGACGACCTGGCGCGGCCGGCTGGGACTGACTGATTCGGGTCGTGGACATCGTCGACGTGAAAGACGTCTGCCCGGCACGACACGCGCCGGGCAGACTCGCCCGTCACCAGGGGCGACGGCGAGAATCACAGTGCCTGGAGTTTGCGGGCGTCGTCGTCTGCGCACGGGTGACCGCTGAGGTGGAACACACGTCAGCAGCGAGAATTCACCGTCCGTGCGGAAGGACAAGGTCCATCGGACCGCGCGTCACTCCTGGTCGAGCTCACCGGTGAACAGCCGGTTCGGCGGTATCTTTTCTCGATGATGCTCGAATGGGGCGCAGAACGCCTGCATTTCACCGTTGAGGGCGCCGGACCGGCACTTCTATTCCTGCACGGACTTGGGGGGACCGCCGGAAATTGGTTGCATCAACGTCGGTACTTCGCAGCGACCCACCGCGTGATTGCGCTGGATCTCCCGGGCCACGGCCGGTCGACCGGGATCGAGGTGCCGTTCGGGGACTATGCCCTTGCTATCGAGGCGGTGGTTAAGCACTGCGCGGTGGAGCAGGTGTCGATCGTCGGTCTGGCCGCCGGCGCGCGGGCCGGGTTGGCGTTCGCGGCGAGCCGACCGGCCCAGGTTCCAGCCCTGGTGATCGTCAACGCCTTCCTACGATTGACTCCGGAAGATCACCGCCGCAACGTCGAGCTGTACGACCTTCTCCTTCAGCCGAACGGCGTCACGGCGTGGGGAGAGGCACTGCTGTCGAAGATGGGGATGACCGCGCATCCCGGAATCAATCGAAGCTTCATGCGGTCACTGTCGGGCGTCGACGCCTCCCACCTGCGGCGAATCTTCAGCGAGACCCTCGACAGCGACCAGGAAGATCAGCTGGCCAATGTTCCGGCTGAGGTGCTGCTCATCAGGGGTGAACGAGACGACCTCATCCCGGCGTACACCATCGAGGACATGTCGGCTCTACATCCCGGGACGCGGATAGCTCGGTTCCCCGAACTGGGCCATCTGCCCTACCTGGAAGACCCGGCGGCCTTCAACGCCGCGGTGGCGGCGTTCCTCCGGCCAGCACAGTCACCTGCCGAGACCTCGGCGAACTGAGCCTGTGCCGAACAGTCACGCCTACGCCGAGGCGTCCCGCACACGGCGCGTCCGGCCTCTGACCGAGACCGAACGCGTGGTTGGCCTGGCGGGCGCGTACCCGGAGGGTGGGGTGAATTTACCGGCGGTGACGTTGCAGTCCCACCCGGCAGTGCAACAAGCAAACCGGCCTGATCGTTGCCTATCGTCGCGGCCGATTCAATGACCTTGATCTTCATGGCGGTGGGTCAGTGGTGTCGGTTGCGCCGGGCGTCGGTCAGCGTGATGCCGAACAAGACGCCCATCGTGACGACCAGAACGACGATCGGGGCCTGCGCGCTCAGCACCGGCGTCAGGCCGAGCAGCAGCACCAGCCAACCCACCCGCGACCGCGGGAGCTGACCGAGGAGTACGTACTCGGAGCTCATTCGCCCGAGCACGAACAGGACCGGGCCACCGACGATGAGGGCGACCCAACTCGTCGGGGTGGTGGGCCCGAGGGGTTCGTGCAGGACGAGATCCACCCCGGCCGACGTGGCGATCACGCCAGTCACCACACCCGCATAGACGTACGGCGCGAGGCGCACCGCCTGACGCGGACGCCAGTGCGCCGACCGGTCGACGAGCGTGTTGCTCTGGAGCACATAAATCTGCCAGAAGAGCAGCGCGATGGCGATCGCGATGAGGAAGACGGCAGCCCGGGCGGGCGTGTAGGTCGCGTTGGCGAATGTCAGCGTGGCCATCAGCGTCAGTTCGCCCAAGGCCAGGATGGCGATCTGCTGGTAGCGCTCGCCGAAATGGACGCTCAACTGGTTGAACTGGTCCAGCGGCACCCGACCCAGTCCGGGTGTCGGGTGGCGCAGCGCGGTGGCCACGTAGTCGACGGCGAGCGCGCCGGCCCACAGCCCGGTACGCCAGGCCGGATCGACGAAACCGCCCGCGAGCCACAGAACTCCGGAGATGACGAACCAGAACAGGAACCGTTCCTCGCGGGCGTGCGCGCGGCGTGGACGCAGTGCGCCGACCAGCAGAGCCCCCCGTACCAGGTGCAGGCCCACGTACGCGCTCGCGAAGAGGAGACCGCGCCCCTCGTACGCACTCGGTACGGCCACCGCCATCAGGGCCACGCCGAACATCGCACTGGCGACCACGCCCTGGATCACCCGTAGCCGGGGATCGTAGAACTCGGTGACGATCGCCGTGACCGACCAGGTCCACCAGACGGCCAGCAGCAGGACAAGACCCTGACCCAGTCCGCTCCAGGTGGAGTGCTCGGCCAACTCCATCGACAACTGCGCGAACGCGGCGACGTAGAAGACGTCGAAGAACAACTCCAGCAACGTCGCCCGGCTCGACGACTTAGGGTCACGTCGTAACCCGACCGGCTCCGCGCTCGTCATCGATGAGCCGTCCCCACTGGGCCTCCCGCGGACGATTCCACGTCGAGGCCGGGCCATCCCCCGAGGTGAGGCTTGCCCGCCCGGCAGCCGGCGACGTGCGGCACACGGCGATCAACGACCGAGGTGCCGGCGAGTTACCCACGACGCCTCGCCCTTGTTTGCGGACTCCGTGTAGCGCCGTGCCCGTCCTCCGCGCCCTGGGCGGGGAACTGCTGCTCGCTCTCGGCGGCGGCCAGTGGGTGTGGCTGACCGGTGAGGGCAGCCAGCGCGGCGGCGACGGCGTGCGGGTCGGCTTTGATGTAGGTGGTGGTGGCGGCTCCGCGGGGGTCGGTGTGTCCGGCGTAGGCTCGCGGGCCACACCGTAGCCGGAGTGGCGTTCAACCCAGGTCAGGGTGGTGTGGCGCAGCCAGTGCGTGGTGATGCCTTGGACGGCGACCCACGGTAGCTGTCGGCCGATGCGTTTCCAGATCAGGTCGTAGCGCCGGTAGGTGGCGGGTTGGCCGTTGCGGTAGCGCAGGAGTGCATCGGTCGGTGCGACGGCGCCGCGGGCTCGGGCATGATCGTTTAGCCGGCTGGCGAGCATCGGTGTGATGGGCTGCCAGCGTTGCGTGCCGCCCTTCTCGGACAGGCGGATCAGCGCGTGGTCGCTGTCCAGGTCGATCAGGCACAGCGCGAGAGCCCCGCTGCGTCGGCAGGCCGTTTCGGTGTGCAGGCGCAGGATCAGGGCGTCGAGCACGATGTCGTTGCCGCCGCTGCGGGCGGCGGCGTTGATGTCGGACAGTTCGTCGGGGGTGAGAGCGCGGCGGGTGTTGGGCAGCCGGCGAGGTTTGCGGACCCGGTGGGCAGGGCTGTCCGCGATGGTCAGGTAGCCGTCGGCGATAGCACGGTTATAGAAGGCGCGGGCGGCGGCGATGAGGTGCTCGCCGGCGTGCCGGCCGTTGCGGGAGTTGCGGCGAGGGCGGGCGCCTGCGGCGGCCTGTCGCATGAGGGCTTCGAGGTCGCTGGCCCGCACCGCGTCAATGCGCCAATCGGCGAAGGCTGCGGCCATTCGTCGCCAGGAACTGCCGTAAGTGCGTCGGGTGCCAGGGCTCGCTGCGGCGACCACAACAGGAAGGTACTCGGCGACTGTCGGCACGGCAGGCCGGTTACTACCGGTGAGGTCGGCCGTGGTAAGGCCGAGGTGCTCGAGCAGCGCTCGGGCGGTGGCAACACGATCGGGATCCATGGTCATGAGGGCCCTCCAAGGATGCGGGCGTGCAGGTCGGCCAGAACCGCCGTGATGGTGTTTGAGGGGTGCACGACAATGCTGTTCTGGCGGGGCAGGGCAGCCAGGAGCACGGGCTCGCCGGTGGCGATGCCGCACAGGTGTCGGGCGGCGGCGGGTAGGGGCAGCTCTTCGCGGGTGCCCACGACGTGCGCGCCATCGGCGGCCGGGGTGATCAGGATTGCGCCGGTCACGACGTCGACGTGCAGCGTGAGGCCCGGTGTCCAGCCCAAGGCCCGCAGCAGCGCACGAGCGGTGACCCGGCCGGCGGCGTCGGGTCGGCCCACGTCGAACAGCACGCCATCACTCGTGCAGGCGGAGGGCGCGGGCAAGGTCGGCAGCGGTGCCGGCTCCGGCGATGCGACCGGCAGTGGGGTGGGTATGAGCGCCTCGACGAGCTGCTCGTCGGGCCAACGAGGACGCGGACTGCCGCGACTCACCTAGGCCCCCGCCGACGCAGAGGTAAGCGTGTCAGCGCAGGTGGCGCCGGCTCCCTGGGGTCGGTGCGCACATATGAGTCGTCACGGCTCGCGTCCCCACGCGAGAGGAAGTTGATCTCGCGTGGATATCCACGAACTTTGGTGTCCGAGGGGGGACTTGAACCCCCACGCCCTATACGGGCACTAGCACCTCAAGCTAGCGCGTCTGCCATTCCGCCACCCGGACCTACACATTCAGCCTACCTGGCCGACCATATGATCTTGCAATCCGATGGTCGGTACGGCGGGCCGCACGGGGAGTTACTGTACACGCCGCTCGTGGATCATGCACATCGCCTTCCGACCCCGCCCTCCCCGCGCTTTCGCCCCTGCTCAAACCACCTCGTACCCGCCCACCGACTCCCCACCCGGGGCGTGTCCGGGTAGCGGCCGGCGGCCCTCTGACGGCAGCATTGCCACGTGTCCCATCCCTCTCCCCTGGCAGCCGCCCAGCACCGGGCCCTCGCCCTGCGCGCCGCGGGCGACCTCAGGGCCGCCCGGCAGCTACTCGCGGAGGCCGTCGAATCCGCTCCCCCGCCGTACGCCAAGGACCACCCGGAGATGCTGCACACCGCGCACCTGCTGGCGCGGCTGCACCGCGAGGCGGACGATCCGCTCGCCGCCCGCCGGGTGCTGGAGGAGGCGTTCGCGGCGGGCGAGCGACGTTGGCAGCACGCCGACCCGGTGATGCTCGCGCTCGCCTTCGAACTCGCCGAGGTCGCGGAGGATCTGGGCAACCGGCACGAGGCCCGCCGCAACTACACCCGCGTCGCCACCGCCGGGCCCGCCACGCTCGGCGAGCACCACCCGGCGGTACGCGCCGCCCGCGACTATCTTGGCCCGCCCTCGTCGGCGCCGAGTGAGCAGCACAGGCCGTCACCGGCCCCCGATCCGGACCCGAGCGCGGCGGCCGAGTCCGGCATCCGGTCGGCGCTGTCCGGCCCGACGCTGTCCATGGCGACGCTGGCCGCGATGCGCCCCTCCGCTGGTGGCCCGCCGCCCACCAACTCGCCCTGGGCTCCGCCGCAGGCGCCGGCCACCCCCTGGTCAACCCCTCCCGGGGTACGCGGCCCCGCCGCACCCAACCCGGCCAGCGACGCCGCCGCAGCGCCAGCTGCCGACTCCCGGCGTACGCCCATGCCTCCCCCGATCACACCGCCGCAGCCCAGCGCACCGCCCGCCGCACCCGGGCCCGCCTTGCCGCCCCGTCAGCGTGCCAGCGAGCAACCAGCCGGGTCCGCCCGGCCAACGATCGACCAACCACCCCGGCCAAGACCCGAGAGTCAGCCGCCCCGGCCAAGACCCGAGAGTCAGCCGCCCCAACCACGAGCAGAAGGCCAGCCACCTCAGCCCAGGATCGAGGGCCAGCCACCCCGGCCAAGGGCCGAGAGCCAGCCACCGCCGTCTGGTCAGCGGCCACCGCAGCAACCGTCCGGACCACCCGTAGCGCCCCGCCAGCGCACGGGTGACCAGGCGACCCACCCGGCGGTCGACGTGCCGCACCGGCCGTCCACCCCATCCGCCCCGGCACCGGCCGCCGCGGCGCCCGCGTCGGGGCCGCCGGCGCCTCGGTGGGACAACCCCACCATCCAGGTACGACAGATCGAACCGCTGCTCGCCGAGGAGGCGGCCCGTGCCGCAGCCGGAGCAGCCGGAGCGAGTGGACTGGCCGACACGTCCGGCGCCGACGCGACCTTGCCGGACCGACAGTCCCCAGCCGGTGGACAACCAGGCCCGGCGCAGCCGGTCAGCGGACCACCAGCCCACCCGGTCAGCGGGCCACCCGCCCACCCCTACCCGGTCTCCGGACCACCGGCACACCTGTCCCCGACCTCCGGGCCACCGGCGCACCCGTCCCCGGCCTCCGGATCACCAGCCCATCCCTACCCGGTCTCCGCGCCACCCGGGCACAGCTACCCAGTCTCCGCACCACCCGGCCGCGCACACCCCGTCTCCGCACCACCGGTGAGCGCCCCACCCGGCCACGGCTACCCAGTCTCCGGGCCACCCGGCTACGGGTACCCCGTCTCCGCACCACCCGGGCACAGCTACCCCGTCTCCGCACCACCCGGCTACGCACACCCCGTCTCCGCACCACCGGTGAGCGCGCCACCCGTACCGCCGTGGGGGTTGACCGCGCCGCCGTGGAGCCGCACCGCCCCGCCGCAACCCCTGCCGGCTGCCGGTGCCGACCCCGTCGAGGAGCCCCCGCCGGACGCGGACGACAGTGGCGCGGACGGTGAGTCCGGGCTGGGTAGCGTCGATGCCGCGGTGGTGCCGACCTCACCGGCGTATACCGCGATGTCGGATCAGACCGAGGTGATCCCGGCCGTCCCAGCCGGCGGTGGCCCGGCCAGTGGTGACGCCGGTTCGACTCCGGCCGTCGCCGCCCCACCAGCTTCGACCGCCGGGCCGTCGGCCGGGCCGACTCCGGCTGCGTGGTCAGCGGACGCGGGCACGAGGCCGGCGGAGTCGCGGCCGACCACGCCGCGAGCGACGCCGCAGCACCACCACGACCAGTATCCGGCTCAGGACCAGTACCCCACTCAGAACCAGTACCCGACTCACAACCAGTACCCGACTCACGACCAGTACCCGCCCCGCGACCAGTACCCGACCCCGGAGCACCAGGCGATCCAGGTGCCGTACCCGGGTCAGCAGTACCACTCGGTGCACGACATGTACCGGCCGGCGCACACCGACGAGGGCGGGTCGGCGGGGCGCAACCGTGCGACGCTGATCGGCGCGGTGGTGGCGGCCGGGGTGGCCGTCGTGGCGGTGGCCGGCCTGGGTGCGGTGGTGTTGACCCGGGACGACCCGCCGCCCGCGGGCACCGTGCCGACGGCTGCGGGCCAGGCGACGGTGGGGCCACCGCCCGGGGATCTGCGGCTGCGTGACGATTCGACAACGATCACGCTGACCTGGACTGATCCGTCCGGCGGCGCGGTGCCGTTCATGGTCGCGGCCGGGCGGGCGGGGCAGCCACTGGGGGTGATGGCCACCGTGGACCCGGGTAAGACGAGCTACACGGTGAACGGGTTGAACTCGAGAGTGGATCACTGTTTCACGGTGTTGGCGGTCTACTCCACCGACAGCTTCGCGACCTCGGGTCAGGTCTGTACGACGCGGGAGCGTACCGCCGGGTCGAGCGGCGAGCCCTCGGTGCGACCGTCGCCGAGCTGAGGCACACCGAGCGGAACCGGGGTGAGCTGGGCGTCCACTGCGCACACGCTCGGTATCCACAGGGGTGACGGTGCGGGTTCCCCCGTCACCAGCAGCGCCATATGATGGCACCCGGCTCAGGGGAGGGGTCGCCGCGAGGCGCCGCCACCTGCCACGACTCAGGGGAGGCAGCCGGCTGTGGCCAGCATCGAAGACTCCGTACCGACAGATGCCCGTCGCTCCCGGTCCCGGCTGCGCGGCGGGCTGGTGACGGTGGGCACGGTGGCCGCGCTGCTGGCGGCCATGGGGCTGACCGTTCTGGGGCTCGGCGCTGCCGACAACGCGGTGGCCAACTATGACGCGAGTTCGTGGCTGTGGAGCGCGGCGCGCAGCGAGCTGGCCCGGGTCAACGGGGTCACCGCCCGGGTGGACACCCGCACCGAGATCCCCGGTGCGGTCCGGCACCCGATGCAGATCACCCAGACCGATCGGCTGCTGGTCCTGCGTGACCTGCAGACGGGGCAGGTCAGCTCACTGGACCTGGCCACCCTCCAGCTCACCGCGACCACCCGGACCACCCCCGGCCTGGGCGTGAGTGTCGCACTGCACGAAGATTCGGCGTTCGTCGTCGACGCCGTGCAGGGCATCGTGCGCCAGCTCGACCCGCGGTCGCTGACCCCGGTCGGCGAGCCGGTGCACTATCCGCCGGGCATCACCGGCGGGACGTTCGACGGCGAGGGTCGGCTGTGGATCGCGGTGCCCAGTCAGGGCACCGTCTCGGCGATCACCGCCGCCACGTTGCCGTCCGCGCCGGCCTCGGCCGCGCCCGCCGGCGGCGGGCTCAGCCCGAAGCAGGTCGAGTCGTACGACGTCGCCGAGGCCAGCCACGAGCTGGTGGTGTCCAGCCTGGACGAGGGTGTGGCGGTGCTCGACCGCACGGCCGGGAAGCTGGTGCGGGTGCAGGGGGGCAAGGTTCATCCGACGCCGTTGACGCTGTCCGGTCCGGGTGAGCTGCCCACGCGCACCAGCGGGCAGCGGGTTCCGGTGACCGTGCCCGGCGAGCGGCGGGTGCTGGTGGTGGGTGACGGTGGGGAGGAGCGGGCGTTCACGGTGCCGGGCGAGGGTGACCGGCTCAGTCCGGCGGTGGCCTGGGCGGACCGGTTCTACTGCGCCGACGAGGCCACCGGCACGATCTACACCTTCGACGGGGGTGGCCAGTTGGTCGAGACCATCCGCGGGCGGGCGAACGGCCCGCTGGAGCTGGAGGTCCGGGAAAACCACCTGTTCATCAACTCTCCCGACGCGGCGACCGCCCGGGTGGTGGACGACAAGCACCAGGTGCGTGAGGTCGACAAGTACGCCAACGACGTGCTCGGCGGCGATCCGCCGCCGGTTGCCCCGCCGCCGCCCCCGCCGAAGAAGCCCCGGGTGGGTAAGCCGAGCGCGCCGCGCAGTGTCACCGCCGCCGCCGGCAACGCGCAGGCGCGGGTGAGCTGGCGGCCGGCCGCCGCGAACGGCGCCGAGATCATCAAGTACGTGGTGGAGGGTGCCGGCCAGCGCCTGGAGGTGGGCGCCAACCAGCGTGCGGTGGAGGTCAAGGGCCTGACCAACGGCGAGACGTACCGGTTCGCGGTGCACGCCGTCAACGCCAAGGGCGACGGGCCGCCGCGCAACAGCAACCCGGTGATCCCGACCGCGGCGGTGCCCGACCCGCCGGCGAGCGTGACCGCCCAGGAGCGACCGGACGGCACGGTGCTGGTGAAGTGGCCGGCCGCGAACGGCCAGGGCAACACCATCGCCCGGTACGCGGTGACGGCCAGTTCGGCGGGGACGAACGCGCCGGTCGGCGAGTCGGCGAAGACGGAGCTGGTGGTGCCCGCCGGTGAGTTGGAGTTCGGCACCCAGTACGCGTTCACCGTCGTCGCGGTCAACGACAAGGGTGCCGGTTCGGCGGCGTCGCCGGTCAGCAACACGGTGGTGCCGTTCGCGGTGCCCGGTGCGCCGGTCGAGCTGCGGGCCGGCACTGTCGCCAACCAGCCCGGCTCGGTCACGGTGCAGTGGGCGCCGGCCGAGGCCAACGGCCGACCGGTGACGAAATACCTGGTGGACGTCGGTGGGCGGGTCACTGAGGTGACCGACACCCGCACGACGGTCACCGGGCTGGGCAACGGCCAGAACGTCACGGTGCGGGTGAAGGCGGTCAACGAGGCGGGTGCCGGCCCGGAGGCCACCGCCACCGCCCGTACGGTCGCCGAGCCACGGGTGACGGTGACCGGCTCGTCGGCGACCGCCACGGCGGCGACTGTGACGTTCACCGTGGACGCGGGCGGCGGTCAGGCGACCTGCGCGGTGAGCACGCCGGGTGAGCCGACGAAGGCCGGTGCGTGTTCCAGCATCACGATGACGGGCCTGGCGCCGGGCACGGCGTACACGTTCACGGTGACGGCCACCAACGCCGCCGGCCAGGGCACGGCGACGAGGGCCCAGACCACTCCCTCGCTGTTCGGCATCGCGACCTGCAAGAACGGGCCCGACGGCGCCCAGCGCACCTACTGCGACGAGGAGCGCGACGGCCGCAACGGCAACGAGATCTTCAAGGTCGCCGCGCAGGACAACGACAAGCAGGTCGGCTGGGCGGAGCCCGGCACCCGGTTGGAGGCGTACTGCAAGAAGGCCGGCGAGGACGTCGACTCGTGGATCTACAACAACCAGAAGCGCAGCACCTGGTGGGTGCAGGTCAAGTACAGCGGAAAGAACTACATTCCCTGGGCCTGGCTCAACCTGGAGGGCGGCGACGACATCAATGTCCTGCCCACCTGCTGAACCACCAGGCAAGGAGCACCGCCGACCGTGAACGCCCACGAGCCGCTCACCCACCCGGAGGTCCAGGGCTTCGCCGCCCTGGCCGCCCGGCTGGCCGAGAACGTCAACGCGGTGGTGCTCGGCAAGCCGCAGGTGGTCCGGCTGGCGCTGACCGCGCTGTTCGCGCAGGGTCACGTGCTCCTGGAGGACGTGCCGGGGGTCGGTAAGACGACCCTGGCGCGGGCCATCGCCGCCACGGTGAAGGGTGAGTGGCGGCGCATCCAGTTCACGCCCGACCTGCTCCCGTCGGACGTGTCCGGGGTGACCATCTTCAACCAGGCGAGCAGGGACTTCGAGTTTCACCCGGGGCCGGTCTTCGCCAACATCGTGATCGCCGACGAGATCAACCGGGCGTCGCCGAAGACCCAGTCGGCGCTGCTGGAGGTGATGGAGGAACGCACCGTCACGGTGGACGGGGTCCGCCATCCGGTGCCGTCGCCGTTCCTGGTGGTGGCCACGCAGAACCCGGTGGAGATGGACGGCACCTACCGGCTGCCCGAGGCCCAGTTGGACCGTTTCCTGGTGAAGCTCTCCGTCGGCTACCCGGACGAGGCGGTCGAGGTGGAGGTGCTGCGCGGCGCGACGGTGCGTTCCCCGGAGGCGCTCGCCCCGGTCACCGACACCGCCACCGTTGGGGAAATGGTGCGGATGGCCCGCCGGGTGCACATCGCCGAGCCGCTCTACGCGTACGCGGTTCGGCTGGCCGCCGCTACCCGCACCCACCCGCAGGTGCGGGTCGGGGTCAGTCCCCGGGGTGTGATCGCGTTGACCCGCGCGGCGTGCTCGTACGCGCTTATCGACGGGCGGGGCTGGATCATGCCGGAGGATCTGAAGGCGCTCGCCGAGGCGGTGTTCGCGCATCGGCTGCTGCTCACCCCCGAGGCCCAGGTGCGCGGGATGACCGCCGCGGAGGTGCTGCGCCAGGCCATCGCCTCGGTGCCGGTGCCCCTGCCGTCGGGGCAGCCCGCTCCGGTGCAGGGCTGACCGGCAGCAGCGGCATGGGGATCACCGCCCGTGGGGTCGGGCTGCTCGTCGCCGCCGTGGTGCTGCTGGCTGTGGGTTTCCGGTTCGCGTACCCCGAGTTGACGCTGCTCGGCGCGGCGGCCGGCGCGGCCGTGGGTTATGCCGCGCTCGTCGCGGCCTGGCGGCCCCGGCTGACGGTGACCCGGCACGCCGATCCGGACCGGGTGGCCCGCGGCGAGCCGGCGAGCATGATGGTGACGGTGCGCAACACCGGTCGGTTGCGGTCGGCGAACCTGCTCGCCGAGGATCGGTGCGGGGATCGCAGCGTGCCGGTGCCGGTGTTGCGTCTGCGGCCGGGCCGGGACACTGAGGTCCGCTACGACGTGCCGACCCACCGTCGTGGGGTGGTGCCGGTGGGGCCGCTGCGGGTGACCCGACGCGACCCGCTGGGGTTGGTGGCGTTGGCCCGCCCGTACGGGATGGTGGTGCCGGTGTGGGTGTATCCCCGGGTCCACCCGCTGACGGCGGTGCCGCGCGGTGCGGGGCGCAGCCTCGACGGCCGGGTGGACGGGGTGCCCCACGGCTCGATCACGTTCGACTCGCTACGGGAGTACGTGGTGGGCGACGAGTTGCGCCGGGTGCACTGGCGGACCAGCGCCCGGGTGGGTGAGCTGATGGTGCGGGAGAACGTGGACACCAGCCTGCCGCGCCTGGTCGTCCTGCTGGACAACCGGGCCGTCGCGCACCCGCGGCGGGTGGGTGGGGTGGCGGAGTCGTTCGAGTCGGCGTGTGAGGCGGCGGCGTCGGTCGTCACGGCCGCGCACCGCGAGGACCTGCCGGTGGTGTTGCTGTTCGCCGCCGCCGAGCCGGACCCGCCGGGCGGCGAGACGGACGTCGGTGCGGCGCTCGGCCCACTGGACCGGCTGGCCGCCGCCGAGCTGTCCGACGCGGACGAGGCGGTCCGTGGGGCGGCTTCCCGGCTGCGCCAGGACCGGCTCGGTGACACGCTGATCTTCCTGACCGGGCCGGGTGGGCGCGACGACCTGGGGCACGTGGGGGCGCTGCGTGGGGCGTACCCGTCGGTGGTGGTCGGGGTGTTCGGGGCGGCCGAGCCGACGCCGCCGGGCGCGGCCGGCCTGGTGGTGGTCGACGCGGCGGACGGCGCGCAGTTCGCCGCCGAGTGGGACGGGGTACGCCGGTGGTGACGGGCATCGCGCCGCAGAAGGAGACGGCGGCCCCTCGACAGGCGCCGCCGACGGCCGGCGGACCGAGCGCCGCAGAGCGGGTGGTACGCGCGTTGCGGGCGGCCGTCGTGCCGCTGGCGCTGATCACGCTCACCGCGCTCGCCGGGGTGGTGCTCGGCCGGGTGTACGCGGGTGACCTGCTGTCCCGGCTGGTGATCGGCGCGGCGGTGGGCTCGGTGCTGGTCAGCGTCGCCGCCCGACGGCTGCCGTCCTGGCTGGTCGCGCCGGTGTCGATGGCGGCGATGGCCGGGTGGACGCTGTGGTCGTTGCGGCTGGCCGCCGCCCGCGCCGACCTGCCCGGCAGCCTGCTGGAGGTGAGCGCGGACGCGGCACGCAACGGCATTCCCCGGCTGCTCACCGCGATGATTCCCGTGGAGCCCACACCGGACACGGTGCTGGTCCCGGTGGTGGCGGCGTGGCTGGCCGGTCTGGCCGGGGCGGAGGTGGCGCTGCGCACCGGCCGGATGCTGCTCGGCTACCTGCCGGCGGCGGGGCTCTACGCCGCGGCCCTCTACGTGGTAGGCCCGAACGCCGAACCAGCGATCGGGACGACCATTGCCTTCGTCGCGGTCGCGGCGGTCGGGCTGGCCGCGCCGACGGGTACGCCGTCGGCCGGCGGTGACCCGACGGCCGGTCTCGCCCCAGGGATGCGCGCGGCGGTGCGGCTTCGGCTGGCGGTCTCGGCGGCGCTCGGCGTCGCGCTGGTGATCGGCCTGGTCGCGCTGCTCGGCCCGATGGTCGCCGGTCAGGTCGACGGGCGTCCGGTGGACCCGCGCCGGTACGTGGAGCCACCGCAGGTGCAGATGCTCGACGAGAACCCGCTGATCCGCATCTCCGGGTGGGCGCTGCGCCCGGAGCAGAAGCTCCTCGACGTGAGCACGGTGGGCGCCACCCCGTCGGCCGGCGGAGCGGACGACACGAAGGCGACCGGCGGCGTGGACGACGCAGCGACCGCCGACGCGGGCGACGCGAAGGCGGGCCGCAGCGTACAGATCCGGTTGGCGGTGCTCAGCGACTACGACGGGATCACCTGGCGGGTCGGTGCGACGTACCGCAACGCGGGGCGGATCCTGCCGGCCACCGCGCCGGCCCGGGACAGCACGGTGGATACCGTCCGGCAGGAGATCACCGTGGCGGAGCTGAGCGGTCGGCTGCTGCCGGCCGTGGCGACGCCGCGCGAGGTCAGCGGGGCGCGGGTGGCGTACGACCCGGCGTCGGGAACGCTGATCAGGCCGGAGGGACTGACGCCGGGGCTGCGGTACACGGTGACGTCGGCCCGGGAACGCCCGGACAACAACCTGCTGGCCACCGCGAACGTGCCGGCCGGCGAGGAGGTGGCCCGGGTGCTGCGGGTCGCCGACGGGGTGCCCGACCCGCTGCGCCGGTTGGCGGCACAGCTCGCCGAGGAGAACGGCGCCCCGTACGCGCGGGCGGCGGCGATCGAGCAGTTCCTGGCCGAGCACTACCGGGTGGTGGCCGACGCGCCGAGCGGGCACGCGTACCCGAACCTGGCCTTCTTCCTCTTCGGTCCGCGCAACGGCGGCGGGCAGCGCGGGACGTCGGAGCAGTTCGCGGCGGCGTTCGCGGTGCTCGGCCGGCTCTCCGGTCTGCCGACGAGGGTGGTGGTCGGCTTCTCCTGCAGTGGGCAGGGCCCGGTGCGGGCCGGTGATGCGTACGCCTGGCCGGAGGTGCTCTTCGACGGATTGGGCTGGGTGGCGTTCGACCCGCTGCCTCGCCCGGAGAACGAGCCGAGGCCGGTGGAGGAGGACTTCCGCCCGACCCCGGAGGACCCGCCGCCGTCGGAGGCGCCGGCGCCCACCGTGGAGCCGACCGCGTCGCCGGAGCCGGTGGCCGCCCCCGAGGGCCCGCCCGCACGGGGTGGCGTGTCCACGCCGGTGCTGGTCGCGGGCGGCAGCGGTGCCCTGCTGCTGGTGGTGGGGGCGCTGCTGCTCACCCTGTTGGCGATGCGTCGCTCCCTCACCCGCAAGCGACTGGCGGGGGGTGACCCCGGCCAGCGCATCGCCGGCGCCTGGCGGGAGGTCACCGACGCGTTGCGACTGGCCGGCCGCCCGGTCGGCGACGACCTGGCGGCGACCGAGGTGGCTGCGCAGGCCCGCCAGGCCCTGGCCGAAGCCCGAGCGGGCACGACCAGAGGCGGCGCATCCGGCAGCGCCACGACCGGAGGCGGCGTGCCCGGCGGCGGCGTGCCCGGCGGCGGCGTGCCCGGCGCGGAGCCGGCCGTCGACGAGCTGGCGACGCTGCTCAATCAGGTGGGTTTCGCCCCCGAGGCCGCAGCGGCCGATCAGGCGGCCCGCGCCGCCGAGGTGGCCACGGCCTACATCACCGACCTGCGCTCGGCCCGACCCTGGTGGCGCCGCCTGCTCTGGTCCGTGCACCCCTCCCCCCTCCACCAGGCCCGCCGGTCCCCCCACTCCCACCCCCGCCGCCCCCCGCGCTGATCAAGAGGTTCGCGTCATTTCAAGACCCGTCCCTGACCCGAACCTCTTGATCACCGGTGGCGGACTGGGGGCTGCTCGTGACCGCGGTGACCGTCAGCGGCTGACCCGGGCGCCGGCGAACTGCGACCAGCCGGCCACCAGTTCGGTCACCACCGCGACCAGCGGCTGCAGGTGGGTGGCCGGATAGAAGTGGCCGCCCGGCATCGAATGGCATACGAACTGCCCCGACGTGTGCCGTGCCCAGGCCCGCGCTTCATCCGGGGCGACCCGCGGATCGTGCTCGCCGACCAGCGCCGCGATCGGGCACCGCAACGCCCCGGTACCACCGGGATAGGTCTCCAGCGCGCGGTAGTCGTTGCGGATCACCGGCAGGCTGGCCCGGACCAACTCGGCCTGCACCGGGTCGGTGATGGCCGCGCCGCTGAGGATCTCCACCTCGATCAGCAGCGCCGCGTCGCTGAGCAGGTGCACCTTCGCGTCCCCGGCACGCGACGGCGGTCGGGCCGCGGAGGCGATCAGGCCCAGCGGCGAACGACCGTCGCGTTCCAGGCGGGCCGCTAGCTCGAACCCGACGGTGGCGCCCATGCTGTGGCCCAGCACCGCCGTGGGCCGGTGCGACCAGGGCAGCAGCGCCCGCTCGACCGATTCGGCGAGCACTTCCAGGTCGTCCACCAGGGGTTCGGTGAGCCGGTCCTGGCGGCCCGGGTACTGCACGGCGAGGACCTCGATGTCCGGGGGGAGCGCGCGGGCCAGGGCGAAGAAACTGGACGCGGACCCGCCGGCGTGCGGCAGGCACACCAGCACCGGGGCGTCGGCGGAGGCGGGCGTGAACCGTCGTACCCAGCTCTCGGTCGTCATGCCGCTCCCCCGTCGCCGGGCTTGGGAAACCATCCCCGGTTGATGAAGAAGTCCACCTGGCGGCGGAAGAACTCGCGAGTCACCGGCGGGCAGGCGATGTCGCTGCCGTCCAGGGCGGCGACCGTCTCGCGGTCGTCCACCGGCGGGTAGAAGCGGTCCGGCGCGGCCGCCATCACGTCGAACGCGTCGAGCAGTGGAAGCAGCGCGTTGGCCGGGTCGCCGATGATCGCCGCCCGCCAGTCGTCGGCGGACCGTTCGGTCAGCGGGTAGCCGGTACCGCGCAGCTCTTCGATCATTTCGTCCAGCCCGATGTCGCCGTGCCCGGCCACGTGGAAGGTGCCGCCGGCGGTCTGCTCCTGCCGGGAAATGTGCAGGATGGCCGCGCTGGTGTAGTCGACCGGCATCAGCCGGAACCGCACCGGAATGGGTTCCGGGACGGCACCGCTCTGCACCATGCCCTTGAGCGCCAGCCACACGTAGTCGCGGCTCTGGCAGGCCCCGGAGTACCGGTCGCCGGCGATCAGGTCGATGCGGTAGATCGAAACCGGCAGACCCCGGCCGCGGGCGATCTCGATGATCTGCTCGGCCACCCACTTGCTCTGCGTGTAGCCGGTGGGCAGCCGCTCCCCCGGGCCGGCCGGGTCGCCGACACGCAGCCCGGCGCCGCCGGTGTCACGTCCGACGTAGACGCCGAGGGTGGACACGTGGTGGACCGGCACCGTCCGGAACCGGGCGGCCAGTCGCAGAATCTCGGCGGTGCCGCCGACGTTGGCGTCGCGCACGGTCGCGTACGGCTGTACCCAGTTGACGGCCGCGCCCGCGTGGTAGACGGCGTCGACGGTGCGGGCCAGAGTGTCGTAGTGCTGCTCAGTCAGTCCGAGCCGGGGCGCGGCCAGGTCACCGGGGACGACGACGATCCGGTCCTGGTCGATCTGGCCGGTCAGGCCGTACCAGTCGAGGTTGTCCATCAGCCGCCGGCGTGCCTCGTCCGGTCCGGCACCGCGCACCAGGCAGTGCACCCGGGCCCGGGTCTGGCTCACCAGATCGCGCAACAGGTAGGCGCCGAGGAAGCCGGTAGCGCCGGTGAGCAGCACCTCGCGCGGGTCGGCCACGACCCGGTGCAGCTCGTCAGCAGGCCGGATGTCGTCGGCCAGGGTGATGTCGGCGGCGAAGTCCGGCCCGGCGGGCTGGTCGGCGCCGCCCAGCTGGCCGGCGAGGTAGCCGGCGGCTTCCAGCAGAGTCGGGTGGTCGAAGACGAACGTGGCCGGTAGCCGGAGCCCGGCGACCGCGCCGAGCCGGTTGCGGAACTCGACGCCGGTCAGCGAGTCGAAGCCGAGGTCGGACAGGCGCTGATCGGCGGGTATTTCACCGGGGTTGACGTGGCCGAGTACGGCGGCGACCTCGGCACGGACCAGTTCGACCAGCCGGTCGCGGCGCTCGTCGGCGGGCAGCCCGGCGAGTTCCTCGAGCAGGCCCGCCTGCGCGGCGTCGTTGCCGGCGGCCTCGCGGCGGGTCAGGCGCAGCACCGCGTCGAGCATGGCCGGCACCTGGTCGGGCCGCGCGCGCAGGGCGTCCGGGTCCAGGGGCGCGACCACGACGCCGGGTTCGCCGAGGGTGAGCGCCGCGTCGAAGAGCGCCGTCCCGGCGCCGGTGGCGATCGGCGGGTAGCCGGCGCGGGCGATGCGGTCGATGTCGGCGACGCTGAGCTCCCCGCCGGCGCCGCTGATCTGCCAGACGCCCCAGGCGATCGAGGTGGCTGACAGCCCCTGCTCATGGCGGTGGGCGGCGAGCGCGTCCAGGAACGTGTTGGCGGCGGCGTAGCTGGACTGGCCGGCACCGCCGATGACCCCGGCGAGCGAGGAGAACAGGACGAACGCGGTCAGCGGCAGGTCGCGGGTCAACTCGTGCAGATGCCACGCGCCGTCGGCCTTGGGCCGCAGTACGGCGTCGAGCCGCTCGGTGGTGCCAGAGGTGATCAGGCCGTCGTCGATGACACCGGCCGCGTGGACGACTCCGGTCAGCGGGTGCTGCGGTGCGATGCCGTCCAGGACGGCGCGCAGCGCCTCGCGGTCCCCGGTGTCGCAGGCCGCGATCCGCACCCGCGCGCCGAGTCCGGTCAGCTCGTCCGCCAGCTCCGCAGCGCCCGGCGCGGCGGGTCCGCGGCGGCTGGTCAGCACCAGGTCGGTGACGCCGTGTGCGGCCACCAGGTGTCGGGCGAACAGGGCGCCCAGCGCGCCGGTGCCGCCGGTGATCAGGACGGTGCCGCCGGGCGTCCACGGCGGAGCGGACGCGGTGGCGCCGACGCGGTGCAGGCGCGGGATGAGGATGGTGCCGGAGCGGACGGCGGCCTGCGCGACGCCGCTGGCGGCGACCATCGACAGGATCGGGTACGGGTCGTCGTCATGATCGATGTCGGCCAGCACGAAGCGGCCCGGGTTCTCCGACTGCGCTGAGCGGAGCTGCCCCCACACAGCGGCCGCCGCCGGATCGGTCACCGGACCACCGGCCGGGACCGCACCGCTGGTGGTGATCAGCAGGGGGACGTCGGTGAGCCGCTCGTCGGCCAGCCACGCCTGTACCAGGGTGAGGACGCGGCGAGTGTGCAGGTGTGCCTGCTCGGCGGTGCGCGATCCGGCGGGCTCGCCGCCACAGTCGTACCGGACGGCGGTGGCCGCGGCGGCCCGGTCCAGGGCGGCGCGCAGCCGGTCGGGGTGGTCCGGGTCGGCGGACATCAGCGGGGCCCAGTCGTGGTCCGGGGTCGGGCCGGTGACCTCGACTGGTGTCCACCGCACGGCGAGCATCGCATCGGGCACCGGCTGCCGCCCGCACGTGTGCGCTCCGCGTTCGGCGGCGCCGAGGGTCGCGACGAGCCGGCCGGTGCGGTCGGCGAGGACCGCACTGAACCCGCCGCCGGTGGCCGGAGTCAGGCGGGCGCGCAGGGTGGTGGCGCCGGTGGCGTGGACGTGCCAGTCGCTCCAGGCGTGGATCGGGCCGTCGCCCGGGGCCACGTTCAGCAGGGCGTCGAGCAGGGCCGGATGCAGAACGTACCGGTCCGCCTCGCCGGCGAGGTTCTCCGGGAGGGTGACCTCGGCGTACAGGTGCGGTGAGTCGGTGACCGCCTCGGGTGCGGACGGCCAGTCCGCGATCGGTTCCTGGTCAGCGGTGATGGTGACGCCGAGGGTGCCCTCGGCGTGCCGGGTCCACGGGCCGTCGCCGTCACCGGGGCGGGCGTGCACGGTCACCGGACGCCGGCCGCGCTCTCTGGGCGCCCCGACCCTGACCTGGACCTGAAGGCCGCCCCGGGCGGGCATCTCCAGCGGGGTGATCGTGCGCAGTTCGCGGACGGTCGTGCAGCCGGTCTCGTCGCCGGCGCGGGCCACCATCTCCAGCAGGGTCGCGTCGGTGACCGCCGGGTTGCCGGAGCCGGGCAGGCGGGTGGTGAACACCGTCTCGTCGCCGCCGGCCAGGGACACGGCCGCGCCCAGCAGCGGGTGGGTGGTGTCGCGCAGGCCGAGACCGGTGGCGTTGCCGGTGCGGCCGGCTGCGACATGCCAGTAACGGGTGTGCTCGAACGCGTACGTCGGCAGCGGAACGACCCGCGGGTTCGTCCCGGCGAACGGGTGTTCCCGGTCGACGGGCAGGCCCTGGGTGTGCAGGTGGGCGAGGGCGAGCTGGAAGGTGCGCACGGCGTCGGTGTCGCGGCGCAGGGTGCCGCCGACGAGCGCGTCGGCGCCCAGGTTGTCGCGCAGCGAGGCGACCAGCACCGGGTGCGCGCTGACCTCGATGAACGTGCCGTGCCCGGCGTCGGCGAGGGCGCGCAGGGTGGTGGCGAACTCGACCGGCCGGCGCATGTTGGCGTACCAGTAGCGGGCGTCCATGCCGGTGGTGTCAAGGCGCCCGCCGGTGACCGTCGAGTACAGGGGCACGGTCGCCGCTTGGGGCCGCACGTTGCGGAGGGCTTCGAGCATCTCCTGCTGTACGACGGCGACGTGCGGCGAGTGCGACGGGAAGTCGGCCGGGAACCGCTTGGTGCGCGCGCCGGCCGCAACGCACTCGGCGACGAACTCGTCCAGGGCCTGCCTTTCGCCGGCGACCAGCACCGACGCCGGGCCGTTCTCGACCGCCAGGGTCAGCCGGTCGGCGAAGCGCCCCAGGCGCCGCTCGACGTCGGCGCGGGGCAGGCCGATCGCGGCCATCCCACCGCGCCCTTCCAGCCGGCGGGCGAGCCGGCTGCGGACCGCGATGATGCGGGCGCCATCGGCGAGGGAGATCGCGCCGGCGACGACGGCTGCGGCAATCTCGCCCTGGGAGTGCCCGACGACGGCGTCCGGCCGGATTCCGGCCGCCTCCCACAGGGCGGCAAGAGCCACGTGTACGGCGAACAGGGCCGGCTGCACCACCTCGATGCGGTCCAGGGCCGGCGCGCCGGGCACGCCGCGCAGCACGTCGTCCAACGACCAGTCCAGGTGCGGTTCGAACGCCTTGACGCACTCGACGACGCGGGCTGCGAACACGTCCGAGGAGGCGAGCAGCGCGGTCGCCATCCCCGGCCACTGGCTGCCTTGGCCGGGGAAGACGAACACGGTACGACCCCGGTCGGCGGCCGTGCCGGTCATCAGATTCTCGGCGCTCTCCCCGGCGGCGAGCGCGTCCAGGCCGGCCAGCACGGTGTCCCGGTCGGCGGCCACCACCACCGCCCGGTGCGGGAACACCGTACGTGTGGTGGCCAGCGAGTACGCCACGTCGCGCAGGACGTCCGGGCGGTCGCTCGCGGGCAGCGACCGTACGTGGGTGGCGAGCCGGGCGGCCTGGGCCCGCAGCGCGGCCGGTGTCTTCGCCGACACCGCCCACGCAAGCGGCCCCGCGACCACCGTCTCCGGCTCGTCGCCGGACGGCTCTCGGGTTTCCGGTGCCTGTTCGAGCAGCAGATGGGCGTTGGTGCCGCTGGCGCCGAACGCGGAGACCGCGCCGCGGCGGGGTCGATCGGTGCTCGGCCACGGCCGGGTGGTGGTGAGTAGTTCGACGTCGCCGGCCGACCAGTTCACGAACGGCGACGGCTCGTCCAGGTGCAGCGTGCGGGGCAGCACGCCGTGCCGGATGGCCTGCACCATCTTCACGATGCCACCGACCCCGGCGGCCGCCTGGGCGTGCCCGACGTTCGACTTGAGCGAGCCGACCAGCACGGGACGGCCCTCGGGGCGGCCGGCGCCGTACGTGGCCAGCAGCGCCCCGGCCTCGATCGGGTCGCCGAGCCGGGTCCCGGTGCCGTGCGCCTCGATCGCGTCAACGTCGGCGGTGGTCAGCCCGGCGTCGGCAAGCGCCTGCCGGATGACCCGCTCCTGGGCGAGCCCGTTCGGGGCGGTGAGCCCGTTGGAGGCGCCGTCGGAGTTGACCGCGCTGCCGCGGACCACGGCCAGCACGCGGTGACCGTTGCGCCGCGCGTCGGCAAGCCGCTCCAGCACGAGGATCCCGGCGCCCTCGGACCAGCCGATCCCGTCGGCGGCGGCGGAGAACGGCTTGCACCGGCCGTCCGGGGCGAGTCCCCGCTGCCGGGAGCCGTCCAGGTAGCCGCCGGGGTGCGCGGCAATGTACGCGGCACCGGCCAGCGCCAGGGTGGACTCGCCGGAGCGCAGCGACTGGGCGGCCAGGTGCACCGCGACCAGCGCCGACGAACAGGCGGTGTCGATCGACACGGCGGGGCCCTGCAGCCCCAGCGTGTACGCGATCCGCCCGGACGCCATGCTGCTCAGCTTGCTGGTCATCTGGTAGCCCTCGAACTCCTCCGGCGGGTCGAGGTCCAGGTAGCTCTGCTCGACCAGCCCGGCGAACACCCCGGTGCGGGACCCGGTCAGCGTGCTCGGATCGATGCCGGCGTTCTCGAGGGCCTCCCACGCCGACTCCAGCAGGATCCGCTGCTGCGGGTCCATGGCCAGCGCCTCGCGCGGGGAGATGCCGAAGAACGCGGCGTCGAACAGCCCGGCGGTGGCCACGAAGCCGGCCTCGCGGATGTAGATGTGGCCGGGCTTGGCCGGGTCCGGGTCGTAGAGGGCGTCCAGGTCCCAACCGCGGTCGGTCGGGAACGGGGTGATCTCGTCGCGTTCCTCGACGGCGACCCGCCACAGCTCGTCCGGGCCCTGCGCGCCCGGGAACCGGCAGGACATGCCGACGATGGCGACCGGGTCGCGCTGCGGGTTCTCCATCTCGGCAATGCGGGCGCGCGCCTGCTGCAGGTCGGCGGTGACCCACTTGAGGTAGTCGACCAGCTTCTCTTCGTTGGACATGTGCGGTCCCGTCCTCGGGTCAGCCGGCTCGGCGGCCGAGCTCGGTGTCGATCAGGTGGAAGATCTCGTCGGTGCTGGCATCGGCGATCCGGGCGCTCGGGTCGGGTCCGCTGGCCGCGGGGGCGCCGGTGAGCCGGTCCAGGACGGCCCGCAGCCGGGCACCGGCCGGGGCCAGCGCCGGGTCGCCGGGTGTCCGGCCGGTCAGGGCCGCTTCGAGCTGGTCGAGCAGGCTCGGCAGGTCAGCGTCAGGCACGCCGGCGGGCAGCAGGGTGAGCAGGTGCGCGGCGAGCGCGGCCGGGGTCGGGTGCTCGAAGACGACCGTGGCGGCCAGTTCCAGGCCGGTGGCGGCGCGGAGCCGGTCGCGCAACTGGACGGCGGTCATCGAGGTCATGCCGGTCTCCTGGAACGGTCGGTCGGCCGGGATGGCCGTGTCGCCGGTGTGGCCGAGCGCCTCGGCGCTGTGGCGCAGCACCAGGTCACGCACGGCCCGCTCGCGGTCCGCGTGATCCAGCCCGGCCAGGGTGGTGGCGAGCGTCGGGGCCGGCTCGGTGGGCGCCGACTGAGGTTCCGGCGTACGGGCGGTGCCGGTGGCCAGCCAGTAGGCACGGTCGTGGTCGAACGCGTACCGGGGCAGGTCGATGCGGGTGGCGCCGCTGCCGGCGAAGTAGGCGGACCAGTCCACGGCCGCGCCACGTGACCACACCGTCGCCAGCGCGTCGAGCAGCGTCGTCACCTCGTCGCGGTCGCGGCGGCCGGCCGGCACCGCGCCGTCGACCAACGCCGAGAGCGCCGCGTCCGGCCCGACCTCGAGGAACACACCGATGCCCTGGTCGCGCAGGGTGCGTACGGCGTCGGAGAACCGGACGGTGGCCCGGATCTGCCGGGTCCAGTAGTCCGGGTCGCTCCACTCGTCCTGCACGGCGTTGCCGGTCACCGTCGACACCGCCGGGATCGTCAGTCCGGCGTAGTCGACCATCTCGGCCTGTTTGCGGAACTCCGGCTGCATGGGCTCCATCCGGACCGAGTGGAACGCGTGCGACACGGTGAGCCGCCGGGTGCGCCGGCCCCGACCCGCCCACCGGGCCACCACCGCCGCCACGATCTGCTCGTCGCCGGAGATCACCACCGAGTCGTCGGCGTTGACGGCGGCGATGTCGATCTCGTCGCCGATCTCGGCCTCGGTGGCCTGCACGGCGGCCATCGCCCCGCCCGCGGGCAGCGCCTGCATGAGTCCGCTGCGGGCGGCCACCAGCACGCAGGCGTCCGGCAACGACAGCACGCCGGCGACGTGCGCGGCGACCAGTTCGCCGATCGAGTGCCCGGCGAGCGCGTCCGGCCGTACGCCCCAGGACTCCAGCAGGCGGAACTGGGCAACCTCGAACGCGAACAGGGCGGGCTGGGTCAGTCCCGTCTCGTCGAGTCCGGCGCCGCTGTCGATGGCGGCGCTCAGCGAGGTGGGCAGCAGGCGGTCGAAGATGTCGCAGATCTCGTTGTAGGTCGTCCGGAAGATCGGGAAAGCGGACCGCAACCCGGCGCCCATGCCGACCCGCTGCGCGCCCTGCCCGGTGAAGAGGATCGCAAGGCCACCGGTGCCGGCGGTGACGGGCACGGCGTGCTCGACATCGGTGCCGATCACGACCGTGCGGACCGGGAGCGCCGCGCGGGTGGCGAGGGTGTAGCCGACGTCGGCGAGGTCCGTGCCGGGGTGCTGGGTCAGGTGCTCGCGCAGCCGGGCGAGCTGGCGCCGCAGCGCCGGCTCGTCGCGGGCGGAGAGCACCCACGGCAGGACCGGCGGTGTCTGCTTCGCAGTCGGCCCGGTTGTCGGGCCCTGTTCCAGGATGACGTGCGCGTTCGTGCCGCTGATCCCGAACGACGACACCGCCGCACGCCGTGGACGGTCCTCGACAGGCCACGACTGGACCTGCGACAACAGACGCACTCCCGAGGCATCCCAGTCAATCTCCGACGACGGCGTCTCGCTGTGCAACGAACGCGGCATCACCCCGTACCGCATCGCCTGAACCATTTTGATCACACCACCGACCCCCGCCGCCGCCTGCGCGTGGCCGATGTTCGACTTCAGCGAACCCAACCAGACCGGACGCCCGGAACGACCGTAGGTCGCCTGCAACGCCTGAACCTCAATCGGATCGCCGAGCCGGGTACCCGTGCCATGACCCTCCACCACGTCAACATCCGTCACCGTCAGGCCAGCGGTCGCCAGAGCCTGGCCGATCACCCGCTCCTGCGCAGGGCCACTCGGCGCGGTCAGCCCGTTCGACGCGCCATCCTGATTCACGGCCGAACCACGCACCACAGCGAGGATCTGACGACCGGAAGCGACCGCGTCCGACAACCGCTGGACCAACAGCAACCCGACACCCTCGGACCAGCCAGTACCCTGCGCGTCATCGGCATAGGAACGGCACCGGCCATCCACTGCCAAGCCGCGCTGCCGAGAGAACTCCACAAACGTGTTCGGCGACGACATCACCGTCACCCCACCCGTAACCGCCAGATCACACTCACCGCGCTGCAGAGCGGACACCGCCCAGTGCAGGGCCACCAAAGACGACGAACACGCGGTGTCGACCGTCACCGCCGGACCCTCGAGACCGAACGTGTACGCCACCCGCCCCGACACGACGCTGCTCGCGCTGCCGCCGGCGAGGTAGCCCTCCAACTCCGGGGGCACCTCGCGGACCCGTGCGCCGTAGTCGCTGTACATCGCGCCGGTGAACACGCCGGTGTTGGAGCCGCGCAGGGTCGCCGGGTCGACGCCGGCGTCCTCGAACAGCTCCCAGGTCGTCTCCAGCACGAGCCGTTGCTGCGGGTCGGTGGCGAGGGCCTCCTTCGGCGACAGGCGGAAGAAGTCGGCGTCGAAGCGGTCGGCGTCGTACAGGAAACCGCCGTGCCTCGTGATCGACGTGCCCGGGTGGGCCGGGTCCGGGTCGTACAGCGACTCCAGGTCCCAGCCGCGGTTGGCCGGGAACTCCCCGACCGCGTCGACCTCATCGGCCACCAGCCGCCACAACTGCTCCGGCGAGCCCACCCCACCCGGAAACCGGCAGGCCATTCCCACGATCGCGATTGGCTCGTCCGCCTCGGCGCGCATCCGCTCGGCGGACGGCGCCTCGGCCGGGTCGCCGCCGAGTTGGGCGGACAGGTACGCGGTCAGCCGCTCGACGGTGGGGTGGTCGAAGGCGAGCGTGGCGGGCAGGCGCAGCCCGGTCGCGGCGCCGAGCTGGTTGCGCAGCTCGACCGCGGTCAGCGAGTCGAGCCCGAGTTCCTGCAACGGACGGTCGGTCGGGATGGCCGTGGGGTCGGCGTGGCCGAGCACGGCGGCGAGCGTGGCGCGGACCAGGTCGGAGGTGGCCCGGTTCGGCTTCGGCGGTGCCGCCGGGCGACGGCGACGCGGCACCAGCTCCCGCAGCAGCGGCGAGGCGTCGGCGGCGTCCAGCGCGGACCGGTCCAGGCGGGTCGCCGCGTACACCGGTTCGGTGCCGGCGATGGCCTGGTCGAACAGGGCCAGCCCGGCTGCGGTGGACAGCGGCCGCAGGCCGAGCCGGGTCAGGCGGCCGCGGTCGGTCGCGGACAGGTGTCCGGTCAGCACGCTGTCGGCCTCCCACAGCCCCCAGGCCAGGGAGACGGCGGGCAGCCCGGCGGCCCGCCGGTGCGCGGCGAGCGCGTCCAGGAAGGTGTTGCCGGCCGCGTAGTTGGCCTGCCCCGGTGTGCCCACCAGGCCGGCGAGGGAGGAGTACAGCACGAACGCGGACAGGTCCCGGGTGAGCTCGTGCAGGTGCCACGCACCGTCGATCTTGGGTCGCAGCGTCCGGTCGAGGCGGGCCGGGTCGAGGGCGGTCAGCACGCCGTCGTCGGTGATCCCGGCGGTGTGCACGACGGCACGTACCGGATGGTCAGCCAGGACCGCTTCGAGGGCGGCGCGGTCGGTCACGTCGCAGGCGGCGAAGGTGACCCGCGCGCCGGCGGCGGCGAGCTCGTCGCGTAACTCGGCGCCGGGCGGCGTCTCGCCGCGGCGGCTGAGCAGCAGCAGATCCCGGGCACCGTGCTGGTGCACCAGGTGGCGGGCCAGCGCGCGGGCGAGCGTCCCGCCGCCGCCGGTGATCAGGATGGTCCCGTCGAAGCGCGGCGCGGTGCCGGCCGGGGCGACCGGGACGGCCGGGACCAGGCGCGGGACGAAGAGCACGCCATCGCGGATCGCGAGCTGTGGTTCGCCGGCCGCGACGGCGGCCGCCAGCAACTCCGGGGTGCCGGGCACGTCGGCGTCCACGAGCGTGATCCGGTCCGGGTGCTCGCTCTGCGCCGAGCGCAGCAGGCCCCAGACGGCGGCGTGGATCAGCGAGGGTGCTTCGCCGGGTGCGGTGGCGACCGCACCGCGGGTCAGCACGACCAACCGGGTGGCGGTGAACCGGTCCTCGGCGAGCCAGTCGCGGACCAGGGTGAGCACGTGCGCGGTGGCGGCGCGCACGGCGGCGGGCAGGTCGCCGTCCGGCGGTGGGCCGGGCACGGGGGCGAGCACGACGTCCGGCGGTTCGGCGGCCAACGCGGCCAGGTCGGACGGGGCGTGCAGCGTCGCCCAGCTCGTGCCGGGTCGCGGATTCCCGGCGGCTGCCGGGCGCCAACGCAGGGGCAGCAGGTCGGCCGCCGGCGCCGGGGCGCCGGAGGTGGACAGCGGGCGCAGCGCGACGGCGTCGACCCCGGCCAGCGGGGTGCCCGCGCTGTCGGCGACGAGCAGGGCGTACGTGTCGGCGCCCGCCGGGGTGAGCCGGACCCGCGCGGTGGTCGTCGCGCCGGGCCGGAAGCGTACGCCGGCCCAGCTGAACGGCATCCGGGCTGGCGCCTCCCCGGCCACACCGGGCAGCAGCGCGTGCAGGGCGGCGTCGAGCAGTGCCGGGTGCAGGGCGAAGTCGCCCGAGTCGACGCCACTCACCTCGGCGAACAGCTCGTCGTCGCGATGCCACAGCCGCCGCAGGCCGCGCAGGCGCGGGCCGTAGCCGTAGCCGTAGTCGCGAAGCCGCTCGTAGGTGCCGGTCAGGTCCAGCTCGGTGGCGCCGGCGGGCGGCCACTCGCGCAGGTACTCGACGGGTTCGGCCGGCGTCTCGGTGAGCTGCCCGGTGGCCACCGGGTACCAGGTGCCGTCGGTGGCGGCGTGGATGTCGACGCGCTGGTCGGCGGCGCGGACCGCCACCTGCACGTCGACGCCGGCCCGCGGTGGCACCGTCAGCGGTGTGAGCAGGGTGAGCTCCGCGATGCCGGTGGCGCCGGCCTCGTCGGCGGCACGCCGCGCCATTTCCAGCAGCGCCGTGCCCGGGACGATCACCTGACCGTTCAGCGTGTGGTCGGCGAGCCAGGGCTGGGTGTCGGTGTCGAGGTGCCCGGTCAGCAGCAGGTCGCCGGCGCCGGCCGGGCGGACGGCGGCGCCCAGCAGCGGGTGCCCGGTCGCGGACTGTCCCAGCGCGGCGGCGTCCGGGACGGCGGTACGCGGGCTGAGCCAGTAGCGCTGGCGGGCGAACGCGTACCGGGGCAGGTCGACGTGTGGGCCGGTGCCGCCCGGGAAGTAGCTGGAGAAGTCGACCGGCACGCCACGTTTCCACAGGTCGGTCAGCGCGCCGACGACGGCCGGGACCTCGGGGCGGTCGGCGCGGCAGGCCGGGACCGCGCCGTCGACCAGGGCGGACAGCACCGCGGTCGGTCCGATCTCGACGAAGGTGGTCACGCCGAGTTCGCGCAGCTTGCGTACGGCGTCGGCGAACCGGACGGTGGCGCGGACCTGCCCGGACCAGTAGCCGGGTCGCTGCCATTCGTCGCGGACCGGGGCGCCGCTGACCGTGGAGACGGCGGCGAGCTTCGGTACGGCGTACGTCAAGGTGTTCGCCTGCTCGCGCAGGGCGTCCAGCATCGGGTCCATCCGGGCCGAGTGGAAGGCGTGCGAGACCGTCAGGCGGCGGGTGCGCCGGCCGCGGCCGCGCCACAGCGCCTCCACCCGGGCGGCGGCCCCCTCAGCACCGGAGATCACCACCGCGTCGTCGGCGTTGATCGCGGCGACGTCGACGCCGTCGGGCAGCGTCGGGCGCAGCTCGTCCTCGCTGGCCTGGATCGCGACCATCACGCCGCCCGGTGGCAGGGCCTGCATCAGGGTGCCGCGGGCGACGACGAGCCGGGCCGCGTCGGGCAGCGTGAGCACACCCGCGACGTGGGCGGCGGCGAGTTCGCCGATCGAGTGGCCCACGACGAAGTCCGGACGCAGCCCCCAGGAGGCGAGCAGTCGGAACAGTGCGACCTCGAAGGCGAACAGCGCCGGCTGGGTGAAGCCGGTCTGTTCCAGCCCGTCGCCGGACTCGATGACCGGGCGTACCGGGCGCGGCAGCCAGCGGTCCAGCTCCGCGCAGGCCGCGTCGTACGCGTCCCGGAAGACCGGGAAGGCCGCGCGAAGTTCGCTGCCCATTCCGGCCCGCTGCGCGCCCTGCCCGGTGAACATGACGGCGAGCGCGCCACCGGCGGCGGCCGGGGCCGGTTCGGCGGCCGCGAGCGCGGCGCGCAGCTCCCCCCGGCTGGTCGCGGTGATCACCGCGCGGGTCGGCAGAGCGGGACGAGCGGCGAGAGTACGGCCGATGTCGGCGACGCTGGCCTCGGGGTGGGCCTGGGCGAACCCGGCCAGCTGCTCGGCCTGCGCCCGCAGTCCGGCCGCGTCGTGCGCGGAGATCAGCCACGGCACCACCGGCGGAGCGGGTGGCGGGGTGACCGGCTGCGGCACGGTGTGTTCGAGGACGACGTGCGCGTTGGTGCCACCGAAGCCGAACGACGAGACCGCCGCGCGGCGCACCCCGTCGGTCGCGGGCCAGTCCCGGGCCTCGCGCAGCAGCGTGACACCGCCACTGTCCCAGGCGACGTGCGGGGTCGGCTCGTCGGCGTGCAGGGTGCGCGGCATGACGCCGTACCGCATGGCCTGCACCATTTTGATGACCCCGCCGACCCCGGCGGCGGCCTGGGAGTGCCCGATGTTGGACTTGAGCGAGCCGAGCCAGACCGGCCGCCCGGCCTGGCCGTAGGTGGCTTGCAGCGCCTCGACCTCGATCGGGTCGCCGAGCCGGGTGCCGGTCCCGTGTCCCTCGACCACGTCGACGTCGGCCGGGCGCAGGCCCGCCGCGTCCAGGGCGCGGCGGATGACGCGCTCCTGGGCGGGGCCGTTCGGGGCGGTCAGGCCGTTGGAGGCGCCGTCGGCGTTGACCGCGGTGCCGCGGAGCACGGCCAGCACCCGGCGGCCGTCGCGGATCGCATCGGACAGCCGCTGCACCAGCAGCAGGCCGACGCCTTCGGCCCAGCCGGTGCCGTCGGCCGCGGCGGAGTACGAGCGGCACCGGCCGTCGGTGGACAGGCCGCGAAGCCGGGAGAACTCGATGAACGCGACCGGGGTCGACATGACGGTCACGCCGCCGGCCAGGGCCAGGTCGCACTCGCCGCGGCGCAGCGCGGAGGCGGCGAGGTGCAGCGCGACCAGCGACGACGAGCAGGCGGTGTCGACGGCGACGGCGGGGCCCTCCAGCCCGTACGTGTAGGCGAGCCGCCCGGCGGCGATGCTGCCGGCGCTGCCACTGAACAGGTAGCCCTGGAACTCGTCCGGCGGCAGGCCGGGCCGGGTGCCGTAGTCGCTGTACATGGCGCCGGCGAACACGCCGGTGGCAGTGCCCCGCAGCGTCGCCGGGTCGACCCCGGCGTCCTCGAACGTCTCCCACGCCGTCTCCAGCAGCAGCCGCTGCTGCGGGTCGGTGGCGAGGGCCTCGCGCGGCGACATCCCGAAGAAGTCCACGTCGAACAGGTCGGCGTCGTGCAGGAAGCCGCCCTCGCGGGTGATGGAGGTGCCCACGTGGTCGGGGTCGGGGTGGTAGAGCCGCCGCAGGTCCCAGCCCCGATTGTCCGGGAACCCGCCGACCGCGTCGACGCCGTCGGCGACCAGGCGCCACAGCTGCTCGGGGGTGCGCACCCCGCCCGGATAGCGGCAGGCCATGCCGACCACGGCGATCGGCTCCTGCTGGCTGTCCTGCACCTGTTGCAGACGCTGGCGTACGTCGCGCGCATCGGCGATCGCACGCTTGAGGTATTCGCGAAGCTTCTCTTCGTCAGCCATGGGGCCACCCACTTTCCAGGTCGGCGATCACTCGGACTCGTCGACGAGCGCGAACAGTTCTTCGTCGCTGGCGGCCGCCAGGTCGGCACCGGCCGGTCCGGCACCGGGTTGGACGATCTTGAGCAGGGCGTGGAGCCGTGCGGCGAGATCGGCGGCGTCCCCCACCTCGACCGCCGCCGCCAGGTTCTCGCCGATCCGGTCCAGATCGGCCAGCAGCGCCCGCGCGGCGGCCCGCGGGTCCGGAGCGACGATCCGGTCGAGGTAGGCGGCGAGGGCGCCGACGCTCGGATGGTCGAAGACCACCCCGGCCGGCAGTTGCGTGCCGATCGCGGCACCGATCCGGTTGCGCAGCTCAACCGCGGTCAGCGAGTCCAGGCCGAACTCCTGCAAAACCCGGTCCTCGGCCAGGGCCTGCTGATCGGCGTAGCCCAGCACGGCGGCAGCCTGCCCGCGGACCAGGCGCAGCAGGGCGGGACGGCGTTCGGCTGCGGGCAGCGCGCCGAGCCGAGCAGCGGCCGGTTCGCCGGTCCCGGCCGGGCGGGAGCTGGCGGCCGGCATGAGCGCGCGCAGCAGCGGTGGAACGGCACCGGTGGCGCGGACGGCGGCCAGGTCGAGGCCGGTGAGCGCGTACAGCGGCTCGGTGCCGGCGGTCGCCGCGTCGAACATCACCATCGCCGCTTCCGTGGCGACCGGGCGTAGGCCGAGGCGGGCGAGGCGTTGCCGGTCGGCGTCGCCGAGGTGCCCGCTCAGTTCGCTGGTCTGCGCCCACAGCCCCCAGGCGAGGGAGGTGCCGGGCAGTCCGGCGGCGTGGCGGGCGGCGGCGAGGGCGTCCAGGTACGTGTTGCCGGCCGCGTAGGCGGCCTGCCCGGCGGTGCCGAAGAGCCCGGCGACCGAGGAGTAGAGGACGAACGCCTCCAACTCGCGCTCACGGGTCAGCTCGTGCAGGTTCCGGGCGGCGTCGATCTTGGCGGCGAGGACGCGGTTGACCTGCTCGTCGGTCAGCCCGGTCAGCACGCCGTCGGCCACCACGCCGGCGGCGTGCACGACGGCCCGCACCGGGTGGACGGCCAGGACGGCGGCCAGGGCGGCGCGGTCGGTGACGTCGCACGCGGCGAAGGTCACCCGCGCGCCGGCGGCGGTCAGCTCGTCGCGCAGTTCGGCGGCGCCCGGTGCGGTCTCGCCGCGGCGGCTGAGCAGCAACAGGTCGCGGGCGCCGTGCCGGGTGACCAGGTGGCGGGCCAGGATCCGGCCGAGCGTGCCGGTCGCGCCGGTGAGCAGCACGGTTCCGGCCGCCCAGTCGGGCGCCGCGCCCGGTGTGCCGGTGGCCCGGACCAGCCGGGGCACGAGGAGTTGTCCGTCACGTACGGCGAACTGCTGCTCCGTCGTGGGCAGCGCGGGCGGCGACACGGGGTCGTCGTGGTCGACGTCGAGCAGGACGAACCGGCCCGGGTGCTCGGTCTGGGCCGTGCGGATGAGCCCCCACACCCCGGCGTGGACGGGACCGGCCGCCCGGCGGGTGACCACGGCGAGGCGGCGCTCGGCAGTGCTCTCATCGGCCAGCCACCGCCGTACCCGGTGCAGCGTGTCGCGGACGACGTCGCCGGGGTCGGTGCCGGTGACCTCGTACACGTCCACCGTGGTGCCGGGCTCGGAGGCGGCGGGAACCCAGGAGACCGTCAGCAGCGGGTCGTGCGGCATCGCGCCGGCCAGGGGCCGCAGGCTCAGCGCCTCGACACGCAGCACGGGCGTACCGAACTCGTCGGCGGCGGCGACCGCGACGGTGTCCGGGCCGGTACGGGTCAACCGTACGCGCAGCTTGCGGGCTCCGGTCCGGTACAGCCGCACGCCCGCCCAGCTGAACGGCACGACGGCCGGCCGGTCGTCGGCCGCGACCCCGGGAAGCAGGGCATGCAGGCCGGCGTCGAGCAGGGCGGGGTGCAGCAGAAACCCGGCGTCGTCCTCTTGCTCGACCTCGGCGTACAGGTCGTCACCGGCGGTCCACACCCGACGCAGGCCCTGGAACGCCGGCCCGTACCGGTAGCCGTGTCCGGCGAGCCGCTCGTAGGCGCCGGCCAGGTCGACCTCGGTGGCGGCCGGCGGCCACTCGATCGCGTCGACGGCGGGGTCGTCGTCCTCGCCCGGGGCGAGCGTCGCCGTCGCGTGCGAGGCCCATTCGTCCTGCTCGCCGGCGCGGGCGTGCACCTCGGCGGCGCGGTTCCCGCGATCGTCCGGCGCGGCGATCAGCACCTGCAACCGCAGCGTGCCGTCGTCCGGTACCACCAGGGGCGCGGTGACGGTCAGGTCGGCGACTCTCGGGCAGCCGGTCTCGCGGCCGGCGCGCAGCAGCATCTCCAGCACGGCGGTGCCGGGGATCAGGACCGCGTCGCCGACCCGGTGATCGGCGAGCCAACCGGTCGCGGCGGCGCTGCCGGTGAAGACCATGCCGTGCCGGCCGGCCAGCTCGGTGCCGGTGTGCAGCAGCGGGTGGCCGAACCCGCCGTCGGTGTCGGCGGGCGGCGCCGGGAGCCAGTAGCGGTCGGCCTTGAAGCTGTACGTCGGCAGGTCGGTGTGTCGCCCGCCGGGGAACACCGCAGCCGGGTCCCAGGTCGCGCCGTGCAGGCGCAGCTGGGTGAGCCCGGCGGCGATCCCGTGCGGCTCGGGCCGGCCGGGCGGCAGCAGCGCGGCACAGGTGGCGTCCCGGTCCGCCGGCAGGCACTGCTGGACCAGGGCGGCCAGGGTCCCACCCGGGCCGATCTCCAGGTAGCGGCCGACGCCGAGGGCGTCGAGCTGGCGTACGCCGTCGAAAAAGCGCACCGTCTCGCGGATGTGCCGGACCCAGTAGCCCGGCTCGCGCAGCTCGTCCGGGTCGGCGAGTTCCCCGGTCAGGTTGGAGACGATCGGGATGCGCGGCTGGTGGAAGTCCACCTTCGCCAGCGCGGCGAGGAAGTCGTCCAGCACGACGTCCATGTGCGGGGAGTGGAACGCGTGGCTGACCGTCAGCAGCCGGCGGGCGACGCCCTGCTCGTCCCACCACGCGGCGAGGCGGTCGGCCGCCGGAGCGTCGCCGGAGACGACGGTGGCCTGCGGGCCGTTGACCGCGGCGACCGCGAGCGCCTCGTCCAGTCCGAGGCGGCGCACGTCGGCGCGGACCTGATCCTCACTGGCGCGGGCGGCGATCATCACGCCGCCTTCACGGGCAGCCTGCATGAGCCGGCCGCGGGCGGCCACGACCGCGCAGGCGCCGGGCAGGTCCCACAGACCGGCGACGTGGGCGGCGCTCACCTCGCCTATGGAGTGGCCGAGCAGGTAGTCCGGGCGTACGCCGTGGTGCTCGACCAACCGGTAGAGGGCGACCTCAACGGCGAAGAGCGCGGCCTGCGTGTACGCGGTCTGATCGAGCAGGGCCGAGTCGGCAGAGCCGGGCTCGGCCCACAGGACCTGGCGCATCGGCCGGGGCAGGTGCGGGTCGAGCAGGTCGCAGATCTCGTCGAAGGCGCGGGCGAATTCGGAACTGGTCTCGTGCAGCTCGCGGCCCATGTCGAGGCGCTGGCTGCCCTGCCCGGTGAACAGGAACGCGGTGCGGGCGCCGGTGTCGCGGACGGCACGCGCGGGCAGCACCGCCGGGTGCGGCGTGCCGGTGGCCAGCGCGTCGAGCCCGGCGAGGGGGTCGTCACCGACGACGGCGGCCCGGTACTCCAGCAGGGGCCGGGTGGCGAGGGTGTAGCCGACGTCGACGGGGTCCGTATCCGGATACCGGGTCAGGTGCTCGCTCAACCGGGCCAGCTGACGCCGCAACCCCGGTTCATCACGAGCCGAGAACACCCACGGCACAACCGGCGACCGCCGCCGCGCGACCGGCTCGACCACCGGACCCTGCTCCACAATGACATGCGCGTTCGTGCCGCTGATTCCAAACGACGACACCGCCGCCCGCCGCGGACGGTCCTCGACAGGCCACGACCGGGCCTGCGACAACAAGCGCACCCCACCGGCATCCCAGTCAACCTCCGACGACGGCGTCTCGCTGTGCAACGAACGCGGCATCACCCCGTACCGCATCGCCTGAACCATCTTGATCACACCACCGACGCCCGCCGCCGCCTGCGCATGACCAATGTTCGACTTCAACGAACCCAGCCACACCCCATCGCGCGAACGACCATAAGTCGCTTGCAACGCCCCGACCTCAATCGGATCACCAAGCCGAGTCCCCGTCCCATGACCCTCCACCACATCAACATCCGCCACCGACAAACCAGCAGCCGCCAACGCCCGACCAATCACCCGCTCCTGCGCAGGAGCACTCGGTGCCGTCAATCCGTTAGACGCGCCATCCTGATTCACCGCCGAACCACGAACCACAGCCAAAACCCGACGACCAGTAGCAACCGCATCCGACAACCGCTGAACCAACAACAACCCCACACCCTCGGCCCAACCCGTACCCCCCGCACCATCAGCGAAAGAACGACACCGCCCATCGACCGCCAGACCACGCTGCCGGGAAAACTCCACAAACGTGTTCGGCGACGACATGACCGTCACCCCACCGACCACCGCCAGATCACACTCACCACGCCCCAACGCCGAAACGCCGAAATGCAAAGCCACCAACGACGACGAACACGCCGTATCAACCGTCACCGCCGGGCCCTCAAAACCAAAGGTGTACGCCACCCGCCCGGACACGACGCTGGAGAGGTTTCCAGTGAGCAGGAAGCCTTCGAACTCCGGTGGGGCGCTGCGGCGGCCGGCCGCGTAGTCGTCGTACATGGCGCCGGTGAAGACGCCGGTGTTCGAGCCGCGCAGCGTCGCCGGGTCGATCCCGGCGTCCTCGAACAGCTCCCAGGTCGTCTCCAGCAGCAGCCGTTGCTGCGGGTCGGTGGCGGTGGCCTCGCGGGGGGACATGCCGAAGAACTCGGCGTCGAAGCGGTCGGCGTCGTACAGGAAACCGCCCTGCCTCGTGATCGACGTCCCCGCGTGGTCCGGATCCGGGTCGTACAACGACTCCACATCCCAGCCCCGGTTGACCGGAAACTCCCCGACCGCGTCGATCTCCTCGGTCACCAGCCGCCACAACTCTTCCGGCGAGCCCACCCCACCCGGAAACCGGCAGGCCATCCCCACGATCGCGACCGGCTCGTCGGAGACCTTCGCGACCGCCGGAACGACCGGCGCGCTCTCGTCGGCGCCAGCACCGAACTGGGCGCTCAGATGGGCCGCGAGCGCCTCCGGGGTGGGGTGGTCGAAGACCACGGTGGCCGGCAGGCGCAGTCCGGTCGCGGCGCCGAGCTGGTTCCGCAGCTCCACGCCGCCCAGGGAGTCCAGGCCGAGTTCACGGAATGCCCGCCGCGGGTCGACCCGGTCGGTGCCGCGGTGTCCCAGGACGGTGGCGGTGGCCGCACGCACCAGCTCCAGCGTCCGGCTTTCGTCGAATTCCACGACCCGGTCATCGTCGAGCGAGACGGCAACCTGCGCGACGGGTCGCGGTTGGTATCGGGCCGGCGCGATCAGGGCCGCGTCGGCGCTGATCGCGGCATCGAACAGGACGAGGCCGTCGGCGGCGCCGAGCGGGGCGAAGCCGGCCCGGCGCCAGCGGGCGAGGTCGTCCTCGCCGAGGCCGGCGCCCATCCCGGCGGTGCCGTCCCACAGCCCCCAGGCCAGCGACAGCGCCGGCATCCCGGCGGCACGCCGGTGGGCGGCGAGCGCGTCCAGGAAGGTGTTCGCGGCCGCGTAGTTGGCCTGCCCGGGTGTGCCGACCAGGCCGGAGACCGAGGAGAAGAGCACGAACAGCGCCGGTGGACGGTCCCGGGTGAGCTCGTGCAGGTGCCAGGCCGCGTCGATCTTCGGACGCAGCACGGTGGTGATCTGCTCGTCGGTGAGGGTGGCGACGGTCGCGTCGGCGAGCACGCCGGCGGTGTGCAGGACACCGGTCAGGGGGTGCTCGGCGGGGATCTCGTCCAGCACGCGGGCGAGTTGGGTGCGGTCCGCCGCGTCGGCCGCGACCGCGCGTACCCGGACACCGTGGGCGGCGAGTTCGGTGACCAGCTCGGGCAGCCCGGGGGTGTCCGAGCCGCGGCGGCTGAGCAGCAGCAGGTGGCGTACGCCGTACTCGGCGACCAGATGGCGCGCGAACCGGGCGCCGAGCCCGGCGGTGCCGCCGACGATGAGCACCGTCCCCGCCGGGTCGAGCCGCCCGCTCACGGCGCCGGCCGGCGCCGCCGGGACGAGCCGGGGCGCGAGCAGCTTTCCGCCCCGGACGGCGACCTGCGGTTCGCCGGTGGTCAGGGCCCGGCGCAGCTGGAGGTCGTCGGCCGCCTCGTCCAGGTCGACCAGCACGACCCGGCCGGGATGCTCGCTCTGCACCGAGCGCACCAGGCCCCACGCCGTGGCGGCACCGAGACCGGTGACGTCCTCGCCGGGCAACACCTGCACGGCGTTGCGGGTGACGACGGCGAGCCGCTCGTCGCCGGGCAGCCGCCCGCGGATCAGCCGGGCCAGGTCGAGGGCCGTGGTGTGTGCCTGTCCGGGCAGCTCACCGGGCGCGTCGATGGGCACGACAGTCAGGATCGGCGGCGAGGTCCCGGCGCTGACCTCGACCCAGTCGATGGTGTGCAGGCGAGCGTCGGTGGCGGTCACCGGTCGTACGGTGACGGCGTCGACCGTGGCCACCGGCGACCCGTCGGCGGCCACGAGCCGCAACCCGGCCGCGTCCGTCCCCGCCGGGGTGAGCCGGACCCGCGCCGTGGCCGCGCCGTGCCGCGCGACCTGCAGACCGGCGATCACGAACGGCAGGTCGATGGTGTCCGCGTCGCCGGTTCGCCGGGACAGGAGCTGCCAGACCAGGGCGTGCAGCGCCGAGTCGAGCAGCACCGGGTGCAGGCCGTAGCCGGCGGCGGTGTCGCGCAGCCCGTCCGGCAGGCCGACCTCGGCGTAGGCACCGTCGCTGTTGTGCCAGAGACCGCGCAGCCCGCGAAAGGCCGGACCGTAGTGGTAACCGGCGTCGGCGAGGCGGGCGTAGACGTCGGCGACCGGTACCGCGGTCGAGCCCGGCGGCGGCCACGCCCCGGTCGGTCCGGCCCGCTCCGGCACGGCCGGGGTGAGCAGGCCGGTGGCATGCCGGCTCCACTGCTCCCCGCCGGTGTCCGCCGCGGCGTGCACGGTGAACGCGCGGCTGCCGTCGCCGGCCGGGGCGGCGACGGTGATCTGCACGCGCACCGGCGCGTCCAGCCGCAGCGGTGCCTCCAGCGTCAGCTCCGCGACGCGCGGGGCGCCACACGTCAGTCCGGCGCTCAGTACCAGCTCGGCGAAGGCCGCCGCGGGCAGCAGCGCCCCCGATCCGACGACGTGGTCGGCCAGCCACGGCTGCTCGTCCGTCGACAGCCGGCCGGACAGCACGACCTCGTCCCGTCCGGCGATGCTGGTGCGGGCGCCCAGCAGCGGATGCCCGGCGGGCATCAGGCCGAGGGTGCGCACGTCGCCGCCACCCTGCGGCGCCAGCCAGAAGCGTTCCCGCTGGAACGGGTAGGTGGGCAGGTCGGCGCGCGCGTCACCGGGGGCGAGCAGGTCGAGATCGACCGGTACGCCGTGGACGTGCGCCCGGGACAGCGCCCCGGCCACCGACCGGGTGTCGGAGTGCCCGCGACGCAGCGCCGCGATCGCCGTCACGTCCGGCGGCAGCGTCCGCGCGGCGAGCGGTGCGAGCACCGCGTCCGGACCCACTTCGACCAGCAGCCCGGCACCGGCCTCGACGAGCGCGGTCACCGCGTCGGCGAAGCGGACCGTCTCGCGGATCTGCCGGGTCCAGTACTCCGCCGTGGCGATCTCCTCCCCGGCGAGCCGCCCGGTGACCGTGGAGATCAGCGGCAGCCGGGGCCGGTGGTAGGTGACCTGCTCGGCGACGGTCCGGAACTCGTCCAGCGCCCCGTCCATGTGCGCCGAGTGGAAGGCGTGGCTGACGACCAGCGTCCGGGTGCGGCGGCCGCGCGCGGCCCAGCGCTCGGCCAGCGCGGTCACCGCGTCGGCGTCGCCGGAGACCACCACGGCGTCGGGGGCGTTGACGGCCGCGAGGCTCACCTCGGCGCTCAGTTCCGGCTCGACCTCGGCGGCACCAGCCTCGATGGCCGCCATGGCGCCACCCGCGCGGGCGTCGCGCATGGCACGGCCGCGGGCGGTGACCAGGCGGGCCGCGTCGGGCAGCGAGTACACCCCGGCCAGGTACGCGGCGGCCAGCTCACCGATCGAGTGCCCGGCGAGCAGGCCGGCCCGCAGCCCGTGGTGCTCCAGCAGCCGGGCCACGGCGACCTCGACGGCGAACAGGGCGGGCTGGGTCCAATCCGTCCGGTCGATGTCCTCCCCGGCGTGCACGACCTCGCGCAGCGGCCGGTCCAGATGCGGTGCGAAGGCGTCGCACACCTCGTCGAAGGCGGCCGCGAAGACCGGGTCGGCCTCGTACAGCTCGCGGCTCATGCCGGGGTACTGCGCGCCCTGCCCGGTGCAGAGCAGCGCCGTCGGCGCGGACACCCGCGCCTCGCCGGTGACGACGTCCGGATGCGCGCTTCCCGCGGCCACGGCCGCAAGCCCGCCGAGCAGGGCCTCGAGGTCGGTGCCGAGGACGACGGCGCGCCGTTCGAAGGCGGTCCGTCCGGTGGTGAGCGTCCGCGCGACCGCGGTCGGGTCGGTCTCCGGCGCGGCGCTCAGCCGCTCGTGCAGGCGGCGGGCCTGCTCGGTCAGGGCGGCACCGGTGCGCCCGGAGACGGCCCAGGCAAGCGGGTACGGACCGGCCGGCGCGGGAGCGCCCGGCCCCGGATCGTCGCCCTCCTCGAGGACGACGTGCGCGTTGGTGCCGCTGACCCCGAACGACGACACTGCGGCGCGACGTGGCCGGTCGCCGCGCGGCCATTCCCGGTCCCCGGTCAGCAGGCGAACCCCGCCGGCGTTCCAGTCGACATGGTCGGTGGGCCGGTCCACGTGCAGGGTTCGCGGCAGGCGCTGGTGCCGCATCGCCTGCACCATCTTGATGACTCCGCCGACACCGGCGGCCGCCTGGGTGTGGCCGATGTTCGACTTCAGCGAGCCGAGCCACACCGGATGGCCGGCCTGCCCGTACGTGGCCCGCAGCGCGTCTGCCTCGATCGGGTCGCCGAGGCGGGTGCCGGTGCCGTGCGCCTCCACGGCGTCGACAGCGGTCGCGTCCAGGCGGCCGTCGGTGAGCGCGTCGCGGATCACCCGCTCCTGGGCCGGGCCGCTGGGGGCGGTCAGGCCGTTGGACGCGCCGTCGGAGTTGACCGCGCTGCCCCGGATCACGGCGAGGACCCGGTGACCGTGGCGGCGCGCGTCGGCGAGCCGCTCGATGAGCAGCAGGCCGGCACCCTCGGCCCACGAGGTGCCGTCGGCGGCCGCGGCGAACGACTTGCTGCGGCCGTCGGGCGCCAGTCCCCGCTGCCGGGAGAACTCGACGAACATGCCGGGGCCGGACATCACCGCGACGCCGCCCGCGAAGGCGAGGGTGGATTCGCCGGACCGTACCGAACGCACCGCCAGGTGCAGCGCGACCAGCGACGACGAGCAAGCGGTGTCCACCGTGACCGCCGGGCCGTGCAGGCCCAGCTGGTAGGCGATGCGCCCGGACATCACGCTGGCGGTGGTGCCGGTCAGCACGTGCCCGTCGACCTCCGAGCCGGCGGTGTGCATGCGCGGTCCGTAGTCGAGGTGGGTGCCGCCGACGTACACGCCGGTACGGGTCCCGCGCAGCGAGCGCGGTTCGAGCCCGGCGCGTTCGGCCGCCTCCCACGCGGTCTCCAGCAGCAGCCGCTGCTGCGGGTCCATGGCGAGCGCTTCCCGCGGTGAGATGCCGAAGAAGTCGGCGTCGAACAGCGCCGCGTCGTAGAGGAAGCCGCCCTGGTCGACGTAGCTGCGGCCGGGCCGGTCGGGGTCGGGGTCGTGCAGGTGGGCGTCCCAGCCGCGGTCGGTCGGGAACGCGCCGACCGCGTCAACGCCGTCGGCGACCAGCCGCCACAGGTCCTCGGGGGAGGCGACGCCGCCCGGGTAGCGGCAGGCCATGCCGATGATGGCGACGGCACCGTCGTCGCCGGTCCCCTCGGCCGTCACGGCCGCCGTGCCACCGGAGTCGGCGCCGGCTTCGGCCAGGTGGGTCACCAGGTCGCCGATGGTCGGCCGGTCGTAGATCAGTGCCGCGGGCAGCGACCGGCCGGTCGCGGCGGCCAGGGCGTCGCGCAGCTCGACGCCCATCAGCGAGTCGAAGCCGAGGTCGCGGAAGGTGGCGTTCGGATCGAGCCGCTGTCCCGGCGCGATGCCGAGCACGGCTGCGGCGTGCTCGTGGACCAGGGACGCCAGGTCGGTGGTCGCCGGGTGCCGCGGCGCGGCTTCGACCGGCGCGGTGCTCACGGTGTCGAACCAGTGCCGGCGTCGCTGGAACGCGTACGGCGGGAGCTCGGCTCGCGGGCCGGGGCCGCAGGCGGCCGCCCAGTCCACCGGCACGCCCCGCACGAACGCCTGGGCAATCGCGGTGGTGAAGGTCCGTGGTTCGTTCCGGTTCGCCCGCAGCAGCGGTACGGCGGACGCGCCGCCCGCCTCGGGCAGGGCCGCCGCGATCAGCGCACTGCACACCCCGTCCGGGCCCAGCTCCAGGTAGGTAGCGACGTGCTCGGCCGCCAGCGCCCGGATCGCGTCGTGGAAGCGCACCGGCCGGCGAACCTGCGTGCTCCAGTAGCCGGGGTCGGTGGCCTCGTCGTCGCGCAACGCCCGCCCGTGAACGGTGGAGATCAACGTTATCCGGGGCGGGCGCGGATCCAGCCCGGCCACGACGGCGTGGAACTCCTGGAGCATCGGCTCCATCAGCGCCGAGTGGAAGGCATGGCTGACGCTCAGACGGCGGGTGCGGTGCCCGGCGGCCCGGAACGCCTCGGCGAGTTCCAGGACGGCCGGTTCCGGGCCGGAGATGACCACGGCGGCCGGCCCGTTGATCGCCGCGAGGTCCACGCCGGCGGTCAGGCGCGGGCGCACCTCGTCCTCGGTGGCCTCGACGGCGACCATCGCGCCGCCGGCCGGCAGGGCCTGCATGAGCCGCCCCCGGGCGGTGACCAGGGTCGCCGCGTCGGCCAGGGTGAACACGCCGGCGACGTGCGCGGCGGCGATCTCGCCGATGGAGTGTCCGGTCACGTGATCGAAGCGCACTCCCCAGGACTCGGCGAGTC
The DNA here is from genome assembly GCF_040648675.1 of Micromonospora sp. NPDC049101. Taxonomy (NCBI): domain Bacteria; kingdom Bacillati; phylum Actinomycetota; class Actinomycetes; order Micromonosporales; family Micromonosporaceae; genus Micromonospora; species Micromonospora sp. NPDC049101. The sequence goes on along the minus strand of NZ_JBEZED010000020.1, from coordinate 69,270 downwards.
GGTAGAGGGCGACCTCGACGGCGAACAGCGCCGGCTGGGTGAATCCGGTGTCGTCGAGGCCGTCCCCGGAGACGATCACGTCGGTCAGCGGCCGGGGCAGCAACCGGTCCAGGTGGGTGGCGATCTCGTCGAATGCCTCGGCGAAGCGCGGGAACGCCGCGTACAGCTGCCGTCCCATGCCGGCGCGCTGGCTGCCCTGGCCGCTGAAGACCGCCGCCACGGGTCCGGGCGCGACGGCTCCGGTGATCAGATTCGGCGCTGGGCGGCCGGCAGCCGCCGCGTCGAGAGCGGCCGGGTCGGCGTCGAGGATGACCGCGCGGTGGTCGAAGACCGTACGGGTGCCGGCGAGCGCCCGGGCGACGTCCGCGGGTGGCGGCGGGTCGTCCCGGTTCAGCCAGTCACGCAGCCGGGCCGCCTGCGCGCACAGCGCGTCCTCGCGCGCGGTGACCACCCAGGGCAGCACCGGCGGGACCGGGCCCTCGGGCTGCTCGGGGGTCGGGGGCGCCTCGGCCAGGACGACGTGGCAGTTGACGCCGCCCATGCCGAACGAGCTGACGCCGCCGACCAGCGGTCGGGTCGGGTCCGGCCACGGGCCGCGTCGCTGCTGGACTTCGAGGCCGAGCTCGGCGAACGGGATGTCGGGGTTCGGCACGCTGAAGTTGCGGCTGGCCGGCAGCTCTCGGTGGGAGAGCGCGAGCAGGACCTTGAGCAGTCCGACGACGCCGGCCGCGGCCTCCAGGTGGCCGACGTTGGTCTTCGCCGAGCCGATCCGCAGCGCCTGCGCGGCGGGGCGCCCGACGCCCAGGGCGGCACCAAGCGCCTGGGCCTCGATCGGGTCGCCGAGCCGGGTTCCGGTGCCGTGCGCCTCGACGTACTGCACCTGGTGCGGGTCGGTGCCGGCCCGGCGGTACGCCGCGCGCAGCAGGTCGGCCTGCGCGTCGGCACGAGGGACGGTCAGCGCCGGCGCCGCGCCGCCGTGGTTGACGGCGCTGCCCCGGATGACGCCGTAGACGCGGTCGCCGTCGGCCCGCGCCTTCGTCAGGGGCTTGAGCACGACCAGCGCGGCGCCCTCGCCGGGGGCGAAGCCGTTGGCCCGGGCGTCGAAGGCGTAGCTCTCGCCATCCGGGGAGAGCGCGCCGAAGCGCCGTTCGGTGACGTGGTCGCCGAGCAGCGCCAGGTTGATCCCGGCGGCGAGGGCGAGGTCGGCCTCGCCGGTGCGCAGGCTCTCGCCGGCCAAGTGCACGGCGACCAGTGAGGAGGCCTGCGCGGCGTCAACGGTGAGGCTGGGTCCGCGCAGGTCAAGGAAGTAGGAGACCCGGTTGGCGATGATTCCGCGGCTGAGCCCGGTCATCGAGTGCTGGGTGACGGCCTGCTCGCCGTGCCGGCGCACCAGGTGGGCGTAGTCGTCGCGCAGCGCGCCGACGTAGACGGCGGTGCGGCTGCCGGCGAGGGTGGCCGGGATGATGCCGGCGTCCTCGAGGCCCTCCCAGGCCAGTTCGAGCAGCAGGCGCTGCTGCGGGTCGACGGCGGCCGCTTCGCGGGGCGAGATGCCGAAGAACGCGGCGTCGAAATCGCCGGTGCCGTCGAGGCGGCCCGCCCGCGTGCCGTCGGCGCCGGTGCGCAGGCCGCTGCCACCGGCGGCGAGCAACTCCCAGAACGCACCGGGCTCGGAGGCGCCGGGCAGCCGGCACGCCATACCGACGACTGCGATCTCGTTCATCATCCGCCTTCCGGGTGGACCTGGGGATCTCCCACCCTTCCGGCCCTTCCTCAGCAGGCGGTAATGATGTGGTAACCCAAAGTGGATGAGTGCTCCGTTGCCCGGCGGTGGGGTCGGCAACGACCGCGCCCGGTTAGCGTCGGCCACCGATGACTTCGGACACCAAACGGAGGGAGCACGCCATGACCGTCACACACGAGCAGCTGGTCGACGCCGCGCGCGAGCACGGGGAGCGATACGTCGAGGCGTTCAACTCGGGAGACGTCGACACGATCAACGCGATGTACACGGAGGACGCGATCTCGGTGTGGGAGCCGGGCAACCCGCAGACCGGTCAGGCCCGGCGCGACTCGCTCGCGGAGTTCATCAGCCAGAAGCCGCAGATGCGCGCGACGCTGCGCGAGTCGCACGTCACCGGCGACACCGCGTTGCTGGTGGTGGACTGGGCGATCGACGTGGAGACGCCGGAGGGTGCACAGCAGCTGGAGGGCGTGGGCCTGGACGTGCTGCGCCTGGGCGCCGACGGCCAGTGGCGGTTCGCCGTCGACAACCCGTTCGGGCAGAGCCCGGCGAACTGAGTGCACGACGCGGAAGGTCCGTCCCGGGGGGTGCCCGGGGCGGACCTTCCGCGTCGAAGGGCGCCGGTCAGACGGCGGCCGGTACGCCGAGGCGCACCGGGACGACCTCGTGCCCGTTGGAGACGAACGACTCCACCGTCGGCAGCTTCTCCACCGGCTCGGCGAGCCGCAGGTCCGGGAAACGCTCGAAGAGCGCGGGCAGCGCCACCGATGCCTCCAGCCGGGCCAGCGGCGCCCCCACGCAGTGGTGCACGCCGTGGCCGAACGAGATGTGACTGCCCCGCTCGGGGCGGCTGATGTCGAACACGGACGCGTTGTCGCCGAAGACCTTCGGGTCGCGGCCCGAGGCGGCGAAGTTGACGAGGATGGCGTCGCCCTTGGCGATCGTCACGTCACCCAGGTCGATGTCCTCGACGGCGAAGCGCAGCGGCAGGCTGCCCAGCGGGGACTGCACCCGCAGCGTCTCCTCCACCACGTCCGACCAGGTCGCGGCGCCGCTGCGGACCAGCGCCAGCTGCTCGGGATGGGTGAGCAGCAGGACCGCCGCGTGATCGAGCAGGTTGACGGTGGTCTCGTGGCCGGCGGTGTACATCAGGAAGATGGTGTCGATCAGCTCGCGCTCGGTGAGGCCGACGCCGCCCTCGTCGCGGACCGAGACCAGGCCGCTGGCCAGATCGTCGCCGGGCGTGGTCCGCTTCAGCTCGATGAACCCGACGGCCAGCTCGTAGAGGGCCGCCTCGTTGGCGCGGGCCTCTTCCTCGCTGGCCGAGGTCTGGAAGATCGCCTGCATCCGCTCCAGCAGGTCGTCGCGCATGCCGGCGGGAATGCCCAGCAGTTCGGAGATGATCAGGGTGGGCAGCGGGAAGGCGAAGTTCGCCCGCAGGTCGACCACGTCGTGCGGGCCGGCGGTGGCCATTCCGTCGAGCAGCGCCGCGGTGACCTCCTCGATCCGGGGCCGCAGCGCGGCGGTACGCCGGGCGGTGAAGGCCTTGGCGACCAGCTTGCGCAACCGGGTGTGCTCCTCGCCGTACGCGGTGATCATGTTGTGATCCTGGACCCAGATGGCCAGCGGCCAGGAGCGCGCCAGCTCGCCCTCGCCGTTCTCCCAGGCCGGCCAGTGCCGGTACGCGTCGCGGGAGACCCGGTCGTCGGTGAGCAGGCGCTTGATCAGCGCGTGACCGGTGATCGACCACGCGGGGACCTCACCGGGCAGTTCGATGCGGGTGGCCTCGCCGCGCTCGCGCAGCGCGGCCGCCTCACCGTGAATGTCCGAGCCGGCCGGATCGATGGCGTACGGGCATTGGGATTGCTTCGCTTCGGCTTCCATGGGACACCCCGAATCCTGGCGATGAATTGTCACCGGCCACGGTAGGCACGGACTCGTCATCAAACGCTCACGCACCGGTCTATCCACCACACTTACTTCCAGGTAAGTACGGACATACGAGTCCCTACTTGTGTCTCGACATTCCCTGCGGAAGCCTGGCAGCACACCGGGTTTCGGAAACGATGGCGCGCGCCTCGGCGTGGGCTGGCTGGAGACAAGTCATTGAGCAGCTACACGGGTAAGAAGGCAGTGATCACCGGTGGCACGATCGGCATGGGTCTGGCTACCGCGAAGGCACTGATCGACGGCGGTGGCGAGGTTCTGGTCACCGGCCGCAACGAGAAGAACCTCGCCGCCGCGCAGACCGAGCTCGGCGACGCCGCGCGCGTGGTGCGCTCGGACACCGCCGTGCTCGCCGACATCGAGCAGCTCGGCGAGACCGTGGAGAAGGAGTTCGGCCAGATCGACCTGCTCTTCGTGAACGCGGGCTTCGCCCAGCCCGGCCCGTTCGGGCACGTCACCGAAGAGCTGTATGACAACACCTTCAACGTCAACGCCAAGGGCGCGTTCTTCACCGCCCAGCGCCTCGCACCGCTGATCAAGGACGGCGGCGCGATCATCTTCACCACCTCGGTCGCCAACGACTCCGGCAACCCCGGCATGGGCCCGTACGCCGGCTCCAAGGCCGCCGTCCGCGCGTTCACCAAGGTCATCGCCGCCGAGCTGCTGCCCCGCAACATCCGGGTCAACAGCCTCAGCCCCGGCTTCATCCACACCCCGACCGCGGGCATCACCGGCGCCACGCCCGAGCTGCTGGCCGTCTTCGAGAAGGTCGGCGACACCATCACCCCGATGCGCCGGCACGGCTCCTCCGAAGAGGTCGCCCGCGCCGTGCTCTTCCTCGCCTTCGACGCCACCTTCACCACCGGCGCCGAGCTGAACGTCGACGGCGGTCTCGGCCAGCGCCTCAACCGCCAGCAGTAACCCCTAATCCGTCGCTGCGAGGCGACGCTGCGCCTTCACCCTGGCGCAGCGTCGCTTTTGCGCGTTGTCGCCCAACGCCACTCACCGGCCGGTAACCGGCGACTCACCGCGTTAGCCGTGAAGCCGCGGTTACCCCGCCATGACCAGGTTCACGTTGTTGTCTGCCACGATTCCTGCGTTCCTTCCGGACGTGTGCAGCGTCGAGCCGACAAGGAGACGGAATGACTACTCGGGAAAATGGCGTCGAGGCCGTGCTGAGCGCCGTACGCAAAATGGTTCCGCAGTTGCGGGAAAACGGCCTGGAAGCCGAGGACCGACGCTGGCTGCCCGACGAGAACCTGCGTCTTCTCGAGGACGCCGGCGTATTCCGGATGGCCACTCCCGACTACCTCGGCGGCCTGGGCTTCTCGGTGGCCGAGCAGGCCGCCGTGCTGTCCGAGATCGCCCGCGGCGACGTGTCGACGAGCTGGATCGCCAGCGTCTGGGTCTCCAGCGCGTGGATGGCCACGCTGTTCCCGGAGGAGATCCAGAAAGAGGTCTTCGCGACGCCCTCGGTGCGCATCTCCGGCGGCTTCACGCCCTCCGGCGTGCTGACGGCGACCGACGGCGGCTACACGCTCAACGGGTCGTGGAAGTTCAACTCCGGCTGCCGCGGCGCGCACTGGAACATCGCCACCTCGCTGATCGAGCACCCCGACGGCCGGTACGAGGACGCCATCGCGATGGTGCCGATGAGCGATTTCAGGATCGCCGACGACTGGAACACCTCGTCGGTCGCGGCGACCGGTAGCTGCACCTCCACCGCCGAGAACGTCTTCGTACCGGCGCACCGGGTGATCCCCGGCGACGCGGCGGCCTTCGAGGCCGCGCTTGCCGAGCTGCCCGCCGACTGGCAGCCGACCGGCCGCGAGTACGGGCTCTACAGCTTCATCATCGCGCAGGGCGTGGCGACCCTGATCGGCGCGGCCCGCGGCGCCCTGGACGCGTTCCTGGACCGGCTGCCCGGCCGGGGCATCACCTACACCCCGTGGACCGAGCAGAAGCTGCACCCGCTGACCCAGATCCAGGTGGCCACCGCCGACGCGAAGATCGCCGCCGCCGAGGCGTTGATGGGCCGGGTGTACGAGACCCTGCAGCGCCGGGCCGACGCGGGCGAGCTGCCCACCCTGCAGGAGAAGGCGGCCACCCGGGGCCACAGCGCGTACGCGGTCGAGCTGGCCAAGGAGGCGGTCGCCATCCTCTTCAACGCCAGCGGCGCGACCGCCATCCAGCGGGCCGTGCCGATCCAGCGGTTCCACCGCGACATCCAGGGCCTGGCCCTGCACGGCATGATCCTGCTCAACTCCAGCCTCGAGGTCCACGGCCGCGTTCTGCTCGGCCTGGACCCGGAGACGCCGCTGCTCTGAGGAGCCGGCCGCTACACCCCGTCCCGCCACGCCGGGCGCGGAACGTCTCCACGTTCCGCGCCGGGCGTATGTCACGGGACCCACTTTTCCCGGGCGAACCGGGAGATCACACCGTCCTGCGCGAGGGGGCCGGACGGTGCCACCTGTCGTCCCGCGCACGTGGGCACGACCATCACTGGGGGGACCCAACATTGCGGAACCAACACACCGCACCAACGACCGCACTTTCCGGCCACCGACTGTCGCGGCGCCGGTTCGTGCAGGCCGCCGGCCTGACCGCGGTGGCCGCCTCGGCGGGCACCGCACTGGGCTCGCCGGCCCGCGCCGACTCACCCCGCACCAACCGTGACGTGATCGTCGTGGGCGCCGGGTACGCCGGCGTCACCGCGGCCCGCGAGCTGCGGGCCCAGGGCTTCCGGCCGGTCATTCTGGAGGCCCGGTCCCGCATCGGCGGCCGGACTTGGACCACCACGTTCGAAGGCAAGCAGATCGAGCTCGGGGCACAGTGGATCGGCCCGACGCAGCCGCTGGTCAACGCCGAGGTCCGCCGGTACGGTCTGAGCACCCTGACCGGCTCCATCCCGTCGCGGCTGCTGATGCCGACACTGTCCGGCCCGGCGGCGGTGGATCTGGAGAGCAGCGACGCCCGCTACGGTGCCCTGATGGAGCGGCTGTTCGCCGGCGCCCGGGACCTGTTCCCGGACCCGCTGAACCCGCTGGCCAACCGTGCCGCGGTGGTCGCCGCCGACGGGCTGACCCTGCGCGACCGGCTCGACCAGCTCGGCCTGACCGCGGAGGAGCGGCTCTGGCTCAGCGGCACCACGGCCGGATACTCCGGCGGGGACAGCCGGCTCGGCGCGTACACCGCGCTGGCGCACTGGTGGGCGCTGGCCGGTTACAACATAGCCGGTTACGACGCGGCGATGTCGCTGCGGATCTCCACCGGGATGACCGGGCTGTTGCAGTCGATGCTCAACGACGCGCAGGCCGAGCTGCACCTACGCACGGCGGTGGCGTCGGTGACCGACACCGGCGGCGAGGTGTGCGTGACCACGACCGCCGGGGTGACGTACCGGGCGCCCTGGGCGGTGATCGCGGTGCCGGTCAACGTCTGGAAGACGATCGCGTTCCGGCCGGGCCTGGCCGCGGTGCGCGCGAGGGCCAGCGCCCAGGGCGTCGGTGTGCCACACAGCAACAAGATCTGGATGAAGGTCACCGGCCTGCCGGACCGGGTCGCCGCCCGGGGCACCGAGGGCGACCCGTTCACCACCCTGCTGTCGCAGGGCGACGTGAACGGCGGGCAGCTCATGGTGGCCTTCAACAGCCTACCGCCGGTCGACGGCACCAGCGTCTCGGCGGTCCAGCGGGCCCTGCGCTATTACCTGCCCGAGGCCTCGGTGACCAGCGTGCTGGCCCAGAACTGGGGCACCGACCGGTATTCGTTGGGCGGCTGGGCGCTGCGCCGTCCCGGCCAGCTGTCCACCCAGCAGCCCGCCATCCAGACGCCACAGGGCCGGCTGGCGTTCGCGTCCGGTGACATCGCCACCGGCTGGATCGGTTTCGTGGAGGGCGCGATCGAGTCGGGCCTGCGCGCGGCCGGCCAGGTGGCCGCGATGGGCACCCCGGCGCTGGCCGCGGTCTGAGCCCGCGTCGGTGAGCGTGACCGCCGTGCACCCGGACGCGGGCCACGGCGGTCATGCCGGCGACGGCGGGGCCGCCCCGGGACGGAACCCGCCGCCGAAGAAGATCAGCCCGTCGGCGCCCGTTCCCCGCAGGCTGTTGATGACCGAGCCGACAAAGATCGAGTGGTCGCCGGAGTCGTGCGCGTCCACCAGGACGCACTCGATCCAGGCCAGCGCGCCGCTGAGCAGCATGGCCCCGGTACGCGGCCCGGGATGCCAGTCGAACGGTTCGAACTGTGGCGCGCCCAGCGGACGGCTCTTGTCGGCGAAGTAGCGGGCATGCCGTTCCTGGTCGGCGGCCATGATGGAGATCGCGAAGCGGCGCTCGGAGCTGATTGCCTTGTGCATGACCGCGCTGTGCGCCACGCAGCAGAGCACCTGCGCCGGATCGAGGGATACCGAGCTGAAGGCGTTCGCGGTCATGCCGTGCGGATGCTCGCCGCCAACGGTGAGCACGATGACGCCGGTGGCGAACATCGACATGACCTCACGCATGGTCGCCGCCACGGGCGGTTCCTGAAGGGACATCGCTGCTCCCGTCCGAGGGGACTCGTGATCGAACGTAGTTGCGGCGTGGCAGTCGGTATCCATCACGAGGTAATCACGTGGCAATCCGCGCCACGCTAGGACGCTTACCGCGCCGAGACCGTACGCTGCCGGGCCGTAGTCGACCCGTCGGTAACGTCCCCGGCGCATACGGCCCGTACCTGCTGACGCGGACGAGGAGCCCCGATGACCACCACCGAATCCCACGCACCCGAACTGGCCGAGCCGCAGATGCTCGGCTTCCTCGCCCAACTCGGCATCGACGTCGAGTTCATCCGGGCCGAGGGGGACACGCTGTTCTACCGCAATGGTGCCGGCGAGGACGTGCCGGTGCTCGATGTCGCGGGCGGTTACGGCGCGCTGATCCTCGGACACAACCATCCGGAGATCGTCGACGCGGCCCGCGACTTTTTCGCCGCCGGCCGGCCGGTGCTGGCCCAGGCGTCCCGGCAGAGCGACCCCACACTGGTGGCGCGGCTGCTGAACGACATCCTGCGGCGCGAGTTCGGCGATCCGGAGCCGTACTACGCGGTGTTCGCCAACAGCGGGGCCGAGGGCGTCGAGGTCGCGATGAAGCACGCCGAGTTCGCCCGGGTGCTGCGCGTACAGGATCTGCTCACCGAGATCGAGACGCACCTGGCCGCCGTGGTCGAGGCGGTGGGCTCGGGCGCCGCGCGCGTACCGGAGGAGGTCCTGCGGCGCCTCGGCGCCGAGCCCGGCGACGGCCCCGGCGTCCTCGCCGACCGGGTCCGCGCCGCCGTGGCCCAGCAGGCCGCCCAGCCGCCGGTCTTTCTCACCTTCGCCGGGTCCTTCCACGGCAAGCTCGCCGGTTCGATCCAGCTGACTCACAACGCGGGCTTCCGGGTCCCGTTCGCCGGGCTGGCGGCGAGCGCCCGGTTCGTTGCGTTCGAGCAGCCGGGCGCGGTCGCCGAGGCGGTCGAGGCAGAAGGGGCCGACGTGCCGGACCTGCTGGTCGAGGGCGGCGAGATCAGACTGGTACAGCGCCCGTTCCCGACGGTCGCCGCGTTCGTACTGGAGGTGATCCAGGGCGAGGGCGGCATCCGGATGGTCTCCGCGCCGATCGCCGCCGAGCTTCGGGCCGCCGCCGACGCGGCCGGGTTCCCGGTCGTGGTCGACGAGATCCAGAGTGGGATGGGCCGCACCGGCGCGTTCTTCGCCAGCTCACACATCGGTCTGCGCGCGGACTACTTCGTGCTCGCCAAGGGGCTCGGCGGTGGTATCGCGAAGACCGCGGTCACCCTGATCAGGGAGAGCTGCTACCGCCCGGACTTCGAGCTGCTGCACAGCTCGACGTTCGCCCGCGACGGGTTCTCGACCGCGCTGGCGCTGCGCACCCTGCGGGTGCTGGAAGCCGACGGCGGCGCCGTGTACCGCCTGGCCGCCCGGGCCGGTGAGCGGCTGCGGACCACCCTGGAGAAGGTCCGGGCCGACTTTCCGGACGTGGTGGCCGAGGTCCGCGGCCGCGGCCTGATGCTGGGGGTGGAGTTTCGCGACCAGTCGACGTCCCCGCTGCCGCCACTGCGCGAGGCGACCGCGAACGGGATTCTGGGCTATCTGTTCTCCGGCTATCTCTTCCGGGCGCACCGGATCCGAACCTTTCCGACCGCGAGTGCGGTGAGCACCCTGCGCCTGGAGCCGTCGGTCTACTTTGGTGACGAGGCGGTCGCCGAGATCGACGGCGCGCTACGCGCGTTGTGTTCTCTGCTGCGCACCGGCGATCCACGCCTCTTCGAGACTGCGTGACCACAACGACACGTTGCGTTCGGATCCCGCCCGTGGCACGGTGGTGGCGGGTTCGGCGGCCGTGACCGGCGCGGCCGCCTCAGTCCCCGCAACGACAAGGGTGTGATGCATGAGCGTGCGAGCGCGACCACCGTTCTGCGGCCTCGACGCCTCGATGGAAGTCATCAGCGGCAAGTGGAAGGTCCTCATCCTCTGGGCCCTGCGCGACCAGCCCCAGCGGTTCGGTGCCCTGAAACGGCAGGTGCCGGGGGTCAGTGAGAAGGTGCTCACCCGCCAGCTGCGCGAGTTGGAGGAGGATCGGATCGTGCGGCGCGAGGCGCACGACGACCAGACCGGCCTGCGCGTCGAGTATTCGCTCACCCAGCGCGGCGTCGACCTGTACAAGGCCCTGGAGCCGCTGGGCGACTGGGGCCGGCGCTATCTGACGCCGGCCCGCCAGGACGAGCTGGCGCAGAGCTCAACCGGCAACGCATGAGGTCGTCGTAGCGGTCAGACAGCGCGGCGGCCGCATGGCCAGCAGCGACCGCAGATGGCGGCGGCGCTCGTCGGGGTGGGTGCCGGCACTCGCGCCCAGCAGCTGGCGCAGCCAGCCACCCAGCCCGCGCGCCGCCTGACCGTCGGCGCTGTCGAGAAGCCGGTCGACCGCGGTGTCCGAGAGCGCGTCCAGCGTCAGCGTGGTGATGTGCCGCTTGCCACCGCCCCAGCCGGGCCGTACCTCGAGCAGACACGGCTGGGCGGAGGCCACCACGAGCAGCGGCACGTCGGAGACGTCGGCGAGGCCGTTGACCATGGTCAGCACGTCGTCGTCGGCATCGTGGAGGTCGTCGATCAGCAGCACCAGCGGCCGGTCCAGTGGCACGTGCTCCAGGAACTGCCGCCACGCGTCCAGCTCGGCCTGCAGGTCGCCGAGGTGGTCGCGGTCGGCGTCCGGATCGACGTAGGCCCGCAGGCACGCGGCCAGGGTCCGTTGCCGGTCCGGGTCGGGGACGAGGTTGCGCAGCGTCCGGTCCAGCTTCGTCTTCCGCACGTCGACGGAATCGTCCTCGTCCACCTCGCAGAGCGCCAGAATCAGCTCGCGCTGCACGGCGAAGGCACCGCTCACCGCCTGCTCTGCGGCGCCGCCGGCGGCCACCGGGAACCGGGCCACGTGGACGAGGCCGCTGATGACGCGTCGCAGCTCGGCCAGGAACCGGGTCTTGCCAGTGCCGGATTCGCCGAGGATGGTCACCAGGTGCGGGGTGTTGCGATAGCGTGCCCGCTCCAGCAAGTCGCGGATCAGCAAGAGTTCGAACTCGCGCTCGACCAGCGGGATGCCGTCGTAGGCCGCCTCGTCGAACCGCAGGCCACGCACCGTCCACTCCCCCGGCTCGGCGAGCCGGTCACTGCGGTACACCTCATCGACGTCGCAGCGGGTCTCGTCGCAGATGCGGATCTCACCGTCGCCGGCACGGGCCAGTAGGGCGTGACAGCGGTCGAGGACCTGGCCGGTGGCCGACGACAGCGCTCCCCCGTCCGGCGACTCGTAGCGCACCAGCGCCGATCCGGTGACCACCGCGGCCCGGAACCGCACCGGTGGGCGGGTCACCTCGTCGCCGGAGTCGCACAGGCGTTCGCGCACGGCCAGCGCCGCGAAGACGGCGCGCTGTGCCCCGTCCTGGCCACCGTCGGCGGGAAAGACGGCCATCGAGATAGGACCGATCGCCGCGGTGGCCTGGCCACCGAGGTGCTCGACGCGCCGGCGGGTGTCGTCCGCGACGCCGGCCAGCAGCGCGTCGGCGTCGGGATGCCCGCTCGACCGGCTCTCGTCGTCCACCTGCGTGCTCACCAGCAGCACGCTGACCTGGCGGCGGGCGCTGGCTGCGGCCGCGACAGGATCGGCCGGTGGCGCGACGAGGGGGGCGCGCTGGGCGGGGATACGCGCCGGGACGGGATCGGCGGCCGGTGACACCACGACGGCCGGCTCACCGGTCGTCGTGGTGTCCACGTCGAGTGCCGGATCCTGGGCCAGGATCGCGTTGTGCAGCACCTGCAGGTCCCGGCCGGGTTCGAGGCCGAGTTCCTCGACCAGGTAGGTGCGCATGCGCCGGTAGACGTTGAGCGCGTCGGCCTGCCGGCCGCTGCGGTAGAGCGCGAGCATGAGCTGCTGGCAGGAGCGTTCGCGCAGGTTGGAGCCGCAGACCATGCTCTCCAGGTCGGCGAGCACGCTCTGGTGCTGGCCGCAGGCGAGCTGGGCCTCGAAGTAGTCCTCCAGGGCGTCCAGCCGGGAGTTTTCCACGGCGGTCAGCTCCGGCCAGACGATGTCGGCCTCGGTAAGGTCGGCCAGCGCCGGGCCGCGCCACAAATCGAGGGCCTGGCGCAGCATCGCGGCCGCGGCGGCGGGCTCGCCCCGGGCCAGTCGCTCGCGCCCCGTGTCGGCCTGGGCCTGGAACTGGACGAGGTCGACGCTGTCCGGCGCGACGACGAGCTTGTATCCGGGTGACTGGGTCATCAGCTCCACCTGGTCGGCGCCGTCGGCCGCGGCCAGCACCCGCCGCAGGCCCCACACCGCGTTCTGCAGGATTTTTCGGGCCGAGACCGGCGCGTCGTCGGCGGGCCAGAGCGCGTAGAGCAGCTGACTGGTGGCGACCACCCGGTTCGGTCGCAGGAGCAGGTATCCGAGCGCTGCGCGCTGCTTGGTTCCTCCCAGTGGCACCGCCCTACCCTCGTGCACTACCTCCAGCGGCCCAAGGACACCAAATCGCATACTTCCCCCGAAGAATGATGTTTATCAATCTATCGAGCCCTATGTCTATACCGTTATGCCAAGTCGATACATCCTTTTGTGAGCTGCGCCACACGGCGGCCTTTAGGGCAGGATAATGATCTGCATCGACGGGATTTAGTTTGCTGTCGAGATCATTTCACGAACGTTAAATTTTGCTTCCCACGGCCAGGGTTCCGGCACTGGATCGCCGATCGCGCCACCGCCGTCGCCGGTCCGCACCGCCTCTTCCCGTCCGAGCCCCACCCTCTTACGCACGTGTGCCCAACTGGGACTCTAGTGGGCCCACCCACCCCAAAGTAAGTACGGACTTAAAGGTAAGTACCCACCCGACTCTCCTCCGGAGACCACCGGTGAGTAACCGACCAGGCACCCACCGTCGCATCTGGACGGTTACCGCAGCATGACCGTCCGTCACGGTGTTCGTGGAACGCTTCGGAGGCGGACCCCCTGCCATCCCTGGCGCCGAGCAGACAGGAGCACCGACATGACCATGATCAACGAATCGACCATTCCCGACGACCCAGACCTGCAGAACGAACTGTTCGTACGGATTTTCAATTCCGGCGACGGCGCGTTGTACGACTCGATGTATACGCCGGACGCCATATCGAACATCTCCGGCGCACCGTTGACCGGAGCAGAACGCACGCAGTTCTTCAAGGACTTTCTGGCCACCGGTCCGAAGATCGCGTCGAAAGTATCCCAGACCTACACCACCGGGGACACGTCCCTGCTGATCGTCGACTACCAGTTGGAGCTCCCGCAGCCGGACGGCAGCACCGCGACCGTGCAGGGCACCTGCACCGACGTGCTGATCCGCAACGCCGAGGGCCAGTGGCGACTGGCCATCGACCGCCCCGTCCCCGACGGCGCGCACGCCTGAGCACGCGACGTCCCGGTCCCCGTCCCACGCCGGGGACCGGTCCGGCCGACCCGCTCCCGCGCCAACCTCGCACAAGGAGAATCCATGACGAGCGCCAGGCTCGACACGCGTGCGGACGAGATCCGTACCCTCCCGGACGCCCTGCAGCTGCGTCGCGAGCGCCAGTCGGACGACGTGGCCTACGTGTCCCTACGCGACGGTGAGGTGCCCGACGAGACTCTCACCTACGGCGAACTGGCCGATGCCGCGCACGAGCGCGCCGTCCGCTTCGCCGCCCTCGGACTGGCCGGGCACACCGCGGTGCTGCTCTACCCCTCCGGCCTGGAGTTCGTGCGCACCCTGCTGGGCTGCATGACCGCCCGCACGATCGGCGCGCCCGTGCAGGTGCCGCGCCGCCGCGACGGCCTGGCCCGGATCCGGCGCATCGCGGACGACGCCGGGACCACCGCGATCCTCACCACGGCGGCCGTCAAACGCGACCTGCAGGATCGCTTCGGCGATGCCCCCGAACTGGCCGGGCTGACCCTGCACGCCACCGACGAGCCGGCCATCACTGGGCTCGCCGAGCTGTCTGAGGGGCCACGGCCGGACGACATCGCGCTGTTGCAATACACCTCCGGCTCCACCGGCGAGCCCAAGGGCGTCATGGTGACGCACCGCAACTTCCTGCACAACGCCCGCGAGACCGCCGAGCTGTGGCCGCTCGAACCGGACGCCACCGTGGTCAACTGGCTGCCGCTCTTTCACGACATGGGCATGCTCTTCGGCGTCGTCATGCCACTCTGGGGCGGAATCCCGTCGTACCTGATGGCCCCGGACTCCTTCATCCGGCGCCCGGCCCGCTGGCTGGAGGCGATCGCCCGCTTCGGCGGCACCCACTCCGCCGCGCCGAGCTTCGCCTACGAACTGTGCGTGCGCGCCGCCGCCGACGGGCAGACCGGCGACGTCGGCGACCTGTCCCGCTGGCGCGTCGCGGCCAACGGCGCCGAACCGGTACGCCGCCACGTGATCACCGCCTTCCTCGAAGCGTTTGCTCCGCACGGCTTCACGCCGCGGGCCATGTGCCCCGGCTACGGGCTCGCCGAGAACACCCTGAAGGTCACCGGCACCGAGGAGCACCGGCCACCCCGGATGGCGTGGTTGGCCGCCGGCCCGCTCGGCGACGGCATCGCCGAGTTCGCGGCCGAGCCCGGCCCCGACACCCTGCCCGCGGTCGGCAGCGGCAGCACGGTGCCCGGCACCACCGTACGCATCGTCGACCCGTCCACCCGCCGCGAGTGCCCGCCCGGACACGTCGGCGAGATCTGGGTCAGCGGCCCCTGCGTCGCCGCCGGGTACTGGAATCGGCCGGAGCTGTCCGAGGAGATCTTCCGCGCCCGGATCGAGGGCGGCGACGCCACCGGCTACCTGCGCACCGGTGACCTCGGCTTCGTGCACGACGGCGACCTGTTCGTCACCGGCCGCCAGAAGGACGTGATCATCCGCAAGG
Organism: Micromonospora sp. NPDC049101; assembly: GCF_040648675.1. Lineage (NCBI taxonomy): Bacteria > Bacillati > Actinomycetota > Actinomycetes > Micromonosporales > Micromonosporaceae > Micromonospora > Micromonospora sp. NPDC049101. Next base: position 54,127 of record NZ_JBEZED010000020.1, on the reverse strand, counting down.
GTCGTAACTTCTACCCACAGGACATCGAGGAGTCCGCCCAGCACGCCGTCGACGGACTGCATCCCAACTGCGCGGCCGCGTTCTCGGTCGACGACGGCAGCTCCGAGCGACTGATCGTGCTTGTCGAGGTCGACGGCCGGGTCGCCCGCGTCCCCGGCATCGCCGCCGCCCACGACGCCATCCGCGCGGCGATCTGGGACCGGCACCGGCTGGAGGCCGACGAGATCCTGCTCGTACGCCGGGGCACGCTGTCCAGGACCTCCAGCGGCAAGGTGCAGCGGCGCGCCTGCCGGCAGCGCTACGAGTCCGGCGCGCTGATGCCGTTGACCGCGGAGGCGCAACGATGAGCTCGCACCGGGGCTCGACGATCCTCGGCGTGGGCGCCTACCGCCCCGCCCGGATCGTCGGCAATGACGAGGTCAGTGGACCGATCGACTCCTCCGACGAGTGGATCCGGCGGCGCTCGGGCATCGTCACCCGCCGCTTCGCCGGCCCGGACGAGACCGTCGTCAGCATGGCGGCCGAGGCCGCGCGCAAGGCCGCCGCCCAGGCCGGCACCGATCCCCGCGACCTCGACGTGATCCTGCTGGCCACCATGTCGCTGCTGCACCAGTCGCCGCCGGCCGCGCCGCAGGTCGCCGAGCTGATCGGCGCCCGGGCGGCGGCCGGCATGGATCTCAACGCCGCCTGCTCCGGCTTCAGCTACGCGCTCGCGCTCGCCGACGGCTTGATCCGATCCGGCGCCCGCCGCGTCGTGGTGGTCGGCTCGGAACGGATGAGCGACCTGATCGACCGCACCGACCGCAGCACCGCCTTCCTGTTCGGCGACGGCGCCGGCGCGGTCGTGGTGGGCGCCGCCGACACCCCGGGCATCGGCCCGGTCGTCTGGGGCAGTGACGGCAGCCGGCACCACCTCATCGCGCACGACGCCGCCTGGGGCGAACCCGGTACCCGCCCCTACCTACGGATGATCGGGCCCGAGGTGTTCCGCTGGGCGATCGAGATGGTCCCCGACATCTCCCGACGCGCTCTGGCCGCCGCCGGGACGGACCCGAGCGAACTCGCCGCGTTCATCCCCCACCAGGCGAACCTGCGCATCGTCGAGGCCGCCGCCCGCGTCCTCGCGCTGCCGGCGCACACCGCGGTGGCCCGCGATGTCGTCCACGCCGGCAACACCTCGGCCGCCTCGGTCCCGCTCGCCATGGAGGCTCTGCTGGCCCGCGGCGAGGCCGGCTCCGGCGGCCGGGCACTGCTGGCCGGATTCGGCGCCGGGCTCACCTACGCCGCCCAGGTGGTGACGTTGCCGTGAACATGACCACCGCCGAACAACTGGCCGAGCTGCGGCGCCGCCGCGAGCGGGCCCGGCAGCCGTACGACCCGCGTGCCGTCCAGCGGCAGCGGGAGAAGGGCAAGCTCACCGCCCGGGAACGGGTCGAAGCCCTGCTCGACGCCGACTCGTTCGTGGAGTTGGACGCGCTGGCCCGGCACCGCTGCCACACCTTCGGGATGGAGCAGGAGCGTCCGTACGGCGATGGCGTGATCACCGGTTACGGCACCGTCGACGGCCGGCCGGTCTGCGTCTTCGCCCAGGACTTCACCGTCTTTGGCGGCAGCCTCGGCGAGGTGTACGGCGAGAAGATCATCAAGGTGATGGACCTGGCCCTGCGCACCGGCACCCCGATCATCGGCATCAACGACTCCGGCGGCGCCCGCATCCAGGAGGGCGTGGTCTCCCTGGCCTACTACGCGGAGATCGTCAAACGGCACGTCGAGGCATCCGGCGTCATCCCCCAAATCTCGATCATGGTGGGTCCGTGCGCGGGCGGCGCCGTCTACGCCCCGGCGATCACCGACCTCGTCGTCATGGTCGATCAGATCTCGCACATGTTCGTCACCGGGCCTGAGGTGCTGCGCGCGGTCACCGGCCGGGATGTCGACCACGCGGAGCTCGGCGGCGCGACCAGCCACAACAGCGTCTCCGGCAACGCGCACTACCTGGCCGCCGACGAGAAGGACGCCTTCGACTACGTCCGCGCGGTACTGGCCCACCTGCCCTCGAACAACATGGCCGAACCGCCGGTGCTGACCGTCCTCGGGCCGGAGACCGCTCGCGACCTGACCCTGGACGAGATCATTCCGGATGACCGGAACCGACCGTACGACATGGTCACGGTGATCGAGTCCGTTCTGGACGACGGCGCACTGCTCGAGGTGCAGCCGCTGTTCGCCCGCAACATGATCTGCGGCTTCGGCCGGATCGAGGGCCACAGCGTCGGCGTCGTCGCCAACCAACCCATGCGGCTGGCCGGCGCGCTGGACATCGACGCGGCCGAGAAAGCCGCCCGGTTCATCCGGCTGTGCGATGCTTTCCACCTGCCGGTGCTGACCTTCGTCGACGTGCCCGGCTTCCTGCCCAGCCCGGAACAGGAGCGCGGCGGCATCATCCGGCGCGGGGCCAAGCTCATCTACGCGTACGCCGAGGCCACCGTCCCGATGGTCACCGTGGTCACCCGCAAAGCCTACGGTGGCGGTTACGGGGTGATGGGCTCCAAGCACCTGGGCACCGACGTCACCCTCGCCTGGCCCACCGCGGAGATCGCGGTGATGGGCGGCGACGGTGCGGTCAGCGTGCTGCACCGGCGCGCACTCAAGGACGCCGCAGACCCGGGCGCGGAGCGCGCACGCCTACGCGAGGAGTACGAGCGCACCCTGTGCAACCCGTACCTCGCGGCCGAACGCGGCTACGTGGACGAGGTCATCCTGCCCAGCGAGACCCGCTCCCGGATCGCCGGAGCACTGCGGGCCCTTCGGGACAAGCGGGTGACCCGCGCGCCCCGCAAGCACGGGAACATCCCGCTGTGAATGCCACGTCACCCGATCCTGACGAGGTCGCGGCGGTGCTCGCCGTTCTCTGCCTGCTAACCCCCGCCGCGCCGGCCGCCGCGCCGCCCGCCCGGCGGCGCCGGATCGTCACGTCGCACCGCCCGGCCGTGCTGTCCCGCGGTCCCGGCGTCTGGCGGCACAGTGCCTGGACATGACCAGCACGGGGAGATCGAGATGCGCAAAGTACTGATCGCCAACCGGGGCGAAATCGCCGTCCGCATCGCTCGCGCCTGCCGGGATACGGGCCTGACCAGCGTCGCCGTTTATGCCGAGCCGGACCGGGACGCACCCCACGTGCTGCTCGCCGACGAGGCCCACGCGCTGGGCGGCCAGACCCCGACCGAAAGCTACCTGGACGCCGGCAAGCTGCTCGCCGCGGCGGACGCGACCGGCGCCGACGCGGTGCACCCCGGTTACGGCTTCCTGTCGGAGAACGCGGACTTCGCCCAGGCGGTGATCGACTCCGGGCGGGTCTGGATCGGACCGCCGCCGGCCGCGATCCGGGCGCTCGGCGACAAGGTGCGCGCTCGCGCCATCGCCCGGCGCGTCGGCGCACCCCTGGCGGTCGGCACCGAAGAGCCGGTCACCGGCGCCGATCAGGTGATCGACTTCGCCCGTGACCACGGCCTGCCGCTCGCTATCAAGGCCGTACACGGAGGGGGTGGTCGCGGCCTCAAGGTGGCGCGGACGCTCGGCGACATCCCAGACCTCTACGCCTCCGCCGTACGCGAGGCGAGCGTGGCCTTCGGCCGCGGCGAATGCTTCGTCGAGCGCTACCTGGAACGTCCCCGGCACGTCGAGACGCAGTGTCTGGCCGACGCGCACGGTTCGGTTGCGGTGATCTCCACCCGCGACTGCACGCTACAGCGCCGCCACCAGAAGCTGATTGAGGAGGCACCCGCGCCGTTCCTGACCGCCGAGCAGGACGTCGAACTGCGCCGGGCCTCCAAGGCGATCCTGGCCGAGGCCGGCTACGTCGGCGCCGGCACCTGCGAGTTCCTGATCGCCGCCGACGGCACGATCGCATTCCTGGAGGTCAACACCCGGCTCCAGGTGGAGCATCCCGTCACCGAGGAGGTCACCGGCATCGACCTGGTGCGGGAGATGTTCCGGCTGGCCGCTGGCGAGGCTCTCGGCTACGACGACCCGCCGGTGCGCGGTCACGCCATCGAGTTCCGCGTCAACGCGGAAGACCCCGGACGCCAGTTCCTGCCCGCGCCCGGGACGCTGACCCGCTTCGACCCGCCGTCCGGCCCCGGCGTGCGCCTCGACGCCGGCGTCCGCTCGGGCACGGTGATCGGTCCGGCCTGGGACTCGCTGCTGGCCAAGCTGATCGTGGTAGGTGCGACCCGCCGGGAGGCCCTGCACCGCGCCCGGCGGGCGCTGCGCGAGTTCACGATCGACGGCACGGCGACCGTGCTGCCCTTCCATCGTTTGATCGTCGAGGATCCCGCCTTCACCGCCGAGCCGTTCGCGGTTCACACGTCCTGGGTGGAACAGGAGTTCGCCGGCCAGTTAGCCCCGCAGGAACCGGCGACCGGCGCGGAAGCGCCGCAGCTGCCGCGCCACACCGTGGTGGTCGAGGTCAACGGCCGTCGCATGGAGGTCTCCGTGCCGGCCGGGCTGGCCGCACCGGCGTCCCCGGCGACGCCGCTGCCGGCGGCCCGCACCCGCCGCCCGCACCGCGCCGCCCCCGCCGGCACCAGCCTCACCAACCCCATGCAGGGCACCGTGGTGAAGGTCGCCGTCAGCGAGGGCGAGCACGTCGAGCAGGGTCAGCTGGTCGCGGTCATCGAGGCGATGAAAATGGAACAGCCGCTGACCGCGCACCGCGCCGGCATCATCAAGGACCTGCGGATCATCGCCGGCGACGCCATCCCGGCCGACGCGGTCATCTGTGAGATCAAGGACTGACCGGCCGGCGGTTCGAGGCGCAGGTGGGCGGCGCGTCAGGCGGTGAGGCGGCGGACGAGTTTGCGCATGCCGGCCTGCCAGCCGTCCGGGTCCTCGGCGCGGCGGCGGGCGAAGTCGGCGACCTCCGGGTGCGGCAGGATCAGGAAGCGTTCCTCGGCCAGCCCGGCGATGGCCGCCTCGGCGACCTGGTCGGGCGTGAGCACCGCGCCGGACGCGGCGACCACCCGGGCACCGAGATGCCCGTCGAGGAGCCCGTCGGCGAGCATCGGGGTGTCCACCCCCTGCGGGCACAGTGCGCTGACCCGGATGCCCCGGTCCCGGTAGGTGATCGCGAGCCACTCGGCGAAGCCCACCGAGGCGTGCTTCGTCGCGGTGTACGCGGCGTCGCCCACCGCGGTCAGCAGGCCCGCCGCCGAGCAGGTGTGCAGCAGGTGCCCGCCGCCCCGGGCGAGCATGCCGGGCAGCACCGCGCGGGCCGAGTAGACGTGGGCGAGCACGTTGACCCGCCACGCCCGATCCCAGCCGGCGTCGTCGACCTCCACACCCCCGCCGGTGGTCACTCCCGCGTTGGCGCAGAACAGGTCGATGCGCCCGTACCGTTCCTCGGTGTCGGCGACCAGGTCGCGGACCTGTTCCTCGTCGGTGACGTCAAGGGCGATGGGGTGCGCGACCGGGCCGATCTGCTCGGCCACCGCGTCCGCCGCGGCGGCGTCCAGGTCGGCGACCACGATCGCGGCGGCCCCCTCGGCGGCGAAGCGGCGGCACAGCGCCGCACCGATGCCGCCGGCCCCGCCGGTGACCACCACGATCCGGTCGGTGAGGTTCACGCGGACGCTCCTTGGGGCTCGGCGCCCAACTGGGCGATGAGGCTGAGCAGCGCGGTCGCGCCGCCGGCGGTGACCTCGGGGGTGGGCAGCAGCGCCAGGACCGGCACGTCGACACCGGCGTCGGCGTAGCGGCGTACCTCGGCGCGGCACCGCTGCGGTGAGCCGTGCAGCACCAACGCGTCGATCACGTCGTCCGGCACCGCCGCGCCGGCGCCACGCCGGTCACCGGCGGCCCAGGCCGCCCACATGGGCGCGAGCGCCTCGCCGCGGCCGAGCCAGCGGTGGAACTCGGCGTACGCGCCGACCGTGAGGTAGCTGGTGATGAGCCGCCGGCCCAGCGCCCGGGCGTACCCGGCGTCCTCGGTGGGGCAGACGAAGATCCGGGCGGCGACCTCGAAGCCGGCACGCCGCTCGCCCAACTCGGCGAGGGCACGCGGCACGTCGTCGGCGCTGAGCCAGTTGAGGATGACACCGTCGGCCTCGGCGCCGGCCAGCCGGAGCATCCCCGGGCGCAGCGCGGCGAGCAGGATCGGTGGCGGCACCGCCGGTGGGCGTTCCAGCGTGAACCGGCGTACGGCGAACGTGTCGTAGGCCTCGTCGACGGTCTCGCCGCGCAGCGCGGCGCGCAGGAACCGCAGCATGTCACGGGTGCGGCGGAACGGCTCGTCGAACGGCACCGCGTTCCAGTCCCGTACGAGCACCGGTGAGGACGCGCCGATGCCGAGCGTGAACCGCCCCGGCGCGGCCTCGGCCAACGCCGCCGCGCTCATCGCCAGCAGCCCGGGCCCCCGGGTGAAGACCGGTGTGATCGCGGTGCCCAACCGCAGCTCCGGCTGCCAGGCCGCGGCGAGCGCCAACGGGGTGAACGCGTCGGTCCCGGCGACCTCGGACGACCAGACGTCGGTGAACCCGGCCCGGTCGAGGGCCGCGTAGGCCGCGTCGTGGTGCGCCAGGGCGATCCCGCCCAGCGGCACCGTCATACCCCATCGATTCGTCACCGACCGATCGTGCCCGTTGACGGGGCATCCGAGCAAGATCCCCGGGTTGGGCAGAATCGCCGGTTTCCGGCCGCCCGGGCCGGTGCGGATGCTACGACTTCGGCGTGGACCGGACCAACGGCGCAGGCCGCTGACCATGGCTTTCAGGGCGCCAGGGCACCTGGAGCCGGCCAAGCGCGACCCGGGCCGGGCGACCTTCCTCGAACTCTTCTTCGATCTGGTGTTCGTCTTCGCGCTCACCCGGATCTCGGCGCGCGCGTTCGAGGACCTGACCGAAGGGCCGGCTCGGGAGCACGCCGCGGCGGCGATCACCGGGAGCGGCAAGACGCTGTTGCTGCTGCTCGCGCTCTGGTCGGTCTGGCAGGGCACCGCGTGGACGACCAGCCGCTACGACCCGTACCGGGTGCCGTTGCAGACCGTGGTGCTCACCGCGTTGGTGTGCAGCATGCTGCTCGGGGTGGCGATCCCCCGGGCGTTCAGCGAGACCGGGCTGATGTTCGCGGTGGCGTACGTGGTCGCGCAGCTGACCCGACCGGTGATCCTGTCGATCGCGCTGGGACCCCACCCGTACCGCCGGTTGAAGATCCGCATGGCGGTGGTGTTCGCCGTCAGCGGGGTGTTCTGGATCATCGGGGCGCTGCTGAGCACCAACATGCAGGTCATGCTCTGGACGGGTGCGCTGGCCTTCGAGTACGTGGCCGCCCGCTGTGGCTGGCCGGTGCCGTGGCTGGGCCGCTCGACGGTCTCCAAGTGGGAGATCGCCGGGGAGCACCTGGCGGAGCGGTACCAGCAGTTCTTCCTCGTCGCGCTGGGCGAGACGATCCTGGTGGCGGGTTTCGCGTACAGCGAGGGACCGTACGAGTCGGGGCACGTGTGGGCGTTCGCGCTCGCGCTGGCCACCTCGATCATGTTGTGGCGGATCTACGTGCAGCGGGCCGGGCGGATCCTGGGCGAGGCGGTGGTGAAGGCCCGGCACCCCGCCACCATCGGGCGGTCGGCGGCCGACACCCACCTGGTGATGGTGGTCGGTCTCGCCGCCACCGCGATCGGCTACGAGCTGATCATCCAGCATCCGCTGGAACAGATCCCCGGGCCGTGGCTGACCATGACGCTCGGTGGCCCGGCCCTGTTCCTGGCCGGGCGGGCCCGCCTGGAGTACGAGGTGTTCGCGCGGGTGTCCCCGTCCCGGTGGATCGCCCTGCTGGTGTTGGCGGCGTCGGCGGTGCCGCTGCTGTTCCTGCCCGGTGTGGCCGCGACCGCCGTCGGGGTGCTGGTGTTGGCCGCCGTCGCGGTCATCGACGCCCGGCGGGCGCACGGTGCCCCGCCGGAGTCCGCCGCGCCACCCTTCTGAGCCGACCCGGTACGACGATGTCAGGCGCTAATCTCGGCGCGTGACCTTCTCGCTCGTCGCCCGCTCCGCCGACGGTCGCCGGCACGGCGTCGCCGTCGCCAGCAAGTTCCTCGCCGCCGGGGCGTTGGTGCCGGCCGCCGCCGCCGAGGTCGGCGCACTGGCCACCCAGGCGCACGTCAACCTCGCCTACCGCCCGCAGGGCCTGACCCTGTTGCGCACCGGCGTGGCCGCGGCCGACGTGGTGGCCGGGCTGATCGCCGCCGACCGCGAGCGGGAGCACCGCCAGCTCGGCGTGGTGGGTGTCCAGGGTTCGGGTGCCACCTGGACCGGGCCGGCCTGCCACCCGTGGGCGGGCGGGCGCGCCGGCGACGGGTGGGCCGCGCAGGGCAACGTGCTCACCGGCCCGGAGGTCGTCGACGCGCTTGCCGACGCCTGGCTGGCCGGGTCGGCGCTGCCGTTCGCCGAGCGGCTGGTCGCCGCGTTGCGGGCGGGCGACGGGGCCGGCGGCGACCGGCGGGGCCGGCAGAGCGCCGGCCTGCTGGTGGTCGAGCGCGGCGGGGGGTACGGCGGCACCAGCGACGTGCTCGTCGACCTTCGGGTGGACGATCACCCGGACCCGGTCGCCGAGCTGGGCCGGCTGCTCGCCGTGCACACCATGCTGTTCGGCCGGCCCGACCCGGCCACCCTGCTCGACCTGAGCGGCGCGGTGGCCGACGAGGTGGCGGCGTTGCTCGTCGCGCTGGGTCATCCGGTGGCCGGCGGGGGCACCGAGGCGGCGTTGATCTCCTGGGCCGGGTTGGAGAACCTGGAGGAGCGGCTGGTGCCGGGGCGGATCGACCCGGTGGTGCTGACGCACCTGCGCGGCGTCGCCCCACACGTCCCCGCACCCCGCTCCGCGAGCTGACCTGCACCGACCGAAGCCGACGCGCGAAACGACAAGCAGCGCCCGAAGCCGGCGCGCGGCAACCAGCAGCGGCCCGGGGGACGGCGACGCGCGAACGGCGACCGGAAGCGGCAGCGAGCGGGTCAGCGTCGCGAACGGCGACCGGAGGCGGCAGCGAGCGGGGTCAGCGGCCGAAGGCGAGCCAGCGGAAGCCGGCGGCGTCGATCGCGGCCCGTTCCGGGGCGGTCAGCGCCGCCCGGCCGGTGGTCTTGCGGATCAGGGTGCGTCGGTCCCAGCGCAGCTCGGCCGGGATCGGTCGACCTCCGGTGAGCAGGTCGGCGATCACCTCGGCCGCCGGTGGGGTGAGCCAGGGCCGCCGGTCCAGGGCGGCGGCCAGGTCCAGACCGTGCACGCCCACCTCGACGACCCGGGTCCGCAGGAACTCGGTGAGGCTCATCGCGTCGCCGTGCCGGGTCCGTACGACGCGATCGGGCGGTGTGGCGGCCACCGCGGCGTCGGTGGCCCGCCAGGCCCGGTCCCACTCGGTCGCCAGCGCCGCCCGGTCCACCCGCGACGCGTCGCGCCGGCCCGCGGCGATCCGGTCGGCGTCGACAGTCGGGGTGAACTTCGCCCGGCCGAAGTAACCGGCGGCGTCGACCTCGGCGCGTGGCGGGGCCGGCGCGGCGAGCATGTCGGTGAGTCGGCCGACCCCGGTGCGCACGTGCGCGACCAACTCCCGGACGGTCCACGGCGGGCAGTCGGTGGGCCGGTCGAGGTCGGCGTCGACCAGCCCGGCCAGGATCACGGTGAGCTGCCCACACTCGGCGGAGAACGCCGCGCGGACCGGGTCCATCGGCCGGCTCAGCCCTTGACCCGGGGCACCAGCCGGTGCACGACGGTGAGCACCAACGCCATCACCACCGCCATCGTGCCGGCGATCCCGGCGGCGCTGCCCGCGTACGCGACGAACAGGGGCCGGCGGGCCAACTCGTCCGGGCCGATGTCGCGCAGGTCGACAAGCCAGCCGAGGGCCAGGCCGCAGGCGACCAGGGCGAGCACCCCGCCCACACCGAGCACCAGCGCGGCCGTCCGGTGCGCGTCGCCGGGTGCGACCTCGGCCTGCTCCCGCTGGGTGATCAGCAGGACCAGCCCGGCGACCGCCGCCCAGACGCCCACCACCAGGTACGCGGCGATCGCGTCGCTGGGCCGGTGCCAGCCGGCGGAGAGGGTGGCGACTCCGGCGATGGCGGCATAGGCGGCGGCGAGGAAGGCACCGGCCGCCCGCACCTTGGCCGGCAACACCAGCACCAGCGCGACCGCCACCGCACCGGCCACCGTGGTGTGACCGCTGGGCAGGCTGTTGCCCACCGCGACGCGCTCCGGGTCGACGCCGTAGTCGGGGCGGTTGAGCCCGTACTTCAACAGTTGGGTCGAGACGTTCGCGCCGGCGATCAGGAGGGTCGCGGTGATCGCCAGGGCGATCCGTCCCCGGATCACCGCGATGAATCCGATCATCGCGGTGGCGGCCAGCAGGGACACCACCGACATCGCGTTGAGGATCCGGTCGACCGGGCCCTCGATGGTGTCCTGCCCGATCCGGTTGCCCGTGAGGGCGACGGTGTCCACCCACTGGCCGATCTCGCTGTGCAGGGCCACCCGCCACACGGCGAGGAACGCGGCCGCCTGGACGAGGACCAGAACGACCAACCAGACCGCGGTCCAACCCCGTGCCGTCGCGCGCATCCGCACACCGTAGCGGCAGGTGCCGGCCGGTCGATCGGTGGCCCGCCGCGCGCCGCCGGTTAGGTTGGGTCAGAGGCGAGGAGGCGGCGGTGGGCGGAACACCCGAGCACGACAGTGGCCAGGCCGCACCCGATCCGACCCAGCGGGTGGGCGCCGACCCGGGCCCGGGAGGGCGGGCGCGGGCCGAGTCGCTGGCGGACCTGTTGGGCGGACGGGGCGGTGCCGTCGACGCCACCCTGCCGCCGCTCGCGTTCGCGGCGGGCTGGCTGCTGGGCGGCGAGTCGCTGTGGGGTGGGATCGGCGCGGCGCTGGCCGTGGGCGCGGTGGTGGCCGGCGTACGGCTGCGTCGGGGCGACCGGCCGCGTTCGGTGCTGATCGGTCTGCTGGCCGTGTGCGTCGCGGCGTTGATCGCGGTGCGCACCGGCCGGGCCGAGGACTTCTTCCTCATCCAGGTGCTGTCCAACGCCGCCAGCGCACTCGCCTGGGCGGTCAGCATCGTGGTGCGGTGGCCGCTGCTGGGTGTGTTGGTCGGCGGGGTGCTGGGCCAGCGCACCCGGTGGCGGCGCGACCGGGCGCTGTTGCGCGCCTACGGCCGGGCCAGTTGGGTGTGGACGGCGACCTACCTGGTGCGGCTGGCGGTGTTCGTGCCGCTCTACCTCGGTGGGCAGGTGCTCGCACTCGTGGTGGCCCGGGTGGCGCTGACCTGGCCGCTGGTCGCCGCGGCGCTGGCGCTGAGTTGGGTGGTGCTGCGGCGGTCGTTGCCGGCCGGGCACCCCGGTCTGCGTCATCCGGTGACCGGAGAGCCGGGGGCGAACCGGGGCTGATCCGGGCGGGCGTAGGGCAAAAAGGTGGAGAGGCCGCCACGGGGGGAGCGGCCTCTCCGGTGACGTACGTTACTCCGTTGCGGACCTCGGCGTGATCCCGTGACGGCCCGAATTTCTGGGCTTTTTCGCGGTTGGCTCCAGTCCGGGCGGTGGGGTGGGCCAGCCGATCCGCTGCGTCGGCCAGATGGCCGGCCCACCCCGGCCTGACCGTGGGTGTCAGGCCGTCCCGCTGGCCGGAGTCCGTCGTTCCCCGGACCCCGGCCGGATCCCGGGGTGGGCGGTCCACGCCGCCCACCCCGGGTCGTCGTCAGCCGTTCGGGAACAGGCTGCCGAAGTCGGCGTACGCCATGGCGATGTCCGCCTGTGCCCAGAACCGGTGGTAGTTGAAGCTCGGCTCCGGGCCACCGTCCAGGTACGCCTGCACCTTGGGCCAGTCCGGGTCGTTCTTGTAGAAGGACCGGATGTCGAGGAAGCTCTTGCCGGCGGCGATGGTGTCGCCGTTCGGCATCTTCCCGGTCCAGCCCGGCGGGACGTAGAGGCCCTGACCGGTGGACGCGTTGTAGGTGTCGTCGAAGCGCCGGTAGTCGCCACGCTTCTCGGTGGTGGAGACACCCTTGGCGTCGGCCGCGGCGGAGAGCGCGTCGAGCAGCCCCTTCGCCGTGTTCTTGGCCGCCACGTTGCCCGACTTGGCCGCGTACGCGATCAGGGTCCGGGCGTAGGCGCCGGCGACGCCGACGTCCTGGCCCTTGACCGTGACCTCGACGTGCAGGCCGGTGTTGGGCTGCGGGTTGCTCGGGTTCCAGGTGGTCGGCTGGCCGGTCCACGTCAGGTCCGACGGGATCGACCAGTTGGTGCCGAGGGTGGTGTTGGCGATCGCCCACGGCACCCACTTGTCCAGCAGCGCCTTGGCCTTCGCGTTACCGGTCTGCAGGTACAGCTCGGCGATGCGCTGCATCGACCAGGCCTGCATACCGAACCACTGGTTCGACGGCGGGTCGTTGTAGACCGGGTCGACGTCGTAGAACATGCCGTAGAAGGTGCTGGTGCCGGCCGGCGGCTGGGCGTAGCTGCCGTCCCAGCTGTTGGTGGCGCCACCGGCGATGCCGCCCTCGGCGGACTGGAGCCAGGTGTAGAACTCCAGCTGCCGTTCGAGGCTCTTGGTCCAGTCCGCGGTCGCGGTCGGCGACTGCGGCTTGAGCTCCGGGGTGTTGGTCAGCGCCCAGGCCGCGAACGGGTTCTGGTAGCCGAAGTGGTTGTGGCTGGAACCGATCCGCCAGGACCAGTTCTGGCTGGCGTCGTACGCACCGCCCCAGGCGTAGTACCAGGAGAGCAGGTAGTGCGCCGAGTCCCTGCCGCTGCCGGCGGGGCAGGTGCTGGCCCCGACGCAGTTGCCGATCTTCTTGAAGTACTTGTCGAACATCGCGTACCGCAGGTAGTCACCCATCTTGGCGGCCTTCGCGATGGTGGCCGCCACGTCGGCCTGCTTGTTCTGGGCCTTGGCCCAGGTCAGCGCCCAGTACGCGGCCTGCACGGCGCGGGCGTCGGCGTCCGGGGCGTTCGTGTACTTCCACTGCTTGGCGGGGGCGCCGGTGTCCTTGACGAACAGGTCGAGGTAGCCGTACTGACCGCCGTGCTTGAAGGTGTCGCAGGAGGGCTGCGGGATGGTCTCCCACACCGACTCCTGGGTGCCCCGCTGGAAGGTGTTGATGTAGGCCGGCTTGGTGGTGCCGTCACCGCAGCGGCCGAAGCCGTAGGTGTTGTCGACGTCCATCAGCCAGTGCATGCCGTAGATGTCGCCGGTGCCGTAGGTGGACTGCAACTCCGAGCGGAGCGGGTCCTGCCCGACCGAGACGTTCGGGTTCAGCGCCGAGGGGTACTGGCTGGGCAGGTTGTACTCCGCCGCGTACTGCGGCGTCCCAGCGGACCCTGCGGTGGGCTGGTCGGCGTGGGTCGGGATGATGTACTTCTCCATGACCGTCCAGGCGTTGTTGAACGGGGCCCAGTTCTGGGTGACCCGCCCGTAGTTCGCCTCCAGCCACAGCCAGAAGCTGAACGCCTCCGACGTGGTCTCGTGACCGTGGTCGGGCGCCTCGACGATCAGCGTCTCCACCGAGTGGTACGGCACGCCCTCGGGGCTGAAGTAACCCGAGTTTTTGATCTTGCCGTACTGCTCGAGGAACTTCGCGATGTAGGTGTTGTCGCCGCCGGGGGTGTCGTTGTCGATCTCGGTGGCGGAGACCGCCAGCGAGGCGAGACCGGTGGCGGAGGCGGTGATGGTGGCGGCGCCGCCGACGGTGTCGGCGTCCTCCGCCGCGGCGACCGTGACGGTGACCCCGGTGTTCCAGTTGCTCGGGGTCAGCGTGGCGGTGGTCGGCGTGACCGTGACGTCGGCGTCGCCGCTGGGGGTGAGGGTGACCGGCACGTTGGCCGTCGGCGCGGAGCTGAGCTTGAGGTTGAAGGTGGAGGTGCCACCTTCACTGACGCTCACCGCGGACGGGGTGGCGACAAGCGTCGGGCCGCTGGGGACGCCGACGGTGAACGCCTTCTCGTCGACCCCGATGCCGTTGCCGTTGTCGTACGCCTTCGCCTGCACGGTGTAGTTACCGGCCGGCAGGTCCTCCTGCGTGTAGGCGTACGGCGCCGAGGTGTCGGTGTTGATCAGCAGGCCGTTGCGGTAGAACTCGACCTTGCTGATCGTCCCGTCCGGGTCGCTGGCCGTGGCGGTCAGCGGCACGTCGGCCGGTGCGGTGAACGGCCCGCTCGGCAGGCCGAGGGAGACCGTCGGCGGCAGGTTGGCCGGGGTGCCGTTGCACGGGGTGCCGTTGAGGGTGAACGAGGTGGGCTTCGGGTTGCTGCCCGTGTGGGCGCCGTTGAAGCCGATCGTGGTGGAGGCCCCGGCGGCGAGGTTGCCGTTGTACGACTCGTTGGTCACGGTGACGTCGCTGCCGGTCTGGCTGTATCTGGCCGACCAGCCCTGGACGACCCGCTGGCCGCTGTTCGGGAAGGTCCACTTGAGCGTCCAGTTGCTGATCGGATCGCCCAGGTTCTTGATCGTCACGTTGGCGGTGAAGCCGTTGTTCCAGTCGTTGGTCGCGTAGACCACGTCGCAGGCGGGCGCGGCCTGTGCGGCGCCGGCGGGCAGGGTCACCCCGCCCGCGGCGAGCGCGGCGGCGGCGAAGATCGCCACTCGACGGCGTCGTGCCAGTTGTCTCATGTGCGCGGTGTCTCCTCGGACCAGGCCGGGACGGTCCCCGGCGAGGCGCCTGCCCGCGATGGTGGTGGTCCGCGGGGATGTCGAGGCGCCGGGAAGGTGGTCTCCCCCGGGCCCGGCCGGGGTAGGGCGGTGCGGCCGCACGGGAGGGGTCCCGCCGGCCGCGATGGGGTGACCGTGACCGGAAACGTGCTGCCGGCTGCCCTCGGTGAACCCGCGCTGACGCGATGTGGCTCCTGTCGCGTTGAATCGACAGTGTGCCATGGAAGCGCTCCCACAACAAGCGCAGACGTCGCTCGTTCAGCCCGTTGTTTCGATCTCGTTTTGGGTCTTTCACAAAGCGGTGACGGGCGTTACAGTCGCAACATCGGTCGATGGGAGCGCTTCCATCGACAAGGTTCCAAAAAGAAGATCGCTGGGGTCGTCCTGACGAGCCCGGCGAACCATCCCGAGGGCCGACGACGGGCCAGCCCGGACGCCGTCGTCAGCCATCATCCCGCCTTACGGAGGGAGGTGGAACCAGAGCCACTCGCGTGGCCCGGCTCCCGCGCGACACGCACGGCAGGACCCAAATTCCGCCCGTGTGTGTGCAGTTACGGTGGGGACGGGGGTTGCCCTCCCCCGTCCCCACACTAAACCCCCGTACACGATGGGAAAAGAGGCCGACGGGACAGGCGCGCCGCGCCGCCCGGCGGCCTTGTTCGCTGTCTGGGGCCCCCAACCGCCTCGACCCGCCATCGCCGGCCGCCATGACGGCCAGCTGACCCGGGTTGGCCGCCCCTGGCCTATCCTGGGAGCGCTCCCGAATCCCCGGCGGTGGCCCCGTATCCACGAGGAGAATCCATGTCGATACCTACCGGGCCCGCCGGCCCGCTGCGCTTCCCCGCCAACTTCGGCTGGGGCGCGGCCACCTCGGCGTACCAGATCGAGGGCGCCGCCAAGGAGGACGGGCGTGGTGAGTCCGTCTGGGACACCTTCAGCCGTGTCCCGGGCAGCACCCGCAACGGCGACACCGGCGACGTGGCCGCCGACCACTACCACCGCTACACCGAGGACCTCGACCTCATGCGCGACCTCGGATTGCGCAGCTACCGCTTCTCCATCTCCTGGCCCCGCATCCAGCCCGACGGCACCGGTGCCCCCAACCAGCGCGGGCTCGACTTCTACCGCCGACTCATCGACGGCCTGCACGACCGTGGGATCACCCCGATGGCCACCCTGTTCCACTGGGACCTCCCCCAGGCCCTACAGGACTCCGGCGGCTGGGAGTCGCGCGACACCGCCCACCGCTTCGCCGACTACGCCGACGTGGTCTTCCGCGCCCTCGGTGACCGGGTGCCGGCGTGGCTCACCATCAACGAACCCAAGACCGTGGTGCAGAACGGCTACCTCACCGGCCACCACGCCCCCGGCCGGCAGGATCCGGACGCCGCCTACCTGGTCGCCCACCACCTGCAACTCGCGCACGGGCTCGCCGTCGGCGCGCTGCGGGCCACCGGCAGCGGCAGCCGGATCGGCCCCGCGCTCAACCTGCACCCCTGCTACCCCGCCGACGACTCCCCGCAGGCCGCCGCTGCCGCCCGCCTCTACGACGGCTACGAGAACCGCCTCTACCTCGACTCCCTGCTCCGGGGCGACTACCCGGAGGACCTGCTGGCCGACCTGGGCCCGCAGAGCCGGATGGTCCAGGGCATCCGCGACGGCGACCTGGCGACCATCTCGGCGCCGATCGACCTGTTGGCCGTTCAGTACTACACACCCATCTACGTCACCGCCGACGGCGGCACCGTGCGACGCTGGGCGACCACCGAGGCCGAGTGGCAGCAGATCTACCCCGAGGGGATGTACGACCTGCTGACCCGGGTCACCCGCGACTACGGCCCGATCCCCCTGACCATCACCGAGAACGGCCTGCCCACGGCGGACACGCTGGCCCCGGACGACACCGTCCACGACACCGGTCGGATCAACTTCCTGCGCGACCACCTCACCGCCGTGCACCGGGCCATCGCCGACGGGGTGCCGCTGGAGAGCTTCCACGTCTGGTCGCTGCTGGACAACTTCGAGTGGGACGCGGGTTACGACCAGCGCTGGGGCCTCGTCTACGTGGACTACCCCACCCAGCGGCGGGTGCTCAAGAGCAGCGCCACCTGGTACCGCTCCGTCATCACCGACGGCGGCTTCTGAGCGGGCCGCCACCCGGGGATTGCCGGGCCCGGACGGCTCGGCTCGGGTGAGCCGGTGACCGTCCGGGTCCCGGCCGGGGCCGGTCAGCGGGGCAGGGCCTGCTGCAACTCCGCTCGCAGCGCCGGAGTGAGCATCTCCCCCGCCTGCTTGGCCAGCCGGGCCATCTCGTATCCCACCACGCCGATGTCGGCGTCTCCGGCGGCCAGCGTGGCCAGGATCGAACCGTCGCGGATCTGCATCACCAGGAAGTAGCCGCGACCCATCTCGACCACCGTCTGCTTGACGATATCGCCGTCGAACATCGAGGCCGCGCCCGCCGTGATGCTCATCAGGCCGGAGGTGACCGCCGCGAGTTTGTCCGCGTTGTCGCGGGGCAGGTGATCGGAGATCGCCACCAGCAGCCCGTCCGAGGAGACCACCACCGCGTGCGCCACGCCCGGCACCCGCTCCGCGAACGCGCTCACCAGCCAGCTCAGGTCACGCGCCTCCTGGCTCAACGTCGTCACTGTCGTCGTCCTCCTTCGTCGTACCCCCCGGACGGTGGCACGGGTATCTCGGTGGTGTCCTCGGCCTCGGCACGCCGCACCCCGCTGTAGAGCCGAGAGAGCATGCCGCCGACCGCTTCCGGGTCCGGGTCGACGCGTTTCGGCGCCGAGGTGGGTTGTGCCGTACGGGTGACCGCGCTCAACTGCGCCATCGGCACCCGCACCGGCAGCCCGCGTTCGTTCGTGCCGCCGGTCACCGGGACGGCCGGCGGCACCGCCACCGTGGGTACCGCCGGCGCGGACGGACCCTGCCGCGACCACCAGCCCCCACCGTCGCCGGAGGTGGCGGCCGGGGCCAGCACATCCTCCGCGCGCACCGGCACCGGACGGGCCTGACGCGGCACGGCGACCCCCGGCGGACGACCGGCCACCGGCAGGTCCCTGGTGTCGAAGCCCGCCGCCGGGGCACCGGTCTCCCAGGCACCCGCGGGCTGCGCGGCCCCGCCCCGAGCGGCGTTCGCCGCCAGCATCCGGGCCGACGCGGGTGGATCCAACTCCACCGCGCCCGCCGGAGCCAGCAGCCCCGCGGGCAGCACCAGCCGGGCGACCAGACCGTCCTGACCACCGTCGAGGCGCACGGTCACGCCCAGCCGGGCGGCCAGGTGGCTGACCACGAACAGGCCCATCCGCTCCACCGCCGCGACATCCGCGGCCGGAGGGCTGGAAAGCACCGCGTTCGCCTCGGCCAGCGCGGTCGGGCTCATGCCCAGACCGTGGTCGACTATCTCGATCAGCGCGGTCGTGGCCTCGACCCGGGCGGTCACCACCACGGGGGTGTCCGGGCGGGAGAAGGCCGTCGCGTTCTCCAGCAGCTCGGCCGCCAGGTGCACCAGCTCGCCGACGGCGTGCCCGACCACGTACACGTCGGCCACCGACTCGATGCGGACCCGCTGGTACTGCTCGATCTCCGCGGCGGCGGCCAGCAGCATCGCACCGAGGCCGACCGGCCGGTTCCACCGCCGGGTGGAATCGGTGCCGGCGAGCACCAGCAGACTCTCGTCGTTACGGCGCATCCGGGCGGCCAGGTGATCGAGCTTGAACAGGTTCTCCAACTGGTCCGGGTCGCCCTCCTCACGCTCCAGGTCGTCCAGCAGCTCCAGTTGGCGCTCCACGAGCACCTGGCTGCGGCGGGCCAGGTTGACGAACATCGCGTTGACGTTGCGGCGCATGAGCGCCTGCTCGACGGCGACGGTGACCGCGCTGCGGTGCACCGCCACGAACGCCTCGGCCAGCTCACCGATCTCGTCGAGCGAGCGGACCACCGCCGGCGCGACCTCGATGGTGGGCACCCCCCCGCCGACGGTCTTCAGGCGGCCCAGGGCGTCCGGCAGCTCGACCTGCGCGATCCGCAGCGCCTGACTGCGCAGCAACCGCATCGAACGCGCCACCGACCGCCCGACGAGCAGCGAGATCAGCAGGGCTGCCAGCAGGACCGCGACGACTCCACCGACGACCAGCAGGGTGGTCCGGAGCTGACCGTTACTGGCGTCGTCGGCCTGCCGCACGGCGTCGTCCAGCACCCCCGCCTCAAGCTGGCGCAGCAGGTCCTGGCGCTGCTGGCTGGCCGACCACCACTGCTCCGACGGCAGCACCTCGGGCGCCGCGTCGCCGGCTGGCAGACTGCGTTCCTCCAGCTGCGTGGCGACCAGGAACCCCGGGGTCACCGTGGTCTCGTCGTAGCGGCGGATCTGGTCGTTGGTCGCGGCCACCCGGAACGCGCTGAGCGCGGTGAGCTGTTGGGCGCGCAGGTCCGCGAGGAGCACCCGGTCCTCGGTGCCGTACCCACCGGTGCGGCCGGCGGCGTAGAGCCGGGCCCGGACCTGGGAGGAGAGCTCCTTGACCCGGGCGAGCTGCACGTAGCGCAGGACCGCGTCGTTCAGCTCGGGCTGGCCCTGGCCGGGGGTCGGCTCGGCGAGCAGGTCGAGCATCGCGCCGATCGCCCGGAAGTAGTTGCTCAGGATCGTGTCGCTGCTGAGCACCGCGGGCGGGATCGCCGGCCGGATGTCGTCGACCTGGTCGTACGCCTCCAACGCCTCGGAGTAGGCGACCCGCCAGGACGCGTCGGCGTCCGCGAGGGGCGCGGCGGCCCGCCGCAGGTTGTCGATGGCCCGGTCGGCCGCCGCCTGCAACGGCCGCAGGTTGTTCACCGCGGTTTCCCGGTCGCCGCCCCGGCGCAGCTCACCCAGCTCCCCCGCCGAGCGGTCGCGCTCCTGCTGAAGCTGGTGCACCACGGCGGTGATCTGCCGGCCGATGCCGACCTGGCGGGAGAAGTCGTTCAACGCCGTCGTCCGCCCGACCAACGCGCTGGTCTGCACACCGGCGAGCACCAGGAACGCCAGCGACGGCACGATCAGCACCGTCGCGAGCTTCGTGCTCATCCGCCAGTCCCGCAGCCGGAACGGTGACCGGCGTCGATGCGGGACAACTCGGACGTCGAAGCGACGCCGGCGATGGCTCGACACCGCGCCGTTCGCCGGGTCGGGACCTGCCGCCACCCTGCCTCCTCGGTCCTACCGCGTCCACCGCGGTCCGGGGAGCGCGGTCCATCCAACCAGGCTCGCGACCAGTGTCAACGGCCCGGGCGACGCGAGGTTCAGGAAGGATACTGCGGGTGCGAACCTCCTGCCGTGGTCGGTAAGACCAGCTCGTCCGTCCGGCCGATGTCGGCGAGCTCGATCGCGTCACCGAACCGACCCAACGCCACGAGTGCCGCGCCGGTGGCACCGATCTCCGGGTTGCGTTGGTGCGACACCGGTCGCGGTGCCAGCGCGGTCGCGAACGCCTGCCGCCACCACACCGAGGCCGCCACCGCACCCCCGCCCAGCACCACACCCACCGGTTTGTCGACTGTGGACTCCAGCACCGCGAGATCCTCGGCGACCAGCTCACAGAGCCCCTGCATCAGCCCGGCCAGGATGTCCACCGAGGTGGTGCTGAAGCTGAGGCCGCGGAGCTGCCCGCTGCCGGCGGGCGCCAGGCCGGGCGGCCGGTCGCCACCGAAGCGGGGGTCGGTGGGTCGGCCACCACCCGCCGGCACCAGCGCCAGTGCCGCGTCCAGCTCGGCGCCCTGGGGCAACCGCAGCTCCCGGTTCGCCCAGGCGAACAGGTTGCCCCCACTGGAGTACGCCGCGCCGGTGACCACATGGTCGTGGTCGACCCGGTAACGCCAGAGTCGTTCGGGGAGCCGGGGCATCGGTTCGCCGGCCGGGATCCGCTGCATCAGCCGTACGGCCGCCGAGGTGCCCACGGTGACCGCGGCCCGGCTCGGGTCGACGCAGCCCGAGCCGACGTTCGAGGCCCCACCGTCGCCCACCGGCGGCGCCCACCGCGCCTGCGCCAACTGCGGCCACCGGTGGGCCAGCTCGGCCCGGAGCCGGCCGTGCCAGTCCAGCTCGCCGAGGGCCGGCAGGTCGGCTGGTCGCGCCCCGGCCAGCGTCAACGCCTCCTCGTCCCAGCGCAGGGTACGCAGGTCGAGCAGACCGGTCCCGGAGGCCTGGGACACCGACATGGGCGCGTCGCCGAGCAGCTCGCCCAGCACGTACTCGGGTAGGCCGACGAACCGGGCGATCGTCGTGCCGGACTGCTCGCGCAGCCAGGGCAACCGCATCGACCAGTACGAGCGGTGCCACCAGCAGCCGGTGCGCTGGTGGAAGCCGTCCGGGTCGGACGGTCCGGCCGTACCGCCGACCGGCGCGGGCCGGGTGTCCAGCCAGGTGACCACCGGGCCGATCGGGGTGCCGTCGCGGTCGAGCGGGAGCACCGAGTGCCACTGGGCGGACACCGCCACCAGGTCGACGTCGTGCAGGTGCCCCGCGTCGGCCAACTCGTCGAGGCATTCGATCAGGCAGGCGAGGTAGCCGGGACCGGACAGCGTGCCGGTGCCGTCGTCGCCGATGGCGAGGTCGACCTTGCGCCGGGCCAGGGCGCCGGGCAGCGGACGGCTGTCGCCGTCCAGCACCAGCCCGCGTACCGAGGAGGTGCCCAGATCGAGCGCGAGAATGTTCATCGACGGTCAAGTTACCCGGTGTCAGCCGGGCGTCGGGCGCGTAGGGTGGATCACATGCTCGCGCATCTGACCTGCTGGTGGCCCGCCAACCCGGCGGCCACCTTCCGCGCGTAGCTTCATCCACGCGGCCGCCATCGAGGCGGCCGCCGGTTCTCCCGGCCCGGATGGCCGCCCCGAACGGCGGCGCCCGGCCCCACGGAGACTCTGATGACCCACCTGACCGACCTGATCGCCGCCGTGACCAGCGGCGCCGACCCGGGCCCCTTCGCGCTGGCGCGCCGCGACGACGCCGACGAGCTGGAGTTGTTCACCGGCACCGTCGGCACCGTCGACCGTCTCGCCGACATCCCGCTGCCGCCGGGCATGCCGGGAGTGCGGACGTTGGCCCTGGTGCCGTACCGCCAGATCACCGAGCGCGGCTTCGCCTGCGTCGACGACGGTGCCCCGCTGGAGTGCCTCCAGATCCGCGAGCATCGGCGGATCGCGCTGGCCGACGCCCTCGCCGCGCTGCCCGACGAGCCGGTCCGCACCACCGACGCCGCCTTCGACGTCACCGACGAGGAGTACGCCGAGACCGTGCGGCGGGTGCTCGCCGAGGAGATCGGCCGCGGTGCGGGCGCGAACTTCGTCATCCACCGCACCCTGCACGCCACCGTGCAGGGCCGACCGCTGGTGGCCGCGCTGGCCGCGCTGCGCCGGCTGCTGGTCGCCGAGCGCGGCGCGTACTGGACGTTCGTCGTGCACACCGGCACCCGGACGCTCGTCGGTGCCAGCCCGGAGCGGCACGTGAGCGTCGACGACGGGCTGGTCATGATGAACCCGATCAGCGGCACCTTCCGACGCTCCGGTGACACCCCGGACCGGGCGGCGCTGCTGCGCTTCCTCGCCGATCCGAAAGAGGTCGAGGAGTTGTACATGGTGCTCGACGAGGAACTGAAGATGATGGCCACCGTCGCCGAGCACGGCGGCCAGGTGATCGGCCCGCACCTGAAGGAGATGTCGCACCTGGCGCACACCGAGTACCTGCTCGCCGGGCGGGGCACCCGCGACGTGCGGGAGGTGCTGCGCGAGACGATGTTCGCCCCGACCGTGACCGGCAGCCCGATGGAGAACGCCTGCCGGGTGATCGCCCGACACGAGGGCCGCGGCCGCAGCTACTACGCCGGTGTGCTCGCCCTGCTCGGCCACGACGAGGCCGGGCGGCAGACGCTGGACGCGCCGATCCTGATCCGTACCGCCGAGATCTCCCCCACCGGCCACCTGCGGGTGCCGGTGGGCGCCACCCTGGTCCGGCACTCCACGGCGGACGGCGAGGTGGCGGAGACCCACGCCAAGGCCGCCGGTGTGCTGGCCGCGCTGGGCCTCGGGCCGGCGGCGCCCGCCGGCGACGGCGGCCCGGTCGCGCGGCTGGCCGACGACCCGGAGGTACGCGACGCGCTGGCCGCGCGCAACGCGCCGCTGGCGCGGTTCTGGCTGGACCAGCGGGCACCGGACGCACCCGGGTTGCCCGGTCTGGTCGGCCGCCGCGTGTTGATCGTGGACGCCGAGGACACCTTCACCGGGATGCTGGCCCACCAACTGGGCGCGCTGGGCCTCGCGGTGAACCTGCGGCCGTGGCACGCGAGCGGCCCCGTCGACGGGTACGACCTGGTGGTGGTCGGCCCTGGGCCGGGCGACCCGGGCAGCCCGGCCGAGCCGAAGATGGCGGCGCTGCGGGGGTTGCTGGCCGAGCTGCTGGCGACCGGCCGTCCCACCCTCGCGGTCTGCCTGGGCCATCAGGTGCTGGCCGGGATGCTGGGGCTGGCGCTGCATCGTCGGGAGGCGCCCTACCAGGGGTTGCAGCGGGAGGTGTCGCTGTTCGGGCGGACCCGCCGGGTCGGGTTCTACTCCACCTTCACCGCCCGTGCGGAGGCCGACCGGCTGGTCACCGCGTACGGGCCGGTGGAGCTGGCCCGGGACCCGGGCGACGGCGCCGTGCACGCCCTGCGCGGGCGGGGCTTCGCCGGGGTGCAGTTCCACCCGGAGTCGGTGCTCAGCCCGGACGGGCTCGCGGTGCTCACCGAATTGCTGGGTGACCTGCTGCCGGCACCGCGCGCTGACGAGCTGTCCACCACGGGCGGGCGCGCATAGGGTCTGTGTCAAAGTCCTCGGTCGAGCTGGGCCCGCCGCAGGCCGGCCAGGGGCTTTGACACAGACCCTGGCCGTCCCGCCGCTGGGTAGGGCTGAATGGCGACCGGTGGCGTGGACGGGCCGAGAGCCCCCGCCCGTGCCACCGGTCGCTTCCGCCGTCAGCCGGCCATGCCCGCCTTCAGCGCGGCTCCCAGCAGCACGGCGCGTCGTGCGGTGAGCGCGCAGGCCCCCAGCGCCACGGCGTCCGGGGCGATCTCCCCGTTGTTGCTCGTGTGCGAGGCGCCGTACGGGTTGCCGGCGATGAACTGGCTGGTGTCGGTGTAACCGGGAGCGACCACCACCCCGCCCCAGTGGTAGAAGACGTTGAACAGCGAGGTCAGGGTGGTCTCCTGCCCGCCGTGCGCGGTCGCCGTCGAGGTGAAGGCGGCGTAGACCTTGTTGGCCAGCGCGCCCTGCGCCCAGAGCGGGCCGGTGGTGTCGATGAACTGCTTCAGCTGGGCCGCGATCATGCCGTACCGGGTCGGCGCACCCATGATCACCACGTCGGCCCAGGCCAGGTCGTCGACCATCGCCTCGGGCACGTCCTGGGTCTCCAGGTGGTGCGCCTGCCAGCCGGAGTTGGAGCGGATCGCCTCGTCCGGCGCCAGCTCGCGCACCTTGCGCAGCCGCACGTCCGCGCCGGCATCTCCGGCGGCCTCGCAGACGGCCTGCGCCATCTGGTACGTGATGCTGGTGGCGCTGTAGTAGATCACCGCTACCTTGGTCTGGGCAGCCATCAGATGTTCCCCTTCTCGTCTCGGGTCAGCTCCCGCGACTACCCGGTGGGGACGACCTCTAACGGCAGGGCGCACGGGCCCGTTTCGGTCCGTCCGGCTCAAGTTTTCCGCAACTTCCCGACTGTTTCGGTCCCCCGACGCGTACGGACCGCGATCCTGATGTCACCGGTGCCGGTGGTAACCAGCCGCCGCCCCGCACCGAGCACCTGAACGGGGGATCGCGCTCCGCCACCAACGGCGCTGGCGTAGCGCGATCAGGGGACCGGCCCGGCTGAGCACCGCCGCCGGCCGGCTCCGCTCAGCGAACCAGGGCCGCCATCAACCGGTCCAGCTCGGCCGCCGGATCGGCGGTGAGCCCGGTGTGCACCGGACCGGTCTGGATCATCGTGCTGCGCGGAGCGGCCAGCCAGTGGAACCGCTCACCGAGCCGCATCCGGGTCGCCGGCCCGTCGCCGGAGCAGGTCCGGTCCCAGGAGGAGAGCACCGCGGCCACCGCCGGCAGATCGACGTCGGGCGCCAGGGCGCGGACCCGGTCGGCGTCCAGATGTGTACGCGCGGCCAGGAAGTCACGCTGTTGGCAGTAGAGCAACACCCCGACGTTGATCTGTTCGCCGCGCTCGATGCGGGGCACCAGCCGGATCAGCGCGTACTCGAAGGGTTGCCT
Source organism: Micromonospora sp. NPDC049101 (assembly GCF_040648675.1). NCBI lineage: Bacteria > Bacillati > Actinomycetota > Actinomycetes > Micromonosporales > Micromonosporaceae > Micromonospora > Micromonospora sp. NPDC049101. The sequence continues at coordinate 29,185 of NZ_JBEZED010000020.1, read as the reverse complement.
CATGCCGCGCTCCCCTGCGGCAGCCAGTCGGCGGTGCGGGCGACCCGGCGGGACAGGTGTTCCAGGTACGCGGCGCGGGCGGCGTCGGCCGTCTCGAAGTCGGCGGCGGTCAGCCACTCCGCCGGCACCAGGGCCAACACCTCGGTGAGCAACTCCGGGGTGACCCGGGGCGCCAGCTCGGCGTCGGCGTCGGCCAGCCGGGAGGCGAACGGCGCCAGCACGTGGTCCTCGGCTCGGTAGGCGCGGTGCACGGCCCTCTCGGCGCGCGGCCAGTTGTGGTGGAAGTACAGCGACGCGCCGTGGTCGATCAGCCACAACTCCCGGTGCCAGACCAGCAGGTTGGGGTTGCGCCAACTCCGGTCGACGTTCTCCACGTACGCGTCGAACCACAGCACCCGGGACGCCAGCACCGGGTCGACGGGGTGCGCCAACGGGTCGAAGCCCAGCGCCCCGGGCAGGAAGTCCATCCCCAGGTTGGCGCCGCCGCTGTTGCGCAGCAGCTCCTGCACCTCCTGGTCGGGCTCGGCCCGCCCGATGACCGGGTCGATGTCGAGCACGACCAGCGGGGGCACCCGCAGCTCCAACCGGCGGGCCAACTCGCCGCAGATCACCTCGGCGATCAGCGCCTTGGGCCCCTGGCCGGCGCCCCGGAACTTCGCCACGTACGTGCCCAGGTCGTCGGCCTCCACCACGCCCGGCAGCGACCCACCCTCGCGCAGCGGGGTGACGTAACGGATCGCGGTGACCTGGCGGAGCACGCCGCCCACCCTACTGGGGTCCGGGGCCGGGGCTGGCAGGTGTGCCGCCGACTCCCCGCCCGCGTCAGTCGAGCTTGTCGCGCAGCTTGTCGACCTGGGTCTGGAGCCGGTCCACCGCGTTCTCGTTGTTGACGAACGTGGAGATGCCCGCGGCCAGTCCGAGGCCGATCAGCACGGCCAGGATGCTCAGCACCAGGCCGCCGATCGACACGCCACGCCCGGTGACCCCGGGTCGGCGTGCCATCTTGAGGCCGACGATGCCGAGGATGATCCCGATGATGCCGAGCACCAGCCCCAACCAGGCGAGGATCGCCGTCAACACGCTGAAGAACCCGGCCACTCCGAACACCAGGGCGAAGGTGGCGGCGGCGCTCGTCTTGGCGCGGACGTCCCCTCGATGGCTCCGGGATCCGGCTGGTGCGCCGGCGCCCCGCACCGGCTCGCTTGCGGCAGTCATGAGAGTCCCTTCCGTACGCGCGGTGCGCGCACTTGCGCGAGCCGCTTTCCCCCGACGACAGCCCTTACGCCTCCCGTCGCGGACGTGTCGGTGGTCGGTTCTAGGCTGGCTGTCCAGCCAGGGGCTCTAGGCTGTCCGTCCAGCCTGGGAAGGGACCCCCCCGATGCCTGCCGACCTCAGCGCGGCCGACGCGCTGGCCCTGCGGATGACAAGCCTCCTGCTGCGCCCGCACCCGAGCACCCGACCCGCCGGCGTCGCCGAGGTGGTCGAGTGGTTCGGCGCGATGCAGGCACAGGACCTGGCCAGCGGCCTGTGGTCACTGGGCGCGCGGCTGCCCGGGCGGACCATCGGAGACGTGCAGGCGGCGTTGGAACGGCGCGAGGCCCTGCGCACCTGGCCGATGCGGGGCACCGTGCACCTCGTCCCACCCGCCGACGCCCGCTGGATGCTGGAGCTGACCGGCGTTCGCTCACTTGCCGGCGCGGCGACGCGTCGGGTGCAGCTCGGGCTGACGGACGCCGACGCCGACCGGGCGGTCGACGTCCTCGGCGCCGCGTTGGCCGGTGGCGGCCGGCTCACCCGGGCCCAGTGCCTGGCGACGCTGCGCGCGGCCGGGCTGGCCACCGACGGGCAACGCGGTTACCACCTGCTCTGGTATGCGAGTGTGCGCGGGGTGACCTGTGTGGCACCGAACGTCGGCACCGACCAGACCTTCGCCCTGCTCGACGAGTGGGCGCCCGACGCCCGCAAGCTGGAGCGGGACGAGGCGCTGACCCTGCTCGCCCACCGCTACGTACGCGGGCACGGGCCGGTCACCGCCCGCGAGTTCGCCGGCTGGAGCGGCCTCACCCTGACCGACGCCCGACGCGGGCTGGCCGCCGCCGACGACGTGCTGAGCACGGTCCGGGTCGACGGCGAGCCGATGCACATCGACGCGGCGCTGGCCGACGCACCGCGCACCTCGCTGGACGACGTGGTGGCGCTGCCCGGCTTCGACGAGTATCTGCTGGGCTACCGCGACCGCGCACTCATGCTCGACCCGGCGCACCAGGCGGCCGTGGTGCCGGGCAACAACGGCATCTTCCAGGCCACCGTGGTCCGTGCCGGCCGGGTGGTGGGCGTGTGGAAGCGCAAGGTTGGCCGGGCCGCGGTCACCATCACGATCCAACCGCTGACACCGACGGCGACCGTCGAGCGGGCCCGTGTCGAGCAGGCGCTTGAGCGCTACGCCGACTTTCTCGGGCTGCCTCCTCGCTTCGACTGGCTGACCTGAGCGCGCTCGTCAGTGATGGGCTGGCCTTGGTCCGGCCCGGGCTGGCCTGGTCGAGCGTCAGTCCTCGGGTGGGCGCGCCGCTTGTGCGTCACCCGATGGTGGGCGCGCCGGTCGCCCGTCACCCGATCGGGGGCGTGCCGTGGTGAGCAGGTCGACGACCCGGGCCACCCGCGGGTCGGTGCGGATCTGCGCCACGGTGGCCGGCAACGGCAACCGCCAGTTCGGGTATTCGTCGACAGTGCCCGGCAGGTTGGGCTGGCGCACCTCGCCCAGCACGTCGTAGAGGGAGACGCCGAGCAGCCGGGCCGGGCTTGCCCCGAGCGCGGCGTGCATCGCCACCACCACCTCGCCGTCGTCCGCCGTCGCGGCCAGCTTGCTCCGCGCCGGATCGGAGGGCGCGGCCGGCGCGGCCCGGTTGGTTGGCGCGGACAGCGTGGCGGGGTCGGGCGCCGCGGCCGGGTCGGTTGACGCAGCCAGGTCGAGCGGCGCGGCCGGGTCGGGCGGCGCGGACAACGCCGGTGCGGCCGGGCTGGTCGGCGCGGCCGGGTCGGGCAGCAGGCGCTCGGCCCGCAACATCGTGAGTAGGCGCTCCCGGTCCGCGACGGCGCGGGCCCGCTCCACCGCCGCGTCGGTGTCGAGCAGCTTCAAGTCGTCGCGGACCCGCACGTGCTCGCCGATCAGGAAGCCCGGTGCGGTCGGCAGGTCGTGGGTGGAGATCGTGGCGAGGGCGTTGCGCGGCCACCGGGCCGGCGGGACGAAGTCACCCTCGCCGTCGCGCGCGAACCACAGCACCGTCGAGCCGAGCATGTTGCGCCCGCGCAGCCCCCGGGTCACCGCCGGTTGGACCGTACCCAGATCCTCGCCGACCACCACGGCGCCGGCACGGTGCGCCTCCAGGGCGAGGATGCCGAGCATCGCCTCGGCGTCGTAGCGGACGTAGGTGCCCTCGGCGGCCCCGGCGCCCGGCGGCACCCACCACAGCCGCCACAGGCCGGCGACGTGGTCGACCCGTAGGCCGCCCGCGTGCCGCAGGGTTCGGCGCAACATGTCCCGGTACGCCGCGTACCCGGTGGCGGCGAGCCGATCCGGGCGCCACGTGGCGAGCCCCCAGTCCTGGCCGAGCTGGTTGAAGTCGTCGGGTGGGGCACCGACCCGCACGCCCTGGGCCAGCACGTCGGCGAGCTGCCACCCGTCCGCGCCGCCCGGGTCGATGCCGACGGCCAGGTCGTGCACGACGCCGACCGGCATCCCGGCCGCGCGGGCCGCCGCCGTGACGGCGTCGAGTTGTTCGTCGCACAGGTGTTGCAGCCAGGCGTGGAAGGCCACCCGGTCGGCGAGCTGGCGGCGTTGGTCGGCGACCGCCGGGGCGTCGGGGTGGTGCAGCTCCGCCGGCCAGGCCCGCCAGTCGTTGCCGTACCGCTCGGCCAGGGCGCACCAGGTGGCGAAGCTCGCCAGCGCCGGGTCCGCGGCGAGGTCGACCGGCTGGGCGTACGGGTGCAGCAACTCCAGGGCGTGCCGTTTGGTGGTCCACACCTCGTCGTAGTCGATCAGGTCACCACGGTCGGGGCGCAGGGCGTCGACCACTGTGCGGGTCGCCGGATCCGCCGCCCGGTACGCCGCGGTGTCGCTGACCCGCAGGTAGAGCGGGTTGACGAAGCGTCGGCTGGCGGGCGAATACGGTGATGCGGCCACCGGGTGCGCGGGCCCGACCGCGTGCAGCGGGTTGAGCAGCACCAGCCCGGCACCGGTGGCACCGGCCCACTCGGTGAACTCGGCGAGGTCGCCAAGGTCGCCCATGCCCCAGGAGCGGTCCGAGGTGAGCGCGTAGAGCTGGAGCATCCAGCCCCAGGTGCGCGGCGGCACGGGCAGCCGGCGGGGCACCACCACCACTGTCACGTCTCGGCCGGCACAGGCCAGCCGGTGCCAGCCCAGCGGCAGGTCCACCGGCAGCTCGCCGTCGACCGCGCGGCGGCCACCGTCTTCCAGGGTCACCACCCCGGGGCCGGGCAGTGCCCGGGTTGCGCCGTGGGTGAGCACGACAGTCTCCGGCAGCGTGCCGCGGTCGACCGCACGGGCGGCGGCGAGCGCGTCGGCGATGGCCGCCGGGCTGGTGGCGTCCACGCCGAGCAGGCCGAGCACGCCCACCACGGTCTCCGGTGCGACCTCGACGCGGCGGTGCCGCCAGTCCTCATACCAGGTGGACACCCCGTGCGCCTTGGCCAGCGCAGTCAGTCGTCGGTCCATCCCGCCCCCCGCCTCACGATGCGACCTCCGACCACCTTGCCACGACCGGCGGCGCGGCGCAGGACACGGACGGGGCCGGCGGGTCAACCCGGGACAGGGAGTGCCCGATCGGGGAGCGGGTTGGGCCCGGCTTGGCGATCATGGAGTTGTGGTGCCGACTTTGGGGGTTTTACGGGCGTTCTGTTACCCACCACAACTCCATGATCGGCGAGGCAAGTGCTGGTTGGCGAACAGCCGTTCCGCCTAACGCAACGGCGTTGTCCTTTTTGTAGCGGCATCCCGCGCGACCGACACCACTACCACAACGATCGAGCACGATCTTCACGCCGGATGCGGTCGCACGCGGGGACGCGCTGACGCGCCGGGCGCGTCAAGGCCACTGTCAGTCGGCCAGCGCGCCGGCCGCCCGCCCCTCGCGCAGGGTCAGGTTGCGGCCGGTGGCCGGGTCGAACAGGTGGATCTTCTCCAGGTTGAACCAGACCCGGCGCGACTGCCCCTCGGCGACCGGCGACTCCGCGGACAGGCGGGTCACCAGGTTGCCGCCGCCACCGGCGAAGTCGGCGGCACCGGCGTCGGCGGCCAACTCCTCCAGCTCGGCGGCGGTGGCCTTCTCGCCCTCCACGGTGAAGTAGACGTACTTGTCCGAGCCCATCGACTCGACGATGTCGACAGGCGCCTCGAACTCCATGCCCCGGCGGCGGGTGTCGTCGTCGACAAGTTCGGCGTCCTCGAAGTGCTCGGGGCGGATGCCGAGGATCAGCTCGCGGGGCGCGTCGGCCGCCTCCAACTCGCGGCGGATCCGGTCGCCGAGCGGCACGTCACCCAACGCGGTGTGCAGCCCGCCCTCCTGCACGGCGGCGTGCAGGAAGTTCATCGACGGCGAGCCGATGAAGCCGGCCACGAAGAGGTTGCGCGGGTGGTCGTACAGCTCCTGCGGAGGACCGACCTGCTGCACCGCACCCCCGCGCATGATCACCACCCGGTCGCCGAGGGTCATCGCCTCGGTCTGGTCGTGGGTGACGTAGACGGTGGTCGTGCCGAGCTGCTTCTGCAACCGCGACACCACCGTCCGCATCTGCACCCGCAGCTTGGCGTCGAGGTTGGACAGCGGCTCGTCCATCAGGAACGCCTTGGGCTGGCGGACGATCGCCCGGCCCATCGCCACCCGCTGGCGCTGCCCGCCGGACAGGTTGGCCGGCTTACGGTCCAGCAGTGCGGTCAACTCCAGCACCTTGGCCGCCTCGTCGACCTTCTGGTTGATGGTCTCCTTGTCCAGCTTCGCCAGGCGCAGCGGGAACGCCATGTTCTCCCGCACGGTCATGTTCGGGTAGAGGGCGTACGACTGGAACACCATCGCGATGTCCCGGTCCCGGGGGGCCTTGTCGTTGACCCGCTGGCCACCGATGCGCAGCTCGCCGGAGCTGATGTCCTCCAGGCCGGCGATCATGTTGAGGGTGGTGGACTTGCCGCAGCCCGAGGGGCCGACCAGGATCACGAACTCGCCGTCGGCGATCTCCAGGTCGACGTCCTGCACGGCGACGGTCCCGTCCGGGAAACTCTTGCTCACCTTGTCGAGCACGATGTCAGCCATGACTACCCACCTATCCCTTGACTGCGCCGGAGGTCAGGCCGGACACGATGCGGCGCTGGAAGAAGAGGACGAACAGGATGATCGGTACGGTGATCACCACGGCGGCTGCGCAGATCGCCCCGGTGGGGTCCTCGAACTGCGACGCGCCGGTGAAGAACGACAGCGCGGCCGGCACCGTGCGGGACCGCTCGGTGGAGGTCAGCGAGATGGCGAACAGGAAGTCGTTCCAGCAGAAGATGAACACCAGGATCGCCGTGGTGAACAACCCGGGCGCGGCCAGTGGCGCGATCACCCGGCGGAACGCCTGGGCCTGGGTCGCGCCGTCCATCTTGGCGGCCTTCTCCAGGTCCCACGGGATCTGCTTGAAGAACGCCGACAACGTGTAGATCGCCAGCGGCAGAGCGAAGGTGATGTACGGAACGATCAGCCCGAGCCAGGTGTCGAAGATGCCGATCGTCCGCTCGATCTCGAACAGCGGCGACACCAGTGACACCTGTGGAAACATCGCGATCAGCAGGGAGACGCCGACCAGCACCTTCTTGCCGGGGAAGTCCAGCCGGCTGATCGCGTACGCGGCCATCGCGCCGAGCACCACGGCGATCAGCGTGGCGATCAGGGCGATGCCGATGGAGTTGGCGAGTGCCCGGACGAACTGGTCGGTGTCGAAGATCGTCTTGTAGTTGTCGAGGGTCCACTCCCGAGGGATGAACTTCCCGTCGGTGAGGGTGGCCGGCGTCTTGAACGACAGCGACGCGATCCACAGCACCGGGACGAGCGCGAAGACGACCACGACGACGTCCAGCAGACCCCAGCGCAGCTTGGCCCGGGTGGTGGTTTCGACAGCCATGTCAGCGCCTCTCCCCGTCGTCGCTGCCGGGGGCAGCGGTGCCGAACAGCTTCACGAAGATGAACGCGATGATCGCCACCGTGATGAAGATCAGCACCGACATCGTCGAGCCGATGCCGAGGTTGAGGCCCCGGATCAGGTTGTTGTAGGCGAGCATCGACACCGACGACGTCTCGTTGCCACCGGCGGTCAGCACGAAGATGTTGTCGAAGACGCGGAACGCGTCCAGGGTGCGGAACAGCAGGGCGACCAGGATCGCCGGCTTCATCACCGGCAGCATCACCTTGGTGAACTTCTGCCAGGCGGTGGCACCGTCGGTGGAGGCCGCCTTGAGCAGGTCCTCCGGCACCAGCGCCAGCCCGGCCATCAGCAGCAGCGCCATGAACGGCGTGGTCTTCCAGATCTCCGCGAGCATGATGATCGCCAGTGAGCTGGCCCGCTCGGTGAGGGGCGCGCCGTCACTGAACAGATCGGCCAGGTAGCCGGTGCCGGGCGTCCAGGCGTACCGCCAGGAGAACGCCGCGACCACGGTGACGATCCCGTACGGGATGAGCGCCGAGGTGCGCACGATGCCCCGCCCGACAAGCGTGCGGTGCATGATGATCGCCAGGCCCATGCCGAGCACCAACTCGACGGCCACGGTGACCACCGTGATCAGCGCGGTGACCCCGAACGCGGTCCACCAGAACTCGTTGCTGAGCACGGTGACGTAGTTGTCCAGCCCGATGAACTCGCGCTGGTCGGGAAAGCGCAGGTCGTAGCGCTGCAACGACAACCAGACCGAATAGATGATCGGGTACGCGGTCACCAGGATCATGACCAGCGCGGCGGGTGCGCAGAGCAGCCAGCCCAACCTGCGTTCGGATTTCTTGTTCGCGCTCAGTGGCGGCTTACGGCGACCACCACGTTGGGTGGGCACGGCGGCGCGCTGGTCGTCGGTCTTCTCCGGGGTCTCGGTGGTGGCGGGCCGAGTCACGGTGTCACCTCTTCTCGCGACTGCGGGGCTCGCAAAACCGGCTCACTCCTCGCGCTCACGGCAGCACCCCCTTCGACTGGAGGGCGTCGGCGATGGCGCCGCGCAGCTCGTCGGCGGTCTGCTGGGGACGGATCGCCGACGGCGGCGACAGGATCGCCGACATCACGGTGGAGATGCTCTGGTACGCCGGCGTCAGGGGACGGGTCGCCGGCTCCTTCAGCTCTTCCAGGATGGTGTCCTTCATCGGGTACGCCTCGGTCATCTCCGGGTCCTCGAAGACCGCCTCGATGGTGGGTGGCACGCCGTCGTTGATGGCGGAGAACTTCTGGTGCTCGGGGTTGCGGATGCACCGGGCCGCCTCGAAGGACAGCTCCGGGTGCTTGGAGTAGGAGCTGATCGCGAGGTTGACCCCGCCGATGGTGACCTTGCTCGGGGTGCCCTCGTCGATGCCGGGAATCCGGGCCCAGCCGACCTGCTTGGCCAGCTCCGGGTTGGCTTCCTGCAGGGCCGGGTAGACGAACGGCCAGTTCACCTGGAACGCGCCCGAGCCGGACTGGAACTCCAGCCGGACCGGGTCCTCGGTGGCGTTGCTGAACGACGGCGAGGTCACGCCCGACGTGGCGAACTTCTTCAGTTGCTCCAGCGCCCGGACCGTGCCGTCGTCCATCACGGCCTTCGTGCCGTCGTCGTTGAGGATCTTTCCGCCGGCGCTCTCGGCCAGGGTGTTGTAGAGGACGACCAGACCCTCGTACTGGGCGCCCATGGTGAGCACCTGGTACGGCTTGCCCTGGTCCTTGAGTTGCTGGGCCGCGCTGATCATCTGGTCCCAGGTGGTCGGCGGCTGCGGCACCAGATCCTTGCGGTACCAGAGCAGTTGGACGTTCGTGTTCTTCGGTGCGGCGTACAACTTGCCCTGATAGCGGGCGGTGTCCAGCGGCCCGGCGAGGGTGCCCTGCTCGACCTCGGCCTTGTCCTGGCCGGTCCACTCGCGGATCCAGTCGGCGCTGGCGAACTCCTGGGTCCAGGTCACGTCCAGCCCCAGCAGGTCCATTCCGCTGTCCTCGGCGGCCAGCCGGCGCACCATCTGCACCCGCTGGTCGTCGGCCTGCCGGGGCAGCACCTGGTAGGCGATCTCGTACCGCCCCTGGGCCTGCGCGTTGCAGTCGTCGACGACCTTCTTGAGGTTCTGCTCGGGCGGGTAGTACAGGTTGATCGTCGGTGGGCCGCCATCGTCGCCCGCGCCGCACGCGGCGAGCGGTGCGACAAGCGCCAACGCGGCGGCCGCCGCGCCCAGCCGCACAATCGGTCGGCGTCGGTGTCGTGCCGTTTCGGGGTCCGTCATCGCCCTCCCCCTCTCTTCGGCGGAAAACCGGGGAGGGCATCCGTGCCCCGGCGCACGGCGAGTCATCTCCGAGCCGACGAGCTGCGAAAACGCCACGGTCCGGATGCTCTGTGCGGCTACTCTGCCCCACCCGCGAAGTCGCGAAACCTGGCTGTCACAACCGAGGTCTGCGCCGCGCGCCGCCGCCGTCACCCCACGCCGGCAGGCCGAGGCGCAGGACGTGCGACGCCGCACGTCGATGCCCCGATCGTGATCGACTCGGCTTCCTGAAAGTCGCGCTGTCACCGCGCCAGGGAAACCGCGCCTTTCAGAAAGCCGAGTCGATCAAGCGCCGGGATACGTCCTCGTGCCGGCGGCCGGCATCGTCGTCACGCCGATCACCGTCGGCTTCGCCTGGGCCACCGACTACAGCACGGCACCGGCAGTGGTGGTCGCGGAGATCGCCATGGTCCTGGCCGCGCTCGCGGGTGCCACGATGTTGGCGCGTCGCCTGTCACTGCGCGAGGGCCGGCCCGCCTCCGACACCTCGCACGCCACCACGGTCAAACCCGCCTGACGGTACGAGCAACACCCGCCCTGGAGTATGACAGGTGTAAGCTCTGCGTATGACAGAGCCTCAGCGCCGCTTCACGATCTCCGTTCCTCCGGACGTGAGTCAGATCCTGGAGAGCCAGGGCAACCGCATGGCCAGTGCCTACGTCACCGAGTCGGTGCGCCGTCGCCGACGGGTGGAGCAGCACAGGGAGTTGTTGCTCACCGCCGGCATCCACGTCACCGAGCAGGGTGTGGCAGAGGCGCGGGCTCGCCGCCTGGGCGTGGACGCCGAGTGGTCCCCGGAGCGGTTCGAGGCCGAGCGCGCCAAGATCCGCGCCGCGATGGCGGCCGAGATGAACGGCGACGACGACGCTCCCGCCGCCGACGCCGCATGACCTCGGAGATGACGCCATCTGTCCGGCTGATCCTGGACCGGTCGGCTCTGCTCGGCTACGCCGTCCTCCGGACGGTGCACGTGGGCGAGCCCGTCCACGAGGTGATCGAGGACGGGGTGCGGTTCGGGGTGCCGGTGGTGGCAGCGACCGAAGCGTTGACCATCGCGACCGGCAAGGATCTGGCGCTGCTGCACAAGTTGCTGGCCCTGACCTCCTGCGCGCTGCTGCCCGAGCGGGCGGAAGATCTGCCGGAGCTGACCTTCTGGCAGCGCAGGACCCACCGCTTCGACCTGGCCGCCGCCGCTGTGGCGGGCCTGACCCATGACTCCGCGGTACTGACAAGTGAGGGCCCCGGCTACACCGACGGGGTGCCGCTGATCCACTTCCCGGGATGACCGACGGCGGGCCGAGCATCAGCCCCGGGCTCTCGGCCGGGAGAGAACCCGCTCGGCCATCCTGGGCAGCGGGTGGAGCTGGGTGAGCAGTGCCGACCAAAGACGATCAACCTCGAAAACGGAGATCTTGGACATTTTCCGTTCGGGCAAAACGGAAAATGTCCAAGATCTACCCGAAGAGGTCCTGCGCCCGCCGGCAGCCGACCGAGCTGATCAAGGAAGTGGCGACGTCATGGACATGCTGACCTCTCAATGGCGGAAGTCGACCAGGTCCGGCGGCAACTTCCCGGGATGACCCACGGCCAGCCCAGAGCGACGTCAGCCCCGGGCTCTCGCCCAGGAGAGGAAGCGCTCGGTCATCCGGGCCGGCGGGTGGTCCGGGTGGAGTTGGGTGAGCTGGGCCGTCGCCTCGGTCATGAGAGTGCCGAGGTAGATGAGCAGCGCGGTCCTGTTGGTCCGGTACTCCGACAGCAGGGTGAGCTTCGCCGGCTGACAGGGCCATTCGCTGCCGCAGCTACGGCACCGCCACAGCGGACGCATGGCGACGTGCGGGACGGGCGGCCGGACCACCATCACCGCCACCCCGCGATGTGGTGGTGATCTGTCGGGCTCAGCACATCGACCTCCTCGGCGGCGGGAAGGGGCCGCTCCCGCAAGGGGGTGACGGGAGCGGCCCGGGCAGAGCCCGCCGCCGCCATCCCCGGCCACCAGCGAGCCCGCCACTGGTGACAGTTTGCGATGACCCGACTACGGTCGATACGTGCTCGCGACATCCGTGCAGGTCAAGGGCCCGGTCGAGCAGCCACGAAGGACACGCCGGTTCAGCTTGGGCAGGGATTGGGGATTCGATGGGCAACGTCACCGATTACGTGTTGGAGGAGCTGCGTCTGTTCCGCGCGGGGCTCGGGCTCAGTCAGGACGACTTCGGCAGGGGCATCGGCTATTCCGGCTCGCACGTCAGCTCGGTGGAGACCGGCGGACGAGCCCCCACGAAGGAGTACACGCGGGCCATCGACACCCACCACCCGACCGAGGGACGCTTCCAACGCATGGTGGAGAAGCTGGCCCGGCTCGACGCCGAGCCGGCCTGGCTGCGCGAGTGGATCGAGTTCGAGCGGGAGGCGACCACGCTGCGCTGGTTCGAGTTGGCGTACGTGCCGGGTCTGCTCCAGACCGAGCGGTACGCGCGGGCCACGCTGGCCGGTGGTCGGTTCGACGCCGAGGACGTGGACCGGATCGTCGCCTCCCGGCTGGAGCGGCAGGCGATCCTGCAACGGTCACGCCCGCCGCAGCTCATCGCCGTCCTGGACGAGGCGGTGCTGCGCCGGCCGGTGCTCGACCAGCCGGGGCTTATGGTCGAGCAGTGCGAGCACCTGGCGCAGTTGGCGACGGCGGAGCACATCCAGGTGCACATCGTGCCGGTGGATGCGGGAATGTATCTGGGGATGGCCGGGCAGTTCATCATTGCCGAGATGCCCGACGGTGAGCGGGTGGCTCACGCCGACAACCAACTCAACGCGCAGTTCGTCGATGCGCCGACCGAGGTCGCTAAGCTGGCGAAGACGTGGGAGATCGTGCGGAACGAGGCGCTCCCCCGCCGGCAGTCAACCGAGCTGATCAAGGAAGTGGCGAAGTCATGGACATGCTGACCCCACAGTGGCGCAAGTCGACCAGGTCCGGCGGCAACGGCGGGTCCTGCGTGGAGGTCGCCGACAACCTGCCGAGCGTGGTGCTGGTGCGTGACACGAAGGACCGCGACGGCGGCACCCTGCACGTCGACCCGACGGCCTGGAAGGCCTTCGTCGCGTACGCCAAGCAGCACTGAACGCAGGCTCGGTCACCCGGGCCTGGGAAATTGGACAGTTTCCGTCCTGCCCGGACGGGAGCTGTCCAAAATCCACCTGACCCAGCGGCGATGCGGGCCAACAATGCTGGAATGACGATCGCGCGCTTCAAGGATCTCTGTCTGGACGCCACCGACGCAGTCGCCCTGGGCGGGTTCTGGGCCCGGGTGCTCGACGGTGACGTGGCCGACGCCGGCGAGGACGACACCCGGGTGGACCCCCGCTCGGCACGCTCGGACGCCGAGTCGATCTGGGTGAACAAGGTTCCCGAACCACGGCTGGGCAAGACCCGCGTACACCTGGATCTGCGGTTGGCCGACGCGGACCCGGCGGCGTTGCTCGCGGCCGGCGCACGGCTGGTTCGCGAGCCGGCCGGCGAGGCCACCTGGTGGGTGCTCGTCGACCCGGAGGGCAACGAGTTCTGCGCCTTCCCGGCTCGCGAGGGCACCGCGCCGGGCCCGTTCGAGCTGGTCGTCGACTCGGCCGACCCGGTCGCCCAGGCGACCTGGTGGGCCGGTGTGGTCGGCGGCACCGTCGAGGACGAGCCGAACCACGCCTGGGTCACCGGCGCGACCGGGTTCCCCTGGGCCTACTGGGTCTTCGTCGGGGTGCCCGAGCCCAAGACGGTCAAGAACCGGCTGCACTGGGACGTCGACCTGGCCGACCCGGAGCCCACGGCGCTTGTCGACGCGGGCGCGACACTGCTGCGCGAGCCCCACGCACAGGCCCGCTGGTGGGTGCTGGCCGACCCGGAGGGCAACGAGTTCTGCGCCTTTCCGCCGCGCCCCATCGGATGACCGGCCGACTACCGGGCGCGGGCGGCATCGACTAGCGTTTTCGTAACGCCGCAGCCAGCGCGCTCGCCGCCGCCGTCGACACGCCTCCGGCCGACCCCATGCCTGCCCGATCGGTTGGTAATCGCGGGAACGTCCCACCGCCGCTCCCCCGGTTCGGCAGGATCGTCCCAACGAGGAGGTGCCGTCGTGCAGGACACCCGCGCTCTCGCCCTGACGTTCGAGGTGAGCGGCCTGCCACCGGTCAAGACCGAAGCGTTGTCCATCTTCGCGGCCGGGCACCGGCAGGCGACGAGGGTCCGCGCCCTGCTCCAGTCCGCTCTCACGGCGGCTCAGCACACCGGCTGGACGCCGTTGCGCGGGCCGATCGAGGTGGATCTGGTCCTGCGGTGCCCGCCCGGGCACCGGACGGCCGACGCCAGCACCCTGCTCGGCGGCGTCTGCGCCGTGTTGCAGGACAAGAGGCGGGTGACGTCGATCGGCCTCAGCCACCTCGGGGTGCTGGTGGACGTCGCCCTCTACGACGACGACCGGCAGATCCGCCGCCTGTCGTACCACGAGGAGCCGGCGGAGGAATTTTCTTACCAGGTACGGGTCGCCGCCGTACCGGACGGGGTTTGACCGACGGCCGCGGTGGGGTATCGCGGACGCCGACGAAGGGAGCACCGATGTCGGAGCCACATGTCACGCTCGACCCACGCGGGCTCGACCCTGTGCAGCAGAAGCTGCGCGGCCCGCTGGAGGAGCAACTGACCTCGGCGCTTCAGGCTGCCACCGACCGGGTCCGCGCCCACTACGGTGGCGAACCGGTCGAGCAGGTCTGCCAGCGGCTGTTGGAGGAGACCCGCTCCGGGTTGCATCCCGACATCGCGGCCGGGTTCAACCCGGACATGGACGAGTTCTGCCGGGTGGCGGTGTCGATCGTCCGCGGCGGGGCCTCCTGAGGGCAGACCCCTGATCAGTACCGGTCGAGCTGGGCGTACGGGCTGAGCACGATGCGCGGCGAGAGGGCCGGGTCCAGCCAGTTGAGCACGCCGACCAGGTGGTCGTGGGCGAGCGAGACGCAGCCGGCCGTGGCGTTGCCGGCGCTGAGCCGGAACTCGTGCAGGAAGATGCCGCTGCCCGCGTTGGGGATCGGGGTCGGCACGTTCGGTGGCATGTTGTAGGTGATCACCGCGAAGTGCGTGTACGACGGGATCTCCTGCCACAGCGCCTCGCTGGCCCCACCCGGGTCGGTCGCGCTCTGCTGGAAGGTGTTGTAGCGCGGGGACGACGGGTTCTCGTTCCACCAGTCACCGCTGACCAACCGGTGGTAGGGGTATCGCACACCCGGGTTGGCGGCGATGCCGTACATGGTGGGGCCGATCGAGTAGACACCGGTGGGGGTCGTCGGCACGCCCTCCACGTGGTTGTCGGTGAACCCCTTGGAGCCGATGCGGGCGGGCAACGCCGCCGAGGCCGGCCGCCAGCGACCCCGGATCCACGCGTACGCCTCAAGGGTGGCGTAGTTGGTGGTGTAGCTGGTCGCGCCGACCACGATCACCTGTTGGGTCTGCGGCGGCAGGGTGGTCAACCGGGCGGCCAGGTTGGGGCGCGGCGTGGTCGGCCGGGGGCTGCGGCGCACCGGTGGGGTGGTGCCCCCGGGCGGCGGCGGCCGGGTCGCGCCGAGCGCGGGAGCCGTCGACGCGAGCAGGGTCGGCGCCGCCAGACCAGCGGCGGTGCCGAGCAGGAGGGATCTGCGCTTCATCCGGTCATCCTGACAGTCGAACCGACGTACGGTCTGCCCCGCTCACCGGGTCCGGTCGATCCGTGGCCGGGTCAGGGCCGGATCCGCAACTACCCTGCCCTGACCCTCGGCCGTCCGGATGATGGGAGCGGACAGCTCCGGCACTCAGCTCCACGGTGCCAACCGCCGAACGCCGGCGCTTACGGCACGTACCCCGCCGAGCCGCGAGCGCCGGCCCAGGCTAGGCCGGTCCGAACCGGGCGGACAAGCCGCGCGGGGCGAGCGACGGCGCGACTGACCTCAGGGTAAAAATCAGGCAAGTCGGCGTAACGCGACCATGATCGCGGACGCTGTTCGCTGTCGGTACGCTCAGAAGTGCCGCAGCAGGTCGCGGAACGCGGCGAGGCGCAACACACCGCCGTCGGTGGGGTCCAGTTCGTCGTTCTCCAGGACCCACGTGTTCTCGTTCGGGATGAAGACCGCGTTCAGCCCGGCCGCGCGTGCCGGCAGGATGTCCGACTTCGGGGAGTTGCCGATCATCCAGGCGCGCGACGGTTCGAGGCGGTGTTCCCGGATCAACCACCGGTACGTCTCGACGTCCTTCTCGGCGACGATGTGCGCGGCCCGGAAGTGGTGCAGCAGCCCGCAGGCGTCCAGTTTGCGCTGCTGGTCCGCCTGGTCGCCCTTGGTGAGCAGCAGCAACTCGTGCCGGCCGGCCAGCTCGTCGAGCGCGTCGGCCACCCCGGGCATCAGCTCCACCTGGTGCTCGACCAGGGCGACCGCCAGGCGTTCGATCTCCTGCCGCTCGGAGTCGGTGGCCGGTCGTTCGCGCAGCCGTTCCAGGCACTCCGCCAGGCTGCGCAGGAAGACCTTGCTGCCGTAGCCGTGGGCCACCGTGTTGGCCCGCTCGATGTCGTCGAGGATCAGCCGGATCTCCGTGCGGTCCAGTGTGGGGTGGTCGAGCCACTCCAGAAAATCGTTGATCACCTGCTCGAAGACGACGTTGTTCTCCCACAACGTGTCGTCCGCATCGAAGATCAACGCCTGCGCCTGCCGTCGCGCCGCCTCGCCGTCGGTCATACCGTCCCCTCCCCGTGCTGTCGCCGCCCAGTCGAAGGGACAGGATAGGCGGGAGATCGACGCTGGGTTCCGGACTTTTCCGTGAACCGTCTCGGCCCGGCGTTCGTCTGGAGTGCGGAATGGATTCCTGGCGGCCGCGAGGTTCGGGACAGCTCATGAGGAGCACGACGTGATCACGATTAAGTGGGTTGCCGGCGCGGCGCTGCTGGCGTGCACCGGTGCGCTGGTGGCCTGCGGGGCCGACGCCGACAAGGCGCCGACCACCGGGGCGGGCACGCCGACACCGTCGGGCGCCGTGGCGGGCACGCCGACGCCCCCGGCGGGGAAGCCGTCACCGACGATCGCGACAGACCCCCTGCTGTCCGGCAAGCGCGAGATCACGATGCTGCGGGTGCAGGGGTCCGGCGACGCACTGGAGCTCAGCGGTCGACTCGAGGAGGGCGGCGACACCGGCGGACGCGTCCTGTTCGTTCCGGTGCCGATCGGCGACGACAGGTACGTGATCAAGGCTTTCGGCACGAAGGACGACCACCCGGCCAACGACGACCCGTCCTGCTGGGCGGTGAACGCGCTGGACATCGAGCCCGAGCTGACCATCGACGCCGCCATCTGCGACGTGGACGACCCGATCCAGCGGTTCACCATCCTCGCCCAGGGCAACGGCACGTACGCGATCCGCAGTGAGAACCGGTTTCTTCAGCACCTCGCCGGCAACGGTCTGATCCTCAAGGAGTTGGGTAACAGGCCGCTGGGCACCACGTTCCGGTTCGTCGACAAGGGGCCCCACGACCGCGAGCCCCTCAACTGACCACGCCGCTCGTCACGGCCAGCGCAGCAGCCGTTGGGCGATCAACGCCTCCCGCTCCTCCTGCCCCTCGGGTCGGAGCCGACCGCCCCGGGTGAGCATCACCACGCCGTGCAGCAGGCTCCAACCCACCTCGGCGAGGGTGTCCGGGTCGCGGCCCTCGGCCAACGGGGTCAGGGCCGCGCGCAACTCGGCGAAGACCGCCCGCGGCGCGGCCGGCACACCATCGACGCCGAGGGCCAGGTCGGGGGTCAGCGCGAGCATCGCGTCATAGACCTCCGGATTGGTGTACGCGAAGTCGAGGTACGCACTCGCGACCGCCGGCCAGGCCCCTTCGGGGCTGCCGGCGGCCTCCGCGTGCGCCTCCGCCAGATCGGCGGCCAGGTCGGCGAAGGCGCAGACGGCGACGGCGGCGAGGAGGGCCTCAAGATCTGCGAAGTGCCGGTAGAGGTCACCGACGTCGATCTCGGCCCGCTCGGCGAGCCGGCGGGTGCTCACCCCCGCCCAGCCCTCCGCCTCGGCCAGCTCTCGCGCGACCGTGACGATGAGGTCACGCCGGTCCTGTTCGGTGGCCTTCTCGGCAGGTCCGGGCACGCAGTCGAGCGTAAGGGCGGACACCTGTCGTAGTCGCCTGGTGACGGATTGGCGACTGTGCGGGCCGACTCAGGCCAGCAACGCCAACCGGTCGACGAGGGAATCCCACAGGTGCGGCGGCCAGGGGAACAGCGGCGTCGCCACCTGGAGCTGCGCGTACCCGTGCAGACCGACCCAGAGGGCCGTCGCATCGGCGAAGGGATCCGCACTCGTCGAGAGTCCCTTCGCGACGCACTCGGTGAGCGTGCGGTGGAAGACGTCGAAGGCTCCCATGCCGAGCACGGCAAGGTCGTCCGCCAGCGCCGGGGCACGATCGCGGGCCTGGCTGGCGTCCCAGACCGCCCCGAACATCAGGGCGTACCGGTGGGGCTGCCGCTCGGCGAAGGTCAGGTAGGCCGCGCTGATCGCCCGTAGACGCGCGGCGGGATCCGCGTCGTCCGGCCGGGTCAGCTCCTGCTCCAGGGCGGCGAACGCGCGCTGGGAGACCACGAGCAGGATCGAGTCCAGGTCGGGGAAGTGCGCGTAGATCGACGGTGCCGAGATGCCGGCCTCCCGGGCCACCGCCCGCAGCGTCACGCTCTGCGGATCACCACCGTCGAGCAGCTTGCCGGCGGCGCTGACGATCTCCTCGCGCAGCTGCGCGCCTTCGCCGCGCTTGTTGCGAGCCCGCGTTCTCGGTGTGGTCACCGCGTAAGCTTACACCCGTAAGGCCAGCGGACCAGGTCCCTCGCCCCCAGGTGCCAGAGCGGACCGTCGCTCGTTGGGTGAGGGGATCACCACGACGGGAGGGCACGTGGTCGCTCGACGGCACCGACCCGTGGCGCACGGATGAGCGAGCCGCGCGGCGTACGGCTGGTGCGTGGCGAGACCAGTCGGCAGCGGGCGACGTTTCTGGAACTCTTCCTCGACCTGGTCTTCGTCTTCGCCCTCACCCGGATCTCGGCGCGGGTGATCAGCGACTTCACCGACGGTCAGCGGGGCGTGTACGCGGGCCTCGGTCAGGCCCTGCTGCTGTTCCTGGCACTGTGGGCGGTCTGGTCGTTGACGGTCTGGTCGACAAGTTGGCTGGACCCGGAGGCGTCGATCGTCCAGACCGTCATCGTGCTGACGGCGGTCGGCGCCATGACGATGGCGGTCGCGGTGCCCGACGGCTTCGGCGCGCGTGCCTCCCTGTTCGCCATCACCTATGTGAGCCTCCAGATCGGCCGGGTGGTCTACTTCCACCTCGCCGGGCACGGCCGGCCCGATCCCCGGCAGACCTTCCGGGTCCTGTTCTGGTTCGGTCTGAGCGCACCGCTCTGGGTCATCGGTGGCCTGGCCGCCGAGGGTACGATCCGTGGGCCACTGTGGACCGCCGCCGTGCTGATCGACTACACCGGGCTCTTCCTCGGCTGGCCGACCCCCCGCGTCGGCGCGCAACGGATCGGCGGCCAGGCAATCGCGGCCGGGCACCTGGCCGAGCGATACCAGCAGTTCCTCCTCATCGCGATCGGTGAGGCGATCTTCGTCATCGGGCTGGCGTTCAGCGGCAGCGAATTCCACGCCGACCAGACGGCCGGCTTCGTCCTGGCACTGGCGACCACCGTCCTGCTCTGGCGGATCTACTTCCACGTCGCGGGAGGGCTGCTCGACGCCGCCATCGGCCGCTCCCGCAACGCCGCGCGGCTCGCCACCGACATGGCATCCGCCCACCTCATCATGATCGCGGGAATCGTCCTGACCGGCGTCGGCCTCGAACTGTTCATCACCGAACCCCGCGGGCATCTCCCGGCGGCGTGGCTGATCGCCATCCTCGGCGGCCCGGTGCTCTTCCTCGTCGGCCGGGCGACGCTCGAATACCAGGTGTTCGCCCGGGTGTCCCGATCCCGGATCGCTGGCCTGCTGGCCCTCGGCCTGCTGGTGCCGGTGACGCTGCGACTCGATCCGCTGAGCGCGGGGGCCGTCACCGCCGTGGTGCTGCTCGGCGTGGCGGTCGCGGACTCGCGCCGCTCACGGCAGCGCCCACCGGAGACACCCACTCCTCCGCTGTAGTGCCCCGCGGGGCAGCGATGCCGCTGTAGTGCCACCGCGGGGCAGCGATGCCGCTGTAGTGCCCCTGCGGGGCAGCGATGCCCGCCGGCCAGGCATGTTGCCCCCTTCGACGCTGCCGGCTCAACGACGCAGGCCGGCCTCGCGCCGCATGTGCGACAACTTCTCGGGGTTACGCACGGCGTAGATCGCGGTGATCAGGCCCTCGTCGAAGCGCAGCGCGATGACCGTGTCGATCCCGCCGTCGAGATGGAAGAGCAGCGCCGGGTGCCCGTTGACCTGGGCCGGTCGCAGCGACATGGCCGCGGCCCTGGCCGGTGTGCTGGCCAGCAGGCGGGCCACCCGGTCGGCCCCCGCGACGGGCCGCAGCACCGCCTGTCTGATTCCGCCGCCATCGCCGAGGAACACCACGTCCGGTGCGAGGACGTCGAGCAACCCCTGCACGTCGCCCGTCTCGACGGCCCGCCGGAACGCGTCGAGCGCACGTCGGGAGTCGGCCGGGGAAATCGCCCCGCGGGGTCGGCGCGCGGCGACATGCGCTCGTGCCCGGTGCGCGATCTGCCGGACCGCCGCCGGACTCTTGTCCACGGCTCCGGCGATCTCGTCGTAGTCCAGCGCGAAGACCTCGCGCAGCACGAACACCGCCCGCTCGGTCGGCGCGAGCGTCTCCAGCACCAGCAGCATCGCCATCGAGACGCTCTCGGCGAACTCCACGTCGTCGGCGACGTCCGGTGCGGTCAGCAGCGGCTCGGGCAACCAGGAGCCCACGTAGGACTCCCTGCGCCGGCCGACCGCGCGCAGCCGGTTGAGCGCCTGGCGGGTGGTGATCCGGACCAGGTACGCACGCGGATCCCGCACCGTCGCGAGATCCGCGTCCGCCCACCGCAGCCAGGTCTCCTGGAGTACGTCCTCGGCGTCAGCGGCCGAGCCGAGCAACTCGTAGGCGACGGTGAAGAGCAGGTTTCGGTGGGTGACGAACGCGTCGACGGCGGTGCCATCCCCACTCACCACTGTGCTCAGCTCCAGTCTTCTCGTTCTCGATCGCGTCGCCCACCAGACACCGGTCCCCCGCCCCGTGTGACACCTGGCGTCTGTGTGCCGCGTCACCCGCCGACCTGTCACAGCGCGTCGGCCGGTGGTGTCTCCTGTTCGACCCGCAACGGACGGAGGAACCTCATGAACCTGGCTCTGTGGATCGCGGCCGGACTGCTTGCCGCAGTCGCCCTGGCCGCCGGCAGCACCAAGACATTCGTACCCAAGGAGAAGTTGGCCGCCGCCAACGGCGGTGGGTGGACCGACGATGCCAGCGTAGGCTTCGTCAAGACCCTCGGGGTCCTCGAACTCCTGGCCGCGGTCGGCCTGATCCTGCCCGCCGTGCTCGACATCGCACCGGTGCTGGTGGCGGTGACCGCCGTCTGCTGGGTCCTGCTGATGGTCGGCGCGATCATCACCCACCTGCGGCACGACGAGGCGAGGTTCGTCGTGCTGAACCTTGCCTATCTCGCCCTGGCCGCCTTCGTGGCCTGGGGCCGGCTCGGCCCCGAGCCCTTCACCGGCTGACCCGGGCGAGACCAGAGCCTCAGTCGTCGGACAGCGTCTTGATGCCATGGGTCTCGAGCAGCGCGGGCATCGGGTCGGCGAGGTGCCGGTGCGCCGGTCGCCAGATGCCTCCCACGTTGACCGACGAGTTGGGCCCCGGCACGTCGTACGGACCGCCTCGGGGATAGACCGTCAGCGTGCTCCCCCACATGCCCCTCCACATCCCCGCGTCCACCCAGCCCATGCGCTCGATGTCAGCCCAGGCGTACGAGCGCCGCAGGCCGGCGCGCCCGCGCACCAGCAGCCCGATGTCGTCCGCGAGGACGGCGTTCCGCCAACGGGTGAACGCGAGGACGATCGAGGCGGTGCCGAGCAACAACCCGGCCCAACTGACCCGATCGAACAGCACCCCGACCAGGACCAGGGTGCCCACGAAAGCACCCGGAATCGCGATGGTGGGCCAGGCCCGGGACTGCCCGAGGACACGCACCTCACCTACTGGTTCGACCGACTCCCCCATGGACGTCCACGATAGTGAACGAGACACACATTCGCGTCGATCCACACGCTCTCGCGCCGCCGGCACACCTGGTGGTCGGCCTCTTCGCGCTGCGCGTCCCGGTCGGGGCCCGAACTGGGCCCCGACCGGGACCGCCGGTCAGCCGATCCGGTCGGCGGGCCGCCCGCGCCGGGTCACCAGCACGAGGACCATGCCGGCAAGAGCCAACAGCGCGCCGACCGCCAACGGTACGGCGATCGCGTCACCGGTCACCGGCAGGCTCCGCGGCAGGTAGCGGAAGACGAGCCCACTGGAGACCCCACCATCGGTGCGTACCGTGACCGTGGTGTTCCCGGCCGCGCAGGCCGGCGTACGGAAGGTCAACGAACGCCCGCCCGACGCCACGGTGACCCCGCTCGCCGGGATGGTCTGACCGCAGACGGTGACCACGGTCCGACCGGGAACGAAGCCGGAACCACGGACCGTCACGGTGCTACCGCCGGCTGCCGGCCCCTCGGCCGGGCTCAGCGCGTCGACGACCGGTGGGGCGATCCGGTACGTGAAGCCGTCCGCCCTGACGACGTCGTCACCGGGCACCTGCACTGTCACGTCCACCGGGCCGGGCAGGCCGGGCGGGGTGACCACGGTGATCGTGGTGCCGGCCGGGTTGACGGTGAACCCGGTGCCGGGCACCCCGTCGAAGGTCACGCCCGTTGCGCCGGTGAGGCCGGTCCCGGTGATCGTCACCGTGGTGCCACCCGCGGTCGGCCCGGTCGTCGGGGTCAGCCCCGTCACGGTGTGGTTACCGCCGGCGGCCAGGTACGAGTAGTCCAGCGGCGCGGACGCACCACCGCCGGTGCTCACCACCACGACCGCCGGGCCGACGGCGCCGGGCGGCGTGACCGCCGTCAACGACGTGCCCTGCGGGTCGACAGTGACGTCGGTGGCCGGAGCACCGTCGAACGTGACAGTCGTGCTCCCCGAGACGAAGCCCGTACCGGTGATCGTCACGGTCTGGCCGCCCGCCTGCGGCCCCTGGTTCGGCGCTATCGCCCCGGCGGTCGGCGCGACGGCCACGTAGGTGAAGCCGTCCGGCGCGTCCGCGTTCCCACCCGGGAGGAGCACTGTGACGTCCACCGGGCCGGCCGGCCCCGGCGGTGTGACCACGGTCAGCGACGTGCCGCCCAGGCCGACGACGAGGTTGGTGCCCGGTGTGCCACCGAAGGTCACGGCGGTCGCGCCGGTGAGGCCGGTCCCGGTGATCGTCACCGTCGTGCCACCGATGGTCGGCCCGGAGGTGGGCGAGAGACCGGTGACCACACCCCCACCGGCCAGGTACGTGTAGCCCAGCGGCGGTGCCGTGCCGTTCACCGTGCTGATCACCACCGATGCCGGGCCGATCGCGCCGGCCGGGGTGACCGCCGTGAGGGAGGTGCCGTTCGGCGCGACCGTGACGCCGGTCGCCGGCACGCCGTCGATGGTGACGGTGGTGCCACCCTGGACGAAGCCCGTACCGGTGATCGTCACGGTCTGGCCGCCCGCCTGCGGGCCCTCGTCCGGAGTGATCGTCGCGGCGGTGGGCGCCGCCGGCGGACGCGCGCAGGTAGCCTCGGCCACGATCACGGTCCCGATCGGGATGGTCGTCTGTTCGCCGAGAAGCAGGCCCGACAGGGTGAGGGCGGCCCGCACGGCGACCGCGGCGGCACCGTCGGCGGTCGTCGTCTCGACCCGGGTCAACGAGGCGCTCAGGATCGCACCCACCAGCCCCGGCACCACCACGGGCACGCTTGCCACGACCGGAGGGCCGTTCGGCTCCGGCGTCACCGCCGAGCCGAAGAGCTCCAGCCCGACAAGCGTGGTGCCGGCGCCTGTCGCACCGACCTGCGGGCAGGTCGCGGTAGCGGTGGCCTCGGTCAGGCCCAGCACCTCGACGCCGAGCGCGGCCAGGTTGAAGTCGGTGACGCGGGCGGACGCCGACGAGGAGGCCACCGCCCGGGTGGCGGTCACCTCGACGTTGCCGCTGGCGGTCACGCCGATCGACCCGGGCAGCGAGATGGCCTGGTTGTCGGTGTCGGTGCCACCGGCGGGCGGGGCGGCGGCCGTGCCTACTGTCGCGTCGGCGCTGATCACCGGCGTGCCGAGCACCACCGCGGACAGGTCGACGACCACGCCTCGCGCGCTCGCGTCACCCGGCGCCGCCCAGGCCGGCGTCCCCAGCCCCAGGGTCGCCAGGCCGACGACAAGCATCGCTGTGGATGCGGTAGTGATTCTTCGCAGGACAGAGCTCACCAATTTCCCCCGTTCAGATCGACTGACGGGCGTGCTCGGCGGTCGATACCCGTCAACGACTGAACGATGAAAAACAGGACAAGTTATGGCATTAGGTACATTTCTCCCCCGATCACGCCCCAAGGGAGTGCGCGGCGCGAGCAGATCTTGCGGGCCGGGCGGACGTGGGGATGGTGGTCAGCGGCGGAGGGTGAGGATCAGGTCGGCTACCAGGGCTGTCCAGCCGGTCTGGTGCCAGGCTCCCAGGCCGGCCCCGTTGTCACCGTGGAAGTACTCGGGGAAGGAGATCAGGTCCCGCCAGTCCGGGTGGGTCTGGAACATTTGGGCGGCACCGTAGATCGGCCGTCGACCCCAGTCGTCCTGGGTGAAGAGCGAGATCAGCCGGGCGGAGAGGTCGTCGGCGATCTCGTCGAGCGAGCGCTTCACCCCGGAGCGGGTCGGGTACTCCACCTGGAGGTCGTCGCCGAAGAACGCCGCGTAGTCGCGCAGCGCGCTGACCAGCAGGAAGTTCGTCGGCATCCAGATTGGACCACGCCAGTTGGAGTTGCCGCCGAACAGGCCGCTCGTCGACTCGGCCGGCTCGTAGCCGACGGAGAACTCCTGGCCGCCGAGGGTGACCGAGAACGGCTTGTCCAGGTGCGCACGAGACAGCGTACGCAGGCCGAAGTCGGACAGAAACTCGTCGGGGTCGAGCATCCGGGCGAGCAGTCGGACCACCTGCTCCTGACCGACCATGGACAGCAGTCGCTGCTGCCGGCCGTCCGGGCCCAGCCGGCGGGTGCCGATCACCTGCGCGTACTCCGGGCGGTTGGTGAGGAACCAGCGCAACCGCGCGCCCAACTCCGGTAGGCGGTGCAGGGTCTTCGCGGTGAGCCGGGTGGTCGCGGCCAACGGCAGCAGGCCGACGACGGAACGGACCTTCAACGGCACCTTCGTGCCGTCGACGAGGCGCAGCACGTCGTAGAAGAACGCGTCCTCGTCGTCCCACAACCCCTGTTCGTACGCGGCGGCGGCGATGTAGAGGAAGTGCTCGAAGAACTTGGTGGCGGTGTCCACCCAGGTCCGGTCATGCTCGGCGAGCACGATGGCCATGTCCAGCAGGTTGAGCGCGTACATGGCCATCCAGCCGGTGCCGTCGGACTGCTCCAGCACACCGGCCACCGGCAGCGCCGCCGACCTGTCGAACGGCCCGACGTTGTCCAGCCCGAGGAAACCGCCCTCGAAGACGTTGTTGCCGCCGGTGTCCTTGCGGTTGACCCACCAGGTGAAGTTGAGCAGCAGCTTGTGCATCACCCGGCCCAGGAACTCGTAGTCCCGACCCCCGTCGATCTCGAACACCTTCAGCGCCGCCCACGCGTGCACCGGCGGGTTCACGTCGCCGAACGCCCACTCGTACGCCGGAATCTGTCCGTTGGGATGCAGGTACCACTCGCGCAGCAGGAGCAGCAGTTGTTCCTTGGCGAAGCCCGGGTCGACCCGGGCGATGCTGACGCAGTGGAAGGCCAGGTCCCAGGCCGCGTACCAGGGATATTCCCACGGGTCGGGCATGGAGATGACGTCGAAACTGGTCATGTGCCACCAGGCGCTGTTGCGCCCGTGTCGACGACCGGCCGGCGGTGTCGAACCCGGGTCGCCCTCGAGCCAGCGTTTGACGTCGAAGTGGTAGAACTGCTTGCCCCACATCAGCCCGGCGATGGCCTGCCGGGCCACCAGCGCCTCGTCGGCGGTGGCGGCCGATGGGATGACACCGGCGAAGAAGCGGTTCGCCTCGGCCCGCCGCGCCCACACCACGGCCTCGAAGCCCTCGCTGAGGTCGGCCGGGGGTGGCGGCGCGGCGGCCGGCGGCGACGCGGTGCGGGTCAGCCGCAGCCGGATCTGGCGTTGCCCACCGGCCGGCACGTCCAGCACGTAGTGCAGCGCGCCCTTGGTGCCCTCCCGCGCGGGGTTGACGGTGGCCGCGCCGTTGACGACGTGGTCGTTGATGCCGTCCTTGGGGTACGGCGAGCGGCCGGGCAGACCCCAGAGCCGTTCGGCGTTGGTGTCGTTGTCGCAGAGCAGCGGCACCGGGCCGCCGTCACCCTCCAGCAGCAGTTGGCCGAGCACCCGGTGCTCGCCGACGAGCCGGGTGCCCTGGCCGGTCAGTTTCGGGATGCGGTCACCACCGGGCAGGCCCCACGCCCACGTGTTGCGGAACCACAGGGTGGGCAGCACGTGCAGGGTCGCCGCCCGGTCGCCCCGGTTGGCCACGGTGACGACCATGCACAGGTCGGTCGGGGACGCCTTGGCGTAGTCGACGGTCACCGCCCAGTACCTGTCGTCGTCGAAGATGCCGGTGTCGACAAGCTCGTACTCGGTGTCGTCGCGGCCGCGCAACGCGTTCACCGCGACGAGTTCGTCGTACGGGAAGGCGGCCTGCGGGTAGTGGTAGCGCCAGCGCATCCAGGAGTGCGTTGGAGTCGAGTCGAGATACCACCAGTACTCTTTCGCGTCCTCGCCGTGGTTGCCGGTGTCGCCGCCGAGGCCGAACATCCGTTCCTTGAGGATCGGGTCCTTGCCGTTCCACAGTGCGAGGGCGAACGCGAAGGTCTGTCGTTCGTCGCAGACGCCCGCCATCCCGTCTTCGTTCCACCGGTAAGCTCTGGACCGCGCGTGGTCATGTGGGAAGTAGTCCCAGGCCGTACCGTGCTCGCTGTAGTCCTCCCGTACCGTCCCCCACGCCCGTTCGGACAGATAGGGACCCCATGCGCGCCAGTCCTGCTCCCCCGAGTCCGCCTGGGCGAGCCGGAGCCGCTCGGCGTCGGGTGGCGAGGCGTCGGAGGACGATCGGTCAGTGATCACGTGCATATCTTTGACGTCGCCGCGGTACTTGACCACAGCGGCCATTCTCGTCGTGGCGTGTTACACCCCGCCGCCGGTGGAGGAAAGTTGATTGACATTCACTTCGGCCCGCAGGTCTGCGGCGATCTGACCAGCGCGGCCAGCCGGGAGTGGCTGGTTCCGGACGGTCTCGGCGGCTACGCGATGGGCACCGTCGCCGGGCTGCGGACCCGCCGCTACCACGGTCTGCTGGTGGTTCCCGGCGAAACCCCGGCGTCTCGCCAGGTGGGACTGGTGAGTCTCGATCCGGCGGTCACCCTGCCGTCCGGTGCGCGGGTCCGGCTCGGCGCGCACGAGTGGTCCTCCGGCGACGTGGATCCGCGCGGCTTCGAGCTGTTGGAACGCTTCGACCTGGTCGACGGCCTGCCCCGGTGGCGGTGGCGGATCGGGTCGGTGGTGATCGAACGGGAGGTGGCCATGCTGCCCGGCCGCTCCTGTGTGGCGGTGGTGCACCGGCTGGTCGCCGGCGGGCCCGTCCGGCTGGAGCTGTCCGCCGCCTGCACGTGGCGCGACGCGCACGGCGAGCGGCGAGCCGACGGCCCGACCCCGCAGGTCGAGTCGGTGGCCGGCGGCGCGGTGGTCGAGGGCGCGTACCGACTGGCCGGGCCGGGCTGGACGCCGGAGGGGCAGTGGTGGCTGGGCGTGCACCACCGCGAGGAGGCCAACCGGGGCCTGCACCCGGACGAGGATCTCTGGTACGCGGGGCGTTTCGTCGGCGAGTTGGACCGCCCCGGCGACACGGTGTCGGTGCGGGCCTGGGCCGATCCGCTCGACCTGGAGCCACCGTCGGCGGAGGAGATCGTGGCGACGGCCCGGCGGCGCAACCGGCAGGTGGTGGCGACGGCGAAGCCGGCCGACGACGTGGAGGCCACCCTGGCGCTGGCCGCCGACGCGTTCGTGGTGCGCTCAGGCGACGCGGCGGTGGACGTGGTCGCCGGTTACCCCTGGTTCGGGGCCTGGTCCCGGGACACGATGATCTCGTACGAGGGGTTGTTCCTCTGCACCGGTCGGGCCGACCTGGGCCGGGCGCTGCTGCGGTCGTACGCGGCGACGCTGTCCGAGGGGATGCTGGCCAACACGGCCGACACCGGCCGGGTGGAGTACAACACCGTCGACGGCACCTTGTGGTTCCTGCACGCGGTGAGCCGGCACGTCACGGTCACCGGTGACACCGATCTCGGCGACGAGTTGCTGCCCGCGCTGCGTGCGGTGATCGACGCCCACGTGGCCGGCACCCGCTACGGGATCGCCGTCGACCCGGCCGACGGGCTGCTCGGCCAGGGTGCCGCCGGCACCGCGCTGACCTGGATGGATGCCCGCGTGTACGGGGTGCCGGTCACCCCGCGTACCGGCAAGCCGGTCGAGGTCAACGCGTTGTGGATCAACGGGCTGGCCGGGCTCGCGGAGTTGACCGAGCTGGCCGGGCAGGACGCGGACGAGCTGTGGCGACGGCACGGGCAGGCGACCGCCTCGTTCCGGGAGCGGTTCCCGGCACCGACCGGCTGGCTGCACGACGTGCTGGACGCGCCCGCTCCGGCGTACCCCCTGGGTGGGGCCGCCCTGCACGACGACGACGCGCTGCGTCCCAACCAGTTGCTGGCCTGGTCTCTGCCGTTCGCGCCGCTGGAGCCGGAGGAGGCGACGCTGCGCCGCGTCGCGGACGGGTTGCTCACCCCGCTCGGGCCGCGCAGCCTCGCGGAGGATTCGACCGAGTTCGTGGGCCGGCACCGGGGTGGCCCGGCCGAGCGGGACGGGGGCTACCACCAGGGCACGGTGTGGCCGTGGCTGCTCGGCCCGTACATCGACGCCGCCCGCCGGGGGAAGATGTCAGTCGATGACACATTCGTTGGGATTGAGTCTCATCTGACCGAATATGGATTAGGCTCGGTAAGCGAGACGGCCGACGGCCTCGCGCCGCACGCCGCGACCGGCTGCCCATTCCAGGCGTGGTCGGTGGCCGAGCTGCTGCGGGTGCGCCGGAAGGGCCAGTAGCGCTTTACACGACCGCAACGGTGGTGTCGCCGCCGGTTATCTCGGTCCCGGCAGGATTGGCCCCGATCCAGACGCGACGGCGACATCAATCCGGTGTCGGTCGGCGCGCGCCCGGGGACAACTCAAAGGGGGCCGCATGTCACCCGACGCCCACGTGATCGACATCCACCCCGCCCGGCAGCTGCGGGTGCTGATGCTGTCCTGGGAATATCCGCCGGTGCTCGTCGGCGGCCTCGGCCGCCACGTGCACGCCCTCTCCGTCGCCCTCGCCGCCGCCGGCCACGAGGTCACCGTCGTCACCCGCCA
>NZ_JBEZED010000019.1:0-157482 GCF_040648675.1 Micromonospora sp. NPDC049101 | reverse complement strand
GCGTTGCGGTTTCGTCCGGATACGACACCGGTATCCGGACGAAACCGCGCCTTGCCGGATCGCCGCCCGGACTCCGCCTCGGCTCGACCGCCCTTGTGAAACAGGCCCTTTTTGCGCTCTTCAACGGCGCGGCTGGTGAGGCCGACAGGGTCGACCTCAGCGACCAGCGGCAGGCCGAGTTTCGCCACGCGTGGGCGGCCTGGGCGCAGGCCAACGAGAAGGCCATCGTCGACCCCGGTGCTCCCCTGAACGCGAAGAAGCTGGTCACGGCACGGGGCGTCGAGGACTTCACCGACGCCCTGACCGCGTACACCATCGTGGAAGCGGCCTCGCACGACGAGGCGGTGCAGATCTTCTCCGGGCACCCGCACCTGGGGTTGCTCGCCGGAAACTCGATCGCGGTCCTGGAGTGTCCGTCGCCGCCCAGCTGAGGCTCGGTGTGGGCGCGACGCTGCCGGTGACCCCCGGTCAGGCGTGGGCGCTCGGGGCCGGGCTCTCGGTGAGCTGCCACCGGTCGCCGTGACCTGTGGCGATCACGATCGCCTCGATCACCCGCCGGGCCGCGGTGGGATCGTCGACGAAGCTGACGGCGGCGTCGAGGCCGACCGGCGGCCCACCGGCGAGGCTCGCGGCCACGGCGACCAACTGCCGGTCCCGGTCCGGCACGTCGGCGGCCGCCGCGAAGTCGACCACCGCCGCCCAGTCGGTGACCTGCCCCATCCGCACGGTGTCACCCATGTCCCACGGCAGATCCAGGATCCGCACGAGGTCACCGAAGCCCGGCTGGTCCGGGACCGTGGTGAAGGTCAGCAGATGTACGGCGGCCCGCCGGCCGAGCGAGGCGCCGGTGGCGATGTCGGTGCGCAGGATGCCGCGGATCTCCTCGCCGGTGAACCCGGAGGCGACCTCCGGCCGGGGAGTCCTCCGGTGTAGCGGCGGCGCCGTGTCCGGGTCGGCCAGCAACTGCGCCACCCGCCCACACTCCACGCACGGCGGCAACGCGGCGATGTCCACGCGACTGTCACTGCGATGCATCTCGTAGGCGATGTCGATCGCCCACTGGTCACTGCCCCAGACCGGACGCTGCGGAGTCGAACACAGCGTGAGACCCGTCTGGCCGCCGTCCCCGCCGGCCTCGTCGTCGAGATCCACGGACAGGTGCTGGATCGTGCCGTCCGTACACGGTCGAGGTGTCATCGGCTGCTCCTCGTCACTGGCTGCTGCACCGGTCACCCCGTGACAACGAAGCGTATCCATGCCCCGCAACCGACCTGCCCGGCACTGGGTGATCGTGAGGCTGACGGGATTCGACCTCATTGTCAGCGATGCGGGGAGGGGGAGCGGACGTTGTGTGCCGGACCTAGGCTGACCGGCATGGCAGGGGGCGACGGCGACCGCGACGTTGCCCGGGCTGTGCGGATCCGCCACTGGGTGCGGGTGGTGACCGGCCTGGTCGTCGTGGTGGTGGCCGCTGTCGTGTTCACCGCGCTCTTCTGGGGGCTGCGCGACTGGCTCGTCGATCAGGGCCGGTGGGGCCTGCCGATTCTGCTCGCGGTGCGGATCGCCTGCTTCGCCGCCATCGGCTGGGGCTGTTGGCGGGTCTACCAGGGCTTTCGTGGCTAGGGTTTGATCGGGATCTTGTCGGCGCCGATTCGTCGGATGCGGTCGGTGCCCCACGCGCCAAGCGGGGCCAGCGCGGCGTTGAGGGAGACCCCGTCGTCGGTCAGTGAGTATTCGACCTTCGGCGGCACCTCGCGGTAGACCTCGCGGTGCACGAGCCCGTCCTCCTCCATCTCGCGCAGATGCTGGATCAGCATCTTCTCGCTGACGCCCGGAAGGCCCCGCCGCAGCTCGGCGAACCGACGAACCCCGTGGTGGTGCAGCTCCCAGAGGATCAGCGACTTCCACTTGCCGCTGACGACGTCCATCGCCGCGTCGATGCCGCAGAAATACGGACCGCTTCGCGCTGCCGCCGCCATCAGCCCTCCAGGGTGGACTTACCAGAAG
The DNA here is from genome assembly GCF_040648675.1 of Micromonospora sp. NPDC049101. Classification (NCBI taxonomy): domain Bacteria; kingdom Bacillati; phylum Actinomycetota; class Actinomycetes; order Micromonosporales; family Micromonosporaceae; genus Micromonospora; species Micromonospora sp. NPDC049101. The sequence goes on along the minus strand of NZ_JBEZED010000019.1, from coordinate 155,475 downwards.
GTAAGTACCGCACTACATTGTCGGTACTGGTCAACCCTATCGGCAGCGGAAAGGATTTCCTCGACCGACATCACGAGGGGATCAGAAGCATGGACACACGGCACGACCTTCCGGTGAGCGTCCTCGGGCTGGGGGCGATGGGCAGCGCCCTGGCGGCTGCCCTGGTGCGGGCCGGCCACCCGCCAACGGTCTGGAACCGCTCGGCCGACAGGGCGAGCGCGCTCGTCGCCCAGGGCGCGATCCCGGCCAGCACGGCCGCCGAGGCGGTCCGCGCCGGCCAACTGGTCGTCGTCTGCCTGCTGGACCACGCGTCCGTCCACGAGGTGCTCGACCCGCTGGCCGGCGACCTGGCCGGCCGGACCCTGGTCAACGTGACGACGACGACGCCGGAGCAGGCGCGCGAGCTGGCCGCGTGGGCCGCCGATGTCGGCGTGACGTACCTCGACGGTGGCATCATGGCCGTCCCCGCCATGATCGGCCAGCCCGGCTCGTCGATCCTCTACAGCGGGTCCGCCGCCGCGTTCGACACGTACCGGCCGCTGCTCGACACATGGGGGACCAGCACCTACTTCGGCGCGGACCCCGGCCTGGCGTCGCTGTACGACCTGGCCCTGCTCGCCGGCATGTACGTCATGTTCGCCGGATTCCTCCACGGCGTCGCCATGGTCGCGCCGTCCGGCGTGAGCGCCACGGAGTTCGCCGCGCTGGCCGCACCCTGGCTGTCCGCCATGACCGGTGCCTTCCCGAGGTTCGCGACGGTCGTCGACGGCGGCGACTACACCGTGCCGGGGCAGCAGAGCCTGGAGTTCTCCGATCTCGGCGACATTCTCGCCGCCAGCCGGGACCAGGGCATCAGCACGGACGTGGTCGCCATGGTGCAACGCCTCATCCGCCACCAGGTCGACGCCGGCCACGGCCAGGAGGGCTTCGCCCGGATCGTGCGCACCATCCAGCAGCCCGGGTGAGGCGCGGCGGCGTCACCGGATGCCGCCGCGCCAATCTGTCTATGGGGCCGAGATGGCCTTCAGCGCCGTGTCCAGTGCCTGCTCTGCCGGGACGGGCACGTCGGGGAGCACGCCGACACCCTCCCAGTTGGTGCCGGTGACGCTGTTGATGGTCCGCGCGGTCGGCACGGTCACGAGGATGTGTTCGGTGACCGGATGGCGGGCCGTCGGATGCGCGCCGCCACGTGTCGTCTCACCGACGACGACAGCCCGACCGTGCGCCTGCAGGGTGTACGCCACGTCCTCGCCGCCGGAGAACGTCATCGCGCTGGTGAGTACGTAGACCGGGCGGTCCGGGTAGCGCGGCGCGGGAAGGTGCGCGGTCGTCCAGAACTGGCGGGTGGCGCCGGTGGACCGTTCGTAGAAGTCGTTGAGGTGCACCTGATCGTCGGGGAAGAAGTAGCTGCACCACATCGCGGCGCCCTCGGGTGCTCCGCCGGAGCAGGCGCGTAGGTCCAGGATGAGCACGGCGCTGAGGGCGACCAGTTGCATGGCCGCGCCGATCGCGGCGGCGCCCTCGTCGGCGTACGCGATGCGCCGCACGTCGATGAGCCCGACGTTGCCGGCCAGGTGCTCGACCCGACGGATGCCCTGGTTCTCGGCCCGGAGCAGCGTGAGGAACGCGGCCCGCCCGCCGTCGGCGTCCGCCGGATCGAGCGACTGCGGCTGGTCTGCCCACAGCAGCCGCAGATGCCTGTCCGGGCACACCTGCTGGAGGTGCGCGGTCACCGTCGCGCAGAGCGCCGGCCCGTCCAGGTCGGCGTACTCGCCTGCCGCGAGACGACGCCGGATCGCGGCGTCGATGTCCGCGACCTTCTCGGGAAAGACGTACCCTGCCTCGATCCGGTCCAGGGCCTGTCCGATTATCTGATCGTTGAAGAGCACGGCGGGCCACGGTAGACCACCCGCGGCCGGCTGGCCATCTCATATCGCGCCGGCCCACCAGTCGCTTGTGGCCCGTGGCTATTCTCTCGGCCATGTCTGACTTTCGCGGGGACACCTCAGGCGTCTCGTCGCTGCGGGCCGCACTGACGGTCGTCCTGGTCGGAATCCTGGCGACCGGTATCGGCGTCACCTTCATCTGGGACGACCGCGGCTCACCGAGGGAGGTGACCACGACGGGCACGCTTACCGGTTCCCATCCGTCGGCCCGCAGCGAGAAGCGCAAGGGAACGTGGTACGAGTTCCAGTACGCCATCGCCGACGGACGGCAGGTCGCCACCAGCTTCCGGGTCACCCCCAGCGGCTCCCTCGACCGCGACGGTGACAGGGTCAAGGTGATCTATTCGCCGGATGCCCCGCTGGAAGGCCGGTTGTGGGTGACCCGAGGCGGCCTGGAGTTTCTGCCGGCGGCCGGCGGGCTGGCGCTCACCCTGGGCGCGCTTCGAGTCGTCATCCGCGAGCTGCTCAAGCGGCGCCGCCGACGGCAGGCGCCCGCCCGCGCGTAGTGGGGTGGCGCGCCACGCGCAGAAGTGCGGTGATAGCCGGAATCGTCCCGTGCGAATTGATCATGTCTTACCCGTCGATTAGTGTCCGCGTCCGTGAATCACTCTCGAATTGCTTCCGTGCTGTTGATCCTTGCCACTGCCACCGCGCTGACCGCCTGCGGTGACGCGGAACCGGCGACGAACGCCGGATCGACGCCGTCTGCCAGCACGTCCGCCGCCGCGACCTCAGCGGCGGCCTCCCCGACCGCCGCACCGGCGTCGCCAGCCGCGGCCGGCGCCACGAGCGACAAGGAACTCTGCACGTCGGTGAAGAAGGCCAGCGACGAGATGAGGGCCGAGCTGTTGAAGATCGTCACGGCTGGTGAGCCGACGGCGGCGGACTTCAAGAAGATCCTGACCGAGTTGGGCACGAAGGCTACCGCCCTGGCCTCGGCCGGCGGAGACAGCAAGGTGGCCACGGCCCTCAAGCCGTTCGGCGCCGAGGCGGCCAAGGCCGCGGCGGCCGCCGACCCGGGGTCCGCTGCCGACAACCCGGCCTTCCTGAAGGCCGGCAAGGACGTCAGCGCCGCGTGCAAGGCGGCCGGAGTCAGTGTGACCCTCTGATCACGATGGTCTCAGCGCTGTTGCGTTAAGGCCTGTTTCATAAGGGCGGCCAGTTCTTATGAAACAGGCCTTAGGTGCGGGTCGTGGTGGTCGGCGGTGGCGACATTCGGGCGGTTCGTGTTTCTGGCGACGGCCACCATGACGATGGTGCTGAGCAGCGCGGCAACGGGGGCGAGGGCCAGGCCGTGACGGACGCTGTTCGCCACCACCAGACCGGTGACCGCCGAGCCGGCGGCACTGCCGATGGTGAACGCGGTGGCGACCCAGGCGAACGCCTCGGCCACGGTGCCCGGCGCCGCGAGCTGATCCACCAGGAGGAAGATGGCGGTCAGCGTCGGCGGTAGGGCCAGACCGCTGACCGCCAGCAACACCGCCATCAGGGTGGGGCGCGGTGTCAGCAGCAGCGGCACATAGCCGAGGGTCAACCCGGCGGTGAGCAGCGGCAGCCGCCACGCTCCGGCGGGCCGGGCCCGGGTGTAGAGCAGGCCGCCGATCAGGGCACCGGTTGCCTGCACGGCGAGCAGCCAGCCGGCCAGGTGCCGGTCGCCGGCCTCCTCCGCGTAGGCGGTGATCGCCACCGTGATGCCGCCGACCGCCATCCCCGCGCCGACCACCCCGGCCAGCAGCGCCGCGAACCGGGGCACCCGCAGCGGACCGGCCCAGTGCCGCGCCGCCGGAACCCCGCGCCAGGCCCGCACGGCGGGAGCGCGGAGGAACGCGGCGGTCCCGGCGAGTTGGAGCAGCGCGGCCACGACCAACCCGGCGACCGGCCCGCCGAGCGCCACCGCGAGGAGCGTGGTGAGCGGGCCCACCACGAAAATCACCTCCTGTACGGCGACATCCAGCGCGTACGCGGCCGGCACCGCCGCCGGGGGCAGCAGATCCGGCCACAGCGAGCGAAGGCAGGCCTCCAGCGGGGGAGCGCCGAGCCCGGCGACCACGGCACCGACGGCGGCACCTGTCGCGCCGAAGGCACCGGTGGCCACGAAGCCGAACCCGACGCCGGACATGACCGCCGAGATGCCCAGCACCGGTGGCTGACGCCAACGGTCCACCGCTCGGGCGAGCAGGGGCGTTCCCACCGCCACCCCGGCGGTGTACGCGGCGACGAGCAACCCGGCCGCGGCCAGGCTGAACGACTCCCGCGCGAACAGCAGGAGGGCGAGCGGCCCGGAGGCCGACGGCAGCCGACCCACCTGGGCGGCGAGCAGAACCCAGAGCACCTGCGGGGCACGCAGGACCACCCGGATACCGGATGAAGACATGAGACATCGCTCCCGGCGCGAGGAAAGGAATCGAACGGACCCACGGGCAACTGCCAGCGCGGATCAGGGAGCGAAGTCGGACCGTTCGTGGTCGTTGCCGTACAACGGCAGCGGAGGCGTGATCCACCGGGCGTACGAAGCCGCGACCGCCTCCACCGGAACCACGAACTGACCGTATCGCACGGCACCGGTCCACGGGGGGTGGGACGGGAGGTGCGCTCTGCTCGTCAGGGCTGGGCGACAGCCGTCACCCCCGTGCCCGCCGCCCGGCGAGCACGTCGCGGATGGCGAGCACGACGAGCGAGAGCGGGATGAACACCCAGAGCTGAAGGACTGTGTACCGGCGCAACTCCCCGTCGATGGACGCGCCGGCCAGTTCGGCGTCCAGGGCGCCGGGGCGCATCAGCGCGATCGCGGACGCGGACAGCGGGGCGTAGTTGAGGCCCGCGCCGGTCAGCCACAGGCCCAGTGCTCGGGTGCCGAGGCCGTCCGTCGACGCCAGCAGCCAGACACCCCACGTCACCATGACGACCACGCCGACGAGGAACTCGGCCAGGATGATCCAGCGTCGACGGGTGGTGCCCCGGCTGCCGTACATGTCGATGGCCGCCAGCCGACGAACGTTCACCGCACCGATGGTGCCACCGCGGCGCAACGGCCGGAGCGGGCCGGCAGAGCACCGCGACCGACGCCGGTGATGAGTTTTCGCGCCCGCGCCCGTCATACCTGGGACGTGACGAGACGGAAGGATGACGTGATGAGTGCGGACACGCGGCTGGACGGGTTGGGCGAGGTCGACGAGCTGACGTTCGCGGGGTTGGCGGATCGGCACCGGCGGGAGCTGCACGTGCACTGCTACCGGATGCTCGGGTCGTTCGAGGACGCCGAGGACGCGGTGCAGGAGACGTTGCTGCGGGCGTGGCGGCGGCGGGAGACCTTCGAGGGGCGGTCGTCGTTGCGGGCCTGGTTGTACCGGATCGCCACGAACGTCTCCCTGGACCTGCTCGCCAAGCACCGCCCGGAGCCCGCGACCGGGGGTGAGGTGCGGTGGTTGCAGCCGTACCCGGATTGGTTGCTCGACGAGGTGCCGGCGGGTGGCGCGGACGAGCCGGAGGCGCTCGCCGTGGCGCGGGAGACGATCGAGTTGGCGTACGTCGTCGCGGTGCAGCACCTCGCGCCGCGCCCGCGGGCCGCGCTGATCCTGCGCGACGTGCTCGGGTGGCCGGCGAAGGACGTCGCGGATCTTCTCGGGGACTCCGTCAACTCGGTGAACAGCGCGTTGCAGCGGGCCCGTGCCGGGATGCGGGAGCACCTGCCGGCCGAGCGGCAGGACTGGACCGGTGGGGAGGGCGACGCCGGTACGCGAGAGTTGGTGCGCCGCTTCACCGACGCCGCCGTGGCCACGGACATCGACGTGCTTGCCGCGATGCTGCGCGACGACGTCCGCTGCTCGATGCCGCCGACCCCGGGCCTGTCCGTCGGGCGCGACGCGGTGGTGAGGAGTTGGGTCGAGGACGGGTTCGAGGGCATGCGGGGCCTGCGCGGCGTCGCGACCTCGGTGAACCGGCAGCCGGCCGTCGCGTTCTACCTGTGGCGCGCGGACGAGGGCGCGTACCTGCCGTTGACCCTCGACGTCCTGCGCGTCACCGGCGGTGCGATCACCGAGATCGTCACGTTCCACGACGACCAGTTCCCGCGGCTCGGGCTGCCCGAGCGTCTGCCGGCCGACGGCACCGAATAGGCACGCGGCCTCCGCGCCCGGACGGCGATCCCCGCGCCGGCACGACGCGGCCACCAGGCAGCCGCTCAGAGGTGGGCGACGACCACCCTGGTGGCCTGCGCGAGAAGAGCGTCGTCGGGAGTGGCGTCCTTCGTGGCGCGGTTGGTCAACACGGCGAGCACGATCGGGGCCCGGTCGGGCGGCCAGAGCACGGCGATGTCGTTGCGGGTGCCGTACCCTCCGGTCCCGGTCTTGTCCCCGACCACCCATCCGGCGGGCACGCCCGCGCGGATCAGCGTCGCCCCGGTGGTGTTGTCGCGCAGCCAGCCGCGCAGGACGTCGCCGTCCGCGGGCGGCAGGGCGTCGCCCAGGGTGTACGCGCGCAGGTCGCCCGCCAGGGCCCGCGCGGTGCTGGTGTCCCGCCGATCGCCGGGCGTCGCCTCGTTGAGCGCGGTCTCGTAGCGGGTGGCGTCGGTGACCGTGTCACCTCGGGCACGCAGCTTCGTCTCGAACCCCTGCGGGCCGCCGAGGTGACGCAGCAGCAGGTTGCCGGCGGTGTTGTCGCTGTGGCGCACGGCGGCGTCGCCGAGGGCACGCAGGCTCAGGCCCTCGGCGACGTGCTTCTCGGTGATCGGGGAGTGGGCCACCAACTCCCCAGCCGAGTAGCGCACCACCCGGTTGAGCTCGGCGTCCGTGGTGTCGTCGAGCACCTCGGCGGCGGCCAAGGCCTTCCACGTCGAGGCGTACGCGAATCGTTCGTCAGGGCGGTGTGCCACCGTGCGGCCGGTGCCCGTGTCGACGGCGTAGACCCCCAGGCGCGCGCCGAACGTCTGCTCCAGCCGCTGGAACTCCTGCGCGGCGGCTGGCGTCGGGGACAGCGTCACCTCGGTGCTCGGTGTGGTGCGCGCCTCGGGGGCGTCGTCGGTGCCGCACGCCGCCAACGACACCAGGGCCGACAGTGCGGCGACCGCGGTGGCCAGGCGTCGCGCAGCGGAATCCATCATCGTTCCCCTCGTCTCCGGCGGGTCACCCGCGACGACCCTACGGTGGTTCCCGGAAGTCGGGGCGTCCCGGTAGCGCGGACACCCCGACTTCCTGAAAGCGGAGTCGATCATGGGCGCGGGCGCGCGGACAGGGATGCGCGGCTGGCGACGATTCGTTAGTCGTAGGGGAGTCGGCGCGGTTCGAGTCTCCACCCCCGGCCGAACTGCCAGGAGGCGGTGGGCCACGCCGCGACGAAGCCGGCGATCAGGCCCAACTGGCCGGCGAACCAGAAGAGCGGGCTGTCGGCTCGCAGGGGTGGCTCGGGAAAGACCACGCGATGCGCGAGCGTCAGCCATACGAACAGCGTCACCTCGAAGACGGTGATGGTCAGCAGTTCGACCCTGGCGACCGTGGAGATCGCGTGCCAGATCTTCCGGACGCTGCGACCGGGCGCGCCGACGTACCGGAAGAGGACGGCTATCGCCACCGCCGCCAGGTAGTCCCCGGCGTAGTCGACCCACAGGGTCTCCTGAGCCGGGTCGGACCTGACGACGTACAGGGCGACCTCGGCGACGACGAAACCGAGAGCGCAGTGGGCGCCGCAGCGGGACACGTGGGTGACGACGATGCCCCGGCGCGGCCGTCGCGGCTGGCCCTCCCGCCGCCGCTGGGCGAACGCCTCCGGCCTGCCCCAGTTCCAGTAGAGGCGGACGGCTGCCGGGCCGACGTAGAGGACCGTCACCAGCCAGACGATCTCCATGACCCGGACCGGCTGACGGTGTCCGCGAAGATAGGTGTCGGCGACGACGATCGCGCAGCTGAGGAACCCGAACGCGAGCGAGACCCAGGAGAGCGTCAGGAGCCAGGTTGGCTGCATCCCCGCCCCTTCCGCACGCGGGACGCCGACGCGCCTCCCGTCGCCGCATCAGCAGGGGGCACACCGACCGAGGGCACGTCGCAGTGTTCCACGCCGTGCCCCCCGGCCGGCGGGAGATCGGGCGTTCCCGCCGGCCGGGGGACGGCTGCTGCTGACCTCGTCCTCAGTTGCCGAGGTTGACCTGAGCCCGGTGGTGCTCGCCCTTCTCGATGAGGTCGACGAACCCGAGCGCGTAGTCCGCGGCGGAGATCGCGCCGCCGTCCTCGGGCGCGACCGCGACATCGTCGCCGAGCCGGTAACGGCCGAGTCGCTCGCTGGGCATCCATGCGCCGAACCTGAGCGCCGGGCTCACGAAGACCCAGTCGAGCGTCGCGGGCGTGGCCGGAAGGTCCTCGATGATGAGCGCCGCCCCGGCGCGGATCTCGTCGTGGAGTTCCGCCGGAACGTGGCTGAGGTCGGCGACGAAGCGGTCCGCCCCGGGCGCCGGGCGCAGCGACGAGTAGCCGCCGACGACGAACAGGGGTACGCCGGCGGCGTCGGCCAGACGGGCGACGGCCCGGTAGACGTCGCGGAAGACGCCGGCCAGCGGGCCGCGCGGGGCGAGTGCGGCCACGACGACGTCCGCGCCCTCGACGGCCGCCGAGAGGGTTGCCTCGTCGGTGGCGTCGCCGTGGCGGTAGGTCACGTTCGGGACGGGCGTCGTGGGGGCCGAGCGGCTCAGCGAGGTGACCTGGTGACCACGAGCGGCGGCCTCCGCGACGATGGCCGAACCGGCGTAGCCGGTGCCGCCGATGACGGTGATGCGAGACACGAGGTGCCCTTCCAGGAGATGGGGTGGCGTCGGGCGACGCGTTGCGATTACCGTACGAGTGCAACTCTCCAACGGGAAGAAGGCACTTTGTGGTAACCACCCCCGGGGCTGAGTCGGTGCTGCGGGGCAACCCCTACCGCGCGGACTGCCCGACTCGCCGCATCCTGGATCGCATCGGCGACCGTTGGACGGTGCTCATCGTGGGCGCCCTCTGGGACGGCAGTGTCCGTTTCTCCGAGGTGCGCCGACGCGTCGAGGGCGTCTCGCAGAAGATGCTCACCCAGACCCTCCGCGGGCTCGAACGCGACGGTCTCGTGCGCCGCACCGTCTACCCGGAGGTTCCGGTCCGCGTGGAGTACACGCTCACCGAGGCGGGCCGCACCCTGCGGGGGCCGCTGCGCGCCCTGGAGGAGTGGTCGATCACCCACCTCGGCGACGTGTCGGTGGCGCAGGAGGCCTACGACCGCGCGAATCCGCCCGCTTCGGGCTCAACGGATCGCGACCACTGACACAGGCCTAGAGTCGCGGGCATGCGGATCCGGATCGACGGCAGCGACCTCCCCGGGCGGCGCGCCGGCGCGCAGGCCGACGCGCTGCGGCTCGGCAACGTGCACGTGGGGATTCAGCGCAAGGCCGACGTGGTCGACCAGGTGCCGGCCGACGCGGCGACGGCGACCTGGGGCTTCGAGGTGTCCAGCCGGGAGGTCGACGGGATGCTCGACGTCGGCGGTCCGTGGGTGCACGGGCGTCCCGGCGCGCGCTTTCTCTATCTGAGCTGGGGTGCGGTGGGCGTCGACGGCTTCGCCATGTTCCGCCGGGCGAAGCTGATGTTCACCGACATCCCGACCACCCTGCTGCGCGCCGCGCACGAGGGCAGCGGGGTCCTGGTCGGCCGGGTCGGCCTGACCGACGCGACCGGCGGCCCGGTGTGCGCTCGGGTCCACCCTCCGGCCATCGCCTGGACGGTGGAGTAGCCGCCCGGCCGCTGGCTAGCTGCCGAAGTCGACGCCGCCGAGGGGCACGCGCCGGTGCGCGGCGAGGCGTTCGGCCTGCGCGGTGACGGCCGTACGCGTGGCGGCGGAGAACCGGTGCCAGGGCTGGACGGTGACCGTGAACGTCCGGCCGGATTTGCGGGGACGCCAGGTGCCGACCAGGTCGCCGTCGACCAGGACGGCACCGGGACGACCCAGCGTCGGCCACAACTCCTTCGCCCGAGCGGCGTCCGGCACCAGCGTCGCCCGGTCCTTGGCCTGCAGGAACAGGTCGAACGGGCCGAGCAGCCGGGTCCCCGCGCCAGCGGCCGAGACCAGGGCCTGCTCGTCGGCGGCCAGCAGCGAGCGCACCTCGCCGTCGACCGGCACCTCGATCACGTCGTCGGGCCAGCGCGCCTGCACGTCCCGCACGGAGGCGTCGAGATAGTCGGCGACGTGTTTCGGGGTGGCCGGGCCGAGCAGACGAAGGTAGGCGCGGATGAGGTCGAATCGGTCGCCCGGTGCGGCTGCCTTCGCGAACCCGGTGATGCGCCGCAGGACCGGCGGTGAGGTGTCGAGCTGCAACTCCAGTCCGGCCCGCGCGGCGGCGAGCCGGAACGGCATCTCGTAGAGGTGCGTCGCGTCGCAGGCCCGGCAGAACCGCAGGTACGGCTCGGGCAGCAGCGTGGCCAGTCGCCCGGAGACCTCTCCCTTGACCGTTGGTGTGGTGACGACTGCCCGCATCCGGGCGGCCACCTCGTCGAGGGCCGCGAGGTTGCCGATGCCGGCGGCCTTCAATGGCTTGGACGCGTCGTAGATGCGCTTGCCCGCGTCGGCGTCGGAGAAGGGTTCGACCGCCGCCACCACCTTCGCCACATCGGCCCGGCGGTAGAGGTGGGGTGCGCCGCGCACGGTCCACAGCAGGATCACTTCCCCGTCGGACAGCGTCGTCACGTCGACCCCGCGCACCGCCAGCGCCCACCGGGCGCCGTCCGGGCCGGTGTTCTGCACGCCGAGGTCCAGGACGGCGGTGTCGGCGAGCGTCCCGTGGTCCCGGTCGAGCTGTTGGGCCTGGACGCGGAAGTTCATCACCTGACGCCGATCAACCATGGCTGCACCCTGAGAGCGCGTTTGGGATGTGTGCTGGCCGGGTGGGTCGCACAGTGGGTGCGATCGATGGGCTGGGCGCGGCAAGTAGACGGGCATGGATCGAGCCCGGCGGTACCCGTCTGACCTGATCGATGCGCATGATCCGCTGGGCCGCCATCGCCGGCATGCTCGGCCTCCTCACCCGAGGCGGACCCGCTGCCCGCCAAGAACGCCGTACCTTCAACCCACCCGACTGGCAGACATGCGAAACGCTCTCGAGCAGCGAACTGTCAGTATTCTGCCATCCGGGCGAATCGCCGCCCGAGGATAGGATGCCTGAGCAAAACGAGTGGCCATAGTGGATCGATGGGGGCGCACTGGTGCTGTGGCAATCGGCGGCGGTGTGCGACCCGCGCCAACCGCTCCGGCTGTCCGAGCGGGTCGGCGCGCCGGCGGGTCGGCGTCATCCCCCGCGCGCGGCACCGTCGGCTTGCCGGGCGCCGGCGAGAGCCTGGCCAACGCGGGCCATGTTCGCCGGACTGGTGAGTCTGCTGCTTGCCGGTTGCACCACCGAACCGGAGCCGACCCGACTGGACGGCACCGATCAGATCGTCGAGCCGACGGTCAGCAGCGCGGCGCCGCCCGGTCCTGAGTTCGACCTGGCCCGTCGGAGGCTTGCCGGCGCCCAGCTCACCCGGGACGGGAAGTATCAGGCACGGCTGGCCGGCGACTGGGTGGTTGTCTCCACCGCCGACGGTGCCGAGTTCGACCGGTTCAGCACCGGCGCCGCAGACGCCTGGATCAGCATGGACTTCTCTCCCGACGGGCGATACCTCGCGGTCGGACTACCGGACTCGGTGGTCCTCTACGACTTCACCACGAAGGACCCCACGGCGCTGCCCGTGCCCGAGGAGGTGGAGCGGCCGGGCGGCGAACCCCGGCCGCGCGCCGGCAACTTACGCTTTTCGGCCGACAGTGGCCATCTGGTGGTCGAACTGTTCGATGAACGGGACAACAGTCGCTACTGGCTTCACGATCTGCACAGTCGCCGTGAGATCGTCTCGCCGCCTCCGCCGAGCATCGAGGTCCCGAGTGATCCGGGTGTCATCTTGGGCGTAGCAGGGCTGGCCGTGGTCAACGGCGGAAAGCGGGTGGTGATCGCCGGTCAAGAAGGCTTCCTGGTTTGGGTGCCGGACGGGCAGACATTCCAGTGGCGGCCCTGCGCCTGCGGTAGCACCCTGACCAGCACAGTGGACCGGCAGGCTCGGCACGTGGCATTCCTGACCCTGAACGACGAAGTGGCGCTCTGGGATCCGGGCCCTCCCCAGGAGGTGGGACACTGGAAGGTGCCGGCCGTGGCCTCTGGAGCCAAACCGGCCGTGAACCCCACCGAGCTGGAGTTCACCGAAGACGGCGGCTGGCTGCTGGCCGGCCCGGAGCACGGTCACGTGTGGTCGGTCCCGGACGGCAAGCTGGCGGGTTCGTGGCAGGGGTCCGGGTCGTGAGCGGCGGCAAACCGAAACGGCGGCGCGGCACCAGCGGTCCGGACCGGAAGAAGGTGGTCCGGGGCGGGCGTCCGGCAGCGGACCAGGACAAACCGGGCGGCGATCAGCCTGTACCGCGGCTGCGTCGAGTGCTGGGATCGTTACATCGGGCCTGGTGGTTCGTGCTGGCCACCGCGGTAGCCGCCCTCGCGAGCATCTATGTGCCCAGGTGGGTTGATCAGGTGGACCCGCAGGTCGTCGCGGTACACGTCGTGGCGAATCCGGCCACTGTGGACACCTGGGGCACCGCTGAGTTCGCCATGGTGCTGCCGAAGGACGCCCAGCCCTCCGATGATCCACCGGTGGGCTGCGCGACGCTGATCGACTGGGCGCGCGCCCTCGGTGCGGTCGATCACCAGGTGAGCCGGGTGCGCGTCGTCGTGCAGGGCGCCGGCGACCAGGGGGTGCTGATCGACAACCTGCGTGCCCGCGTGATCCGGCGCAGCCAAACTCCGGAACCGGCCGGTGTGCAGCTGCGCTGCGGCGGCCAGCAGGGAGCCGCCGAACCACGGGACGTCGAGATGGACCTGGACGCTCCCCAGCCGACCGCCCGCTACCGCACCCTGATTGAGGGGCGCAGGCCACTGTTCGGGTTCACCCTCGCCAAGGGCGAGACCGAGGTGTTCGACCTGACCGCGTTCACCACCGGCACGGTGGAGTGGACTCTCGAACTCGACCTGGTGGTCGCTGGGAAACGAAAGCGGGTCGAGGTGACCAACCGGGGTCGGAGCTTTGTCACGACCGCGGCACCCGGACCCCGGACCTACCAGGTGCCCGCAGGCGGCGACCACTGGATCGAGTGTGTGCACACGCCCCGCCCGGCCTGCCCGGAGGGCGGTCCGCCGGCACACTTCCGATACGACGCCTGACGGCTCCTCAGCCTTCAGGAGGACGGTTCCCCTCCGCTTTTGACGACCACCCAGTTGGTCAACGCTTTGCCTTCAGCCAAAGCGGTTTGGGCGTCAGGAGAGAGCGCCTCGAATGCTGTCCGCAGACTTTCGTGCGTCCGTACCTGCAGCAGCGCGTTGCAAAGGCTGTCGACCTGAGCCTGACAGCGGCAGTGACACCTGCTCACGTCACAGGTTCCACGTCCAGATCGTGCCGTCCCAGTGCCCGGAGACGGCCACGGTCCTGCCCTCGACCGTGCCGATCGAGATTGCCTCAGCGCCGCGCTCCGGGCCGGTGAGGCCGCCGCCGAAGGGGGCGCCGGTAGCCAGGTCCCAGATCCTGATGGTGTTGTCGTCGTTCCCGGAGATGGCGACGGTCCGGCCGCTGATCGTGCCGATGGCGACCGTCTTGACCGCGTTGCGAATCCGGCCGAGGGTTGTGCCCGACGGCTTGGACAGGGTCAGGTCCCACAGCCGTACCTCACCGTCCTCGCTGCCTGAGACGGCCATGGTCTTACCGTTCGCCAGGCCGATCACCAGGGTCCCGACGACGTCGGCGTGCATGCCGAGCAGCCGGATCGCTCGCTGCGCCTGGAGATCCCAGAGCCGGATGGTGCCGTCGGCACCGCCCGACAGCGCAATCGGCACACCGTTGAGGGCACCTACGGCGATGCTCTTCACCTCCGACTCGAGCGGCTCGCCGACGACCGTTCCCGGCAGCCGGGGTGTGCCCGGATCCCACAGTCGCACCGTGCGGTCGTCGGCGCCGGACACAGCCACGGTCCTGCCATCGATGCTGCCGAGCGCGACACTGTTGACACCGGCGGGGAGCGGGTCGCCCATGCGGACGCCCCGAGGAGTGTCGAGGGTGAGGTCCCAGGCCCGCAGCGTGCCGTCGGCGCTGGCCGAGACAGCGAGCGGGCCTTGCAGCCCGACGGAGTAGACGGGTTTGTCGTGACCCGGGAGGGGGCCGCTGCGCGCCGTGCCCGCGGCCAGGTCCCACACCTGCACTGTGCCGTCACCCCGCCCGACAACCGCGATGGGCTTGCCGAGCAGCACGCCGACTGCAGTCGCCCAGACGGGGTTGTCGACGGCGGTCGGCGCGCTGAGCAGCCTCCCGGCCGGGTCGTAGCCGTCGGTGGTGCCGGCGCCCACGGGCTTCGACCCGCGGAGCCAGCGGGGCGTCGCGATGCCTCCGGCGGCCACGAGCAGTACGGCCGGCGTGGCCGTGATGATCCGCCGTCGGGTGAAGACGCGCCTCCGCTGTTCTGCCGGGTCGTGCCTCGGATGCTCGGGATCCGCCTGGTTCGCGGTGGAGGGTTCAGGTTCCGCGGCGACTGTTGTCGCGGAACCTGACGTGGAACGGCGCTTGCTCCGGTCGAGCTGATCACGGAGTTCGCGATATGCCTCATCCCAATGGGCGCGGCCGGCGAGATCGGGTGGAAGGGCGATCTTCTTATCAGCCGCGACCCGCAGACAGGTGTCGACGAACACTTCGAAATTCACGAGCTCGGGACGGACCGGACGGGCCTGGCTCGTCATCCCGGCGATCGTGGCTCGCTTGAGCCGGATCACGTCTTCGTTCCGCCGCCGCGGAGTGTGCTCGCTCTCGCTCTCGAGTTGCCGTACGGAAAGACCTACGGCCTGCCGCAGTGCCTGCAGTTTGCGGGCGAATTCGGCGCGCGGGTCCGTGGTCTCGTCCAAGCGTCCCTCGATCCACTGGGTGTCCGGCGTCACCGGACACCTGCTGACACCGGAAATGTAGCAGGGCTGACCAGCGAATTGTCGCCTGTCGAAGGCAATCCGTCCGGACCGGTTGCCGGACACCTGACGCACGCAACACGCTTTGGTCTGTTCGTAGGTGCCATGAGAGGGAAAGGGCAAACTGTTGAGAAAATTGATCGCTGCCGTGCTGCTCGTAGCGGGGGTCGTCGGGATCTTGCCCGGCGTCGCGAACGCCGCATCGCCCGGCTATACCTACACCGTCGTCAATCAACACAGTCAAAACTGCGTCGATGTCGCCTACGGCAGCGTCAACGACGGCGCCCGGATTCAGCAGTGGACCTGCTACGGCGGGCCGCCGGAACGGTGGCGCTACGACTACATCGAGTCGACCTACTACACGTACAGCTACCTGAACAATGGCAACAGCGTCCGCGTCGACTGGTTCTACATCGTCAACGGCAACAGCCCCGCCGGCAGTCCTCGCTGCCTCGACCTGCCGTATAACAACGCGTACCCGGGCGCTCAGTTGCAACTGCACGGCTGCTGGAATGGCCCCATGCAGCAGTGGGGCGTCGTCCAGCTCGGCGGCAACCTGCAGCAGATCGTGCCCCGGATCGCCCCGTACCTGTGCCTCGATGACCAGGACTGGAATCCGTCGCCGGGCGCGAACATCCAGCTGTACGGGTGCAGCGGGCTACCCGTGCAGGCATGGACACACAACCGGGTGTGAGCCGTCGGTGGAGCGACGGTCGTTTCGCCCCACCGCCATGAACTCTCATGAGCCGACCGGCTCGTGCCCGCACGTTAGCCGCAGAGCGCTTCAAAGTTTCCCGGCTGCTTCCCTACCCCTCCACAACACGTCCTTCGATGGCAACGATCGTCAGCGACGGTTGCCGTCCACCCAGTGCCGAGGAGGCCCCTATGCGGGTAACCCGAGTCTCTGCCCGTTTTCCACGCGTCACGCGCCACGCCGGCGCAGTCATTCTCGCCGCCGTCGCCGCCTTGGTCGGCGTCAGCGCGCAGCCCGCGTCCGCCACACCTCCCGGGATCCCGTCGAAGGCGACGGCGCAGTCGCAGCTCAACGCCCTGACCGTGGCGACGCAGGGCTCAACGAGCGGCTACTCGCGGGACCTGTTCCCGCACTGGATCACGGTCAGCGGTAGCTGCAACACCCGCGAGCAGGTCCTCAAACGTGACGGCACCTCCGTCGTCGTCGACAGCGCCTGCGCCGCCACCTCGGGCCGCTGGTACAGCCCGTACGACGGCGCCACCTGGACCGCGGCCTCCGACGTCGACATCGATCATGTCGTGCCCCTCGCCGAGGCGTGGCGTTCGGGTGCCAACTCGTGGACGACTAGCCGCCGCCAGAGCTTCGCCAACGACCTCACCCGCCCCCAGTTGATCGCGGTGACGGACAACGTCAACCAGTCCAAGGGCGACCAGGATCCCTCCACCTGGCAGCCGCCTCTGTCGTCGTACCGGTGCACCTACAGCAAGATGTGGATCACCGTGAAGTACAACTGGGGCCTGACCCTGCAGTCGTCGGAGAAGTCCGCCCTGCAGAGCATGCTCAACACCTGTAGCTCCTGACCACGATCCTGGCTTGCGGTCCGCGGGCTTGCGCCAGCGGACCGCAAGCCGGGGGCTATGCGTGCTGTGGCGGCTGGCTGTCGCCGGACTGCTTGCGCCATTGGCCGCCCGCGTCGGCGGCGAGCAGGCGCTTGGCCATGGCGAGTGCCTCGCCTTCGGTGTCGAACTCGGCGCCACCCGGCGGCACTCCCGCGTACGGGGAGGCGATTCCCTCCGCGGGGGGATTCGCGGGTCACGCCGGCCCGGGCAGGGTGGTCTCGGAAATGCCGACACCACCGCCGACTACGGGGGAACGCCGTGACTCGACCAGCACCTGCGCAGATCAGGCCCGCCGCCGCGGTTACGCCGCCGCCCTGGGCGCGCCGGGCCGGGCAGGTGGCGTGGATCGCGCCCGTGCTGGGGTTCATCCCGCTGCACGTGCCGTGGATCCTCGGTGTCCCGCTGTTCGCCAATGCCGAGCCGTTCGAGGAGTGGTACCACGGTCGCGGGCCCGGCGTCGGGGACCACCCGGTCGAGGGTTTCCTGGGTGTGCCGGCCGGCGCGTTCTATCTCGGCCTGCTGTGCGTCCTCGCCGGACTCGGCGGCGTCCTGGCGTTGGGGCTCGTCAGCGAGTGGGGCGTGACCTTCCCCCGGTGGGTGCCGTGGCTGCGCGGGCGCCGGGTGCCACCGTGGGTGCCGCTGACGCCGACGGTGCTGGGCTCCGCGCTGATGATTGGTTACTCGGCGACCCTGCCGTGGCAGTTCGCCGCCGACCTGTCGAAGTCCAGCGAGCAGGACATCTTCACCCCGACCGGTGTCCTGATCGGCCTTCCGCTGCTGCTGGCGTGGGCGATCGCGTTGCCGCTGGCCGGCTGGTCCTACTACCGCCGCACCCGGCTACCGCGCTGACGGGACCGCCAGCCGGCCCGGCCGCGGCCGGCGATGCTGGCTGGCCCGGCCGCGGCCGGGCGGTGCTGGCCCGCACGGCCGCGAGCGGTGACGCCGGCCGGTCGACCGGCCGGCGTCACCGTGCGTGCGGGTACGGCCGTCAGGCCACCAGCGAAGCCCGCCCGGTGTCCAGGTCGTAACGGGCGCCGACGACCCGCAACGCGCCCTGGTGCACCTTTTCGGCGATGATCGTGCTGCGTGCCGAGAGCGCGGCCACCTGGGCGGCGATGTTGGCGCGGACCCCGTTCTCCACCGGGTCACCGGGCTGGTCCAGCACCGGCTCGACGATCGGACGCAGGGCGTCCACGATGGTGCCGATGTGCCCGGGTGCGGCACCGCCACTGTGGATGGCGTCGATGGTGGCGGTGATCGCGCCGCAGCGTTCGTGGCCGAGGACGACGATCAGCAGGCTGCCGAACTCCTCCACGGCGAACTCGACGCTGCCCAGCAGCAGGTCGTCGACGATGTTGCCGGCCACCCGGTTGTCGAACAGGTCGCCGAGCCCCTGGTCGAAGAGCACCTCCGGCGCCACCCGGGAGTCCGCGCAGCCGACGGTGACGGCGAACGGGTGCTGGCCGGCGGCGAGTCGGTGCAGGTCGGTGAGGCCCTGGTGCGGGTGCCGGCCGTGGCCGGTGGTGAACCGTCGGTTGCCGGCCTGGAGCCGACGCAGCGCCTCGGCCGGCGTACCGACCGGGTTGTCGGCCGGTGCGGCGGCGGCAGCGGACGGGTTCGCTGCCGCACCGAGTGCGACGGCGGCGGCGCCACCGGCGGCCAGCAGCGAACGACGGGACAGGTGTGCACGTGCCAAGACGATCTCCCGGGAGGCTAGGTTGTGCCCCCTTCCTATCAGTT
The DNA here is from genome assembly GCF_040648675.1 of Micromonospora sp. NPDC049101. Taxonomy (NCBI): domain Bacteria; kingdom Bacillati; phylum Actinomycetota; class Actinomycetes; order Micromonosporales; family Micromonosporaceae; genus Micromonospora; species Micromonospora sp. NPDC049101. Next base: position 137,178 of record NZ_JBEZED010000019.1, on the reverse strand, counting down.
GATGCCGACAGATGGATCTACCGTGGTCGACGAAAGTTGCCCGGGGCACCCGTCGTCGGACGCCTTGACCTTGACACGGTGCGAAGGTCTTCAGTGATATCGAGGAGGTGGTCTCGATGACCGGACCGGAGAAGGACACGAACACCAGGCGGGCGCTCCAGGCGCTGGAGCACGGCGACCCGTCGGTGCGGCTGCGCGCGGCGCTGGCGGTCGGCACAGCCCCGGACCCGCGGTTCGTCGACACCCTCGTCGAGCGATGCGCGATCGAGCCCGAGTTCTCCGTACGCGAGATGCTCACCTGGGCACTGATCCGCCACCCACCCGCACTGACCGTTCCGAAGCTCACCGACCAACTCCGCTCGGAGCGTGCGCAGGCCCGGAGCCAGGCGTTGCACACGTTGTCCAAGATTGGCGATCGGCGGGCCTGGCCGGCGATGACACGGGCGCTTCTGACCGACCCGGACGACGAGGTGGCGCGAAGCGCCTGGCGGGCGGCGGTCGTCCTCGTGCCCCCGGCCGACGAGCCGGAGTTGGCCGAGGTGTTGGCGACGCAGCTCGGGCGTGGCCCGCGGGATACGCGGTTGAGCCTCAGCCGGGCGCTGGTCGCGCTCGGTGCGGTGCTGACGCCGACCCTGCGCGTCGCGCTGACAGATCCTGACCCGCAGGTACGCGCGCACGCGATCGCGACGGAACGGCTGGCGCGGGACCCGGATGCCGGTGTCGGGTTCTCGATCGAGGAGGCGAAGCGTGTGGTGGCCCTCGGCGCGATCGGCGAGCGGGGATGATGCGCAGGTGTTGATCGGTGACGTGGCGCGCCGGTCCGGGGTCAGCGCCCGCATGCTCCGGCACTACGACTCGCTCGGCCTGGTCCGACCGACCGGCCGGAGCGGCGCTGGCTACCGGGAGTACTCCGACGAGGACATCCGGCTGATCTTCCAGGTCGAGAGCCTCCGGTCCCTGGGCCTGTCGCTACGTGACGTCCGGCGGGCGCTCGACGATCCCGGCTTCACCCCCTCCGACCTCGTCCACGACCTGATCCAGCGGACACGGCAGCGCATCGCGGATGAGCTGGACCTGCTCACCCGACTGCGTCGGATCGGTGCCGCCGACCCCGCCGACTGGAAGGACGTCCTCCAGGTCGTCGCGCTCCTACAGGCCCTGGGCTCACCGAGCGCGGGCAGGCGTCAGCGCGCGGCACTGTCCTCGGTCGGCGGAGGTCCGGTGCCCGTGGAGGCTCTCGTCGAGGCGGCGCTGAACGAGAGCGACCCGAACGTCGCCGGAGCCCTGCGATGGGCGCTGGCACAGTCGGGGGACAGCGGCCTGGCCCTGCTCGCGGTCGGCCTACGCGCACCACAGGCAGAGGTACGCGAGCGGGCCGTCCAGACCATCGCCGAGATCCCGCACGACGCGGCGACCGACGTGCTGCGGGACGCCCTCACGAACTCCGACGTCGTGGTCCGCAGGTACGCGGCGCTGGCGCTCGGGGCGCGGCGGGTGGTGGACGCGATCCCGACGCTTGTCGACATGGTCGTCGAGGAGACGAGGGACGCCGAGGCGGCCGACGTGTTGGCCGCGTTGGCGAGCGAAACCGCGGTGGCGGAACGGATCGCGACCAGCCTCGTCGACTGCCTCGCCCGGGGGACCCTGGCACCATCCGCGCGTCGGCGGCTGACCGAGGCGCTGGCGGACATCCCCGGCGACACCGCCGAGCGCGCCCTGGTGGACCTGTCACGGGACGACGACCGCGTCGTCGCGCTGACGGCGACATCCATCCGTACGCTCCGCACGGGGGGCGGGAGTCGCCGCACCGGGTTCGGAGAGATTCGCACCTGTCCCGAGCCGGCCACGATGCCGGACGACCCCCTCGCCTGAGCGAGGGGGTCGTCCGGTGGCAACGGTGTGGGTGCGCCGGTCAGCCGCCGGCGAACGTGACCTCGGTGCCGCACTTGGCGTTCTGGTTGAGGCAGGACTTCACCAGGGCGCCGAGGCGTGCCGGCTCCCAGGCGTTCATGAAGTCGCCGTGCATGGACGACGGTTTGCCGGAGGAGAGCGTGAGACCGTCACCGCCCAGCGACTGGTAGTTGACCATGAAGGACAGGTCCGGCACGGCCACCGGGTACTTGCCGGTGCAGACACCGTTCACCGGGTCACCCATGTGCGACTTGTGGTCGGGTGAGTCGATGTTCTTGCCGTCCCAGCAGTCCTTGAACACCAGTTGGAAGATCAGGTTGCCGCCCGGGGCGCAGACCGGCCAGTTGCCGTCGGCGCTGCGGCCGATCTCGGCGCTGCCGGCGCACCAGAACTGATTGCTACCGGCGTTCTTCGGGGTGTCCACCTGCCGCTTGGCGTCACCTTCGACGACCCGCAGGCCCGGCGGGAAGGGCTTCACGGTCGACGGGTCCTTGACCCGCGAGCCGTAGTAGACGCGCATGCTCTTGATCGGGACCGGCTGACCGTCCTTGCGCAACTCCGGAGTCCAGTAGGCGCTGTTGTCACCCGGGGCGTTGCAGTTGGTCGTCGCGGAGAGCAGCTTGTCGGTCGTGGTGAAGGAGTCGATCTTCGGACCGAAGAAGGTGTGCATGTGCGAGGCGCCCGGCAGGGCGGGCACGACGATCGGGTCGTCCGGCGCCGAGTTGGCGACCTCGCAGTCGGTGTGGAACTCGGGAACCCGGGTGGTCCCCGGCGGCACCGCCTTCGGGGTGAGGGCGTCGAAGGCGGCCAACTCCCTGCTCCACCGGGCCTGGTCGACCGGTACCCAGCCGGCTGCCGGCGCGCCCGGCGGGACGGACGTGGAGGCGGACGCCGACGGGGTGGGCCTCGGCGTGGGCGAGGCGGTGGGCGTCGCCGAGGCGCTCACCGGCACGCTCGGCGACGAGCCCGCCGCGGGGCCGAACGTGAACCAGTTCAGGTTCACGAAGTCCGACGGCGAGGTGCTTTTCATGACAGCGAAGACGGTCTGCGGGCCGGCCGGCACGCCGGACGCCTGCGCCGTGACAGTCGTCCACTTCTGCCAGCCGCCGGTCTGCGCGATCGGGAAGGTGGCAAGCAGTTGACCGTCCGGCGCGGCGAGGTGCAGCTCGACCGTGCCGCCGGTGGCGTTCTGCGAGGAGACCCGGGCCGTGAGGTCGGCGCCGGTGATCGACACGGCGTCGTAGCGCAGCCAGTCGCCGCTGGCCAGCCAGCCGACATTCCGGCCGCCGTCGGCGTCGCCGGTGCCCTCGGTCTGCGCCCCGGAGTGTGCCGCGAAGGCCTCGGCCTGGACCCGGCCGGGCACGGCGACCTCTTCGGCCTGGGCGCCGGCGATGTAGATGCCGCTGGCACCCAGTGCGGCCACGACGGCGACGGAGAGCGAGATGCGGGTGCGGCGGCGACGCTTTCGCGCCCGGTCCGCCGGTGCGACATGCGCGGGGGGAGTCCGCATTACCAGTGTTTTCCTTTGCGTCGGCGACAAATCTTTTGACGAAAGGAATTATGGGTGCGCCGAGGGCTGACAACAACTTGCGGACGAAGAATTAAGGAGGGTGACCGGCAAGTCTCCTGGCTGCGGTCGTGTCCGTGCCAGATGACAGTTTTTCGGTCGGGCAACCTTAATTCTTTGTTAAGTGCCTGAGGTGCCGGGGCGCGTGTCCCCGGCGAATGGGTGATTACAGTTTTTGGAGATAAATCTTGCTCCGATTATTGCCGTTGGTCGGGGCGGTGGCGGGCGAAGGCGTCGGCCTTGCCCCAGCGGCCGGGAACGTCCAGCAGCGCGACCCGTCCGAAGATGGAGGGCAGCGCGGGATCCACGGCCAGGTGGTCCTCGTGCGGGTTGAGGCCCAGCATGGTACGGATCAGCAGCATCGACGCTCCGCTGGACCACGCCTGCGGGCTGCCGGCGGTGGGGTACCGGACCGGGTAGCGGGTGGTGTTGCGGTCGAACCCGCCGAACGCCTCGGGGAGCCGGCCCTGGAAGTAGGTCGCGGCGGACAGGATGCTCTCGGCGATGCGCGCCGCCTCGCTGGCGAACCCGTAGCGGCGCAGGCCCCAGGCGATGAACGAGTTGTCGAACGGCCAGACCGTGCCGTTGTGGTAGCCGAGGGGGTTGTAGCGGCGTTGACCCTCGGCGAAGGTCCGCACACCCCACCCGGAGAACAGCGCCCGACCCATCAGGTGGTCGACGACCTGCGGTGCCCGCTCCGGCGGCACGATGCCGCTCCACAGCAGGTGCCCGATGTTGGACGACAGACTGTCGACGGGGGTGCCGTCGTGGTCGAGCGCCAGGGCGTAGTAGCCGCGGTCGGCCAGCCAGAAGTCCCGGTTGAACCGGTCGTACAGCGCCGCCGCCTCCCGCTCCAGCCGGTCGGCGAAATCAGGGTCACCCCAGACGGTACGGGCCAGCCGGGCCCCGCGGATCTTGGCGTCGTAGGCGTACCCCTGGGTTTCGCAGGTGGCCCGCGGGAAGCCCGGCATTCTTCCGTCGGCGTACGAGATGCTGTCCCAGGAGTCCTTCCAGCACTGGTTCTCCAGGCCGGTGACGTGGTTGCGCCGCTCGTACCAGATGTAGCCGGTGGACGTCAGGTCCGCGTAGTTGTCGATCCACGCCAGGGCGGCGCGAGCCTCCTGCTCCAACTCCCGGACCAGGGCGGTGTCGCCGCTCCACCGTTCGTACTCGTCGAGCAGCACCACGAACAGCGGCGACGCGTCCACCGTGCCGTAGTACGGGGAGTGCGGTTGTTCCTCGAACGCGGCCGACTCCCCGTAGCGCAGCTCGTGCAGGATCCGGCCGGGATCCTCCTCCAGCACGTCGTCGGTGCGGACACCCTGGAGCGAGGCGAGGATCCGCAGCGTCGGCGGGGTCAACGACGGGGTGATGGGCAGGGTCTGTAGGCAGGTCAGCAGGCTGTCGCGGCCGAACAGGGTCATGAACCAGGGCAACCCGGCGGCGGGCACGGCCGCGCCACTCAGCGAGAGCGGGGCGAAGCGCAGGGCCGCCAGGTCGACCAGGCTGCGGTGGTACACCTGCTGGAGCGCGGCGCTCTCGGTGTCCAGGGTCGGGGCCGCCGCGACCCAGGCCCGCAGGCTGGTGGGCAGGGTGGAGTCGTCGGGCCGCAGAGCCCGCAGCGCGGAGCGCAGGTCGACGCCGTCCGGACGCAGCGCCAGCATGGCGACCTGCAACCGCGTCGACCACTGCTCGCCGGGGGCCAGGCGGATCGTGAACCGCAGGCCGTCCGGGTCGAACTCGGCGGGCTCACTCGCCGACACGACGACCTCACGTCGGTAGGTGCCGCGCCGGTAGCCCAGGCGCAACTCGTCCGGGCCCACGTGGGTGTAACTGGTGCCGGTCTTGTCACCGATGTCGAACTTGATCTCGAAGATGTCGGCGAAGTCGGCGGCCACCTCCAGCCGGATGTCGAGGTCCGTGTCCCGCTCGCCGTAGTTGAAGATCGTCAGCGATTCGGTGAGGTCCGGGCCGATGCGCCTGCGCCGGATGGCCGACACGTCGGCCTGGACGTAGTCGACCGCCGCGCCCGGCACCACGAAGAACGTCACCTCGTAGTACTGGCTGTCGTCCACCGACAGCGCGGTCATGCACTCGCCGTTGACGAACAGCATCCAGCGGGACAGGAAGCGGGTGTCGGCGGCGAACAGCCCGACCGGTGTGGCGGGGGACGACTCCACATCGCCGCTGGCGTCGGACACCATGAAGGTGTTCCCGTCGATACACGACACGGTGCCCGGGATGTCCCTCATCGGTCACGTCCCACTGGCCTGGCCGCCGCTCTGCAGCGGCCCGGGCTCCCGCGGGAACAGCCGCCCGAGCCGCAGGGCCAGACCGAGGTCTCCGTCGACCATGATGTCGCCTCGGGTGATCGCCGCCAGGCCGTTCACCTCACCGCGCGCCATCGCCTCCGCTACCTGCGCGGACACCATGATGACTGTGGTGGCGGGGTCGGAGCTCCTGGTCACCCGCATCCGACCGTGATCGATCACCAGGAGCCACTGCTCCAGCTGAGCGCCGTCGCGGATGTCGAACCGCACGCTCCCGCACACCTTCTCGAACCGCGGATCCTGGCCGGCGACCGTCAACCGCTCGAAGAACGCACTGGTCGCCGTCATCCCACCTCCCCCGGGCGCTGGTAGAAGCGCATGCCGGCTACCCGGTGCGGCTCGGTGTTAACTCCGGGCGGCACTCCTTCTTCAGGGTTTGAGCGCGAAGCGGCTCCAGGTGGTCGCGTCCGTGGTGACGAGCAGGTGGTCGGGCTCCGCCCCGTCGTCGCGGCCGAAGAGCCAGGCGTACCCGGGTGTCACACTGATCGACCCGACAACCGGGCCGTAGTCCCGCGCGACAGTGAAGTGGCTCCCGCCGTCCCGGCTGACCAGGAGCCGCGCGAGCTCGTTGGGCTCGGTGCCCCCGTTGGTGCTGGTCGCGAGCAGGGAGCCGTCCGACCCCACAGTGAGGTCCCACGTCTGCCGCGGCAGGTGGGCGCCGGTGTCCGTCCAGGTCTTCGCGCCGTCCGTGGTGCGCAGCAGCCGGATCCCGCCGCTCGTCGTCGACGGTTCGGCCAGCGCGTACCCCTTTCGGTCGTCGAGCCCGACCACCGCGACCACGTTCGCGTCGTCGCCCGCGTCCCAGGTGGTCCAGGTCGCGCCCCCGTCCACGCTGCGGGCGACTGTCGACCCCGAGGTTCTTCCCATCCGGTACACCGCCCAGATCGAGCCGTCGGCAGCCGGGTAGAGGCTGTACAGGGGACGCCACGAGGGTGCCGTGGTGAGGCGGTACACGGTGCCGTTCGACGGATCCACCGCGAGTGGTTCGGCCAGCGGCCGACAACCGAACCCGCAGAAGACCGGCCGGGCCGTCGCCGGGAACCTGGACACGGCGACGATCGCGGTGCTTCCGTCCCGCCAGGTGCGACCGTAGTCGGTGGAGAGACGGGGCAGGCCGGCGTCGCTGACCAGGTAGGACCGGTCGCTGAGCACGGCGACCTGGACCGGACCGGCCGGTGTCGCGGTGCGGGCGCTGGCCGCACACCTGGTGCCCCGGAACAGGGCCGCGTCCCAGTCCGACCAGGTCCGGCCGCGGTCTCCGGTGTACGTGAAGCGCACCACGCAGCCGTCCTCGGACACGTCGACGTCGACCCCCGATTCCGGCCCGGTGAGCGTGAAGTCGTCCCCGTGCACGGGCGACGGTTGCGTGGGGGCCACCGGGTCGGCCCGGTCCGCCCCCGCCACCAGCGGCAGGACAGCCAGCCCGGCCAGTGCGACAAGTGCTGTCGCCACCATCGCGACCGACCGCTGTCGGCGCGACCGGGCGGTGGAGCGCAGGGTGTCGAAGGGCGGCGGTGACACGGCCTCGGTGAGGGTGTCCACGTCGAACCCGGAGAACTCACGACCGGACATCGATCCTCCCGGTTTCCGTAGCGTCGGTGGCGCGCTTCGTGCCAGTGCCGGTGTCGGCCGCAGTGCCCGTGCCGGCGCCGGCGGCGGCATCGGGGGTGTCGGTGTCGGCGAGCAGCGCCGCCAGGGCCTGCCGACCCCGCGACAGTCGGGACTTCACAGTCCCGGCCGACACGCCCAGCGTGGCCGCGACCTCGTCCACCGGCAGGTCGACGAGGTAGTGCAGAGCCAGGGCGTGCCGCTGCCCCTCCGGCAGCACGCGCAGCGCGGCGAGCAGGGCGAGGTGCTCCGGGGAGTGGTCGGCGACGGCCGGCGGCGGGCCGATGCGGCGCAGCAGCCCGTCGAGCACCCGGCGCCGCCGGTACCGGCTGCGGGCCCAGTTCACCGCGACTCGGCGCAACCACGCCTCCGGGTTGTCCAGCGCGGCGAAGCGCCGTGGTGACACCAACGCCCGGGTGAACGCCTCCTGGACCGCCTCCTGCGCCTCGGTCAGGTCGCCGGTCACCGCGTACACCTGGACCACCAGGCGTCGGAAACAGCCGGCGTACAGCTCGGAGATCAGATCGCAGTCGGACACCGTCACCCCCCTTCTCCACCATTCCCACCTTTGGGCCGGGAAGAAGGTTCCGGTGGCCGGCCAGAATATGCGGACCGGCGAGGTTCGGCTGTCGGTACGGGCCAGCGACTCCTACCGGAGGTCGAAGTCCAGAACGACCGGCGCGCGTCGGACCCGTACGGGGGTCGCGGTGTCGAAGTCGGCCGCGTCCCGGTGCCAGACCGGCGGGGCGTACGCGCAGTCGCAGCGCAGCTTCACCCGCTGCCCGGGGAGCAGGCGCAGGGTGTAGCCGGTGCCCACGTCCGCCACGCCGGCCAGGTCCCCGGTGGCCGTGTCGAACGCGATCACCTGGGCGTAGGTGAGCAGCTCGTCGACGCGTACCGCGCCGCTGACGAGCGTGCCGGCGGGCAGCGCCTGGTCCAGGGCTACCGTCTGGTGGGCACGCACCCGCACCGACCGCGCCTGCTGCCGACTGCCCACCCCACCGGACCACACGGTCGCCAGCCCGCTCGCCGCGAACTGCACCGGCCAGTGGTACGGCCCGAGGCCGGTGATCGTGTAGCGGCCGTTCTCGTCGGTGGTCGGGCCGTGGTCGTCGTACTTCGGGTGCGGCACATACGGCACCACCATGGCCAGCGCACGATAGACCGGAGCGCCCGTCGCCGCGTTGGTCACCACTCCGACGACGGTGCCCGGCGGGTCGAGCCGGATGGTCGGCGCGCTGGTCACGACGCCGGGTCGCACCTGAATCACCTGTGCCCGCTCGCGTTCACCGGTGCCGCCGTGCCGGCCGACCCACTGCCAGCCGTGCGCCGTCGTGTCGTAGGGGCGCACCAGCAGCCGGTACCTCCCCGGGGCGACGTCGGAGGCCACCAGGACGCCCTGCTCGTCGGCGCAACCCCCGTACCGTCCGAGTTGGTCCTCACCGATGCCGACTGCCGACAACGCGGCGGCGTCCACCGGGAGGAGTGCGGCGCAGGCCCGGGGCACCGGTGCGCCGGTCGTCGCGTCGCGCACGACGGTGCGGACGACGCCGGGCGCGGGCGTCGCCGACCCGGGGGTACGCGCGGCAGCCGGCGCGGCGGCCGGCACGACGAGCAGTGCGACGGTGACGGTGGCGGTCAGGTGGCGCAGGAGAGCCCGGCTCATGGGGGTGTCCTTCCGGCGGCGCGGCGGGTTGGGCCGAAGGTAACGGCTTCAAGCGATCCAAATCGGTCAATGTCGCGATGTTGACCGGTGCCGTAGGCGTTCACGCCTCCGTTGTCGCGTTGGACGTTCTACCCCGAACCTGGCGCATACGGCACGTCTACGACATAGCGTCACGGGGGCGGAACCACCACCACGGCCGCTCCGCCGGCCGTCACGTCCAACGGAAGGGACCAGGCATGACCCGGATCGACACCGTGCTCCTGCCCGAGCTGGACGGGCCGGTGCCGGCGACGCTGCCGAGCACCCTGGGCCTGCTGAGCCTGGCCCTGGGCGTGGGCGCCCTGGTCGCGCCCGGACCCCTGGCGCGACTGACCGGGGTGGACGACTCCCCGTCCGCGCGGGCCGTGCTGCCGGCCGTCGGCCTCCGGGAGGTGGGCAGCGCCGCCGGTCTGCTCAGCGGGCGCCGCCCCGCCGGCTGGGCCTGGAGCCGGGTGGCCGGCGACGCCATGGACCTGACCCTGCTCGGGCGGGCCCTCGCCGACCGCGACGGTGAACGCCGCCGCCGGGTCGCACTGAGCACCCTCGCGGTCGCCGGCATCACCGCCGTCGACGTGCTCTGCGCCGTACGGATCGGGCGGGCCCAACGGGCCCGGGCCCGGATGATCCGGATGGAGATCGCGGTGACCGTCAACCGTTCACCCGCCGAGGCGTACCGGTTCTGGCGGGACATGGAGAACCTGCCCCGGTTCATGGCACACCTGGAGTCCGTACGCGCCGACGACCTGCGCCGCTCGCACTGGATCGCCCGTGGCCCGGCCGGTCACCGCGTCGAGTGGGACGCCGAGATCATCGACGACCAACCGAACAAGTCGATCACCTGGCGTTCGCTGCCGGGCACCCGGGTGCCCAACGCCGGACGGGTCCGGTTCGTGCCCGCACCCGGTGACCGGGGCACCGAGGTCCGGGTCGAGCTGCGGTACGCGCCGCCGGCCGGCCCGCTCGGGCGGGTGGTGGCGAAACTCTTCGGCGAGGAGCCCGAGCAGCAGGTCCGTGACGACCTGCGCCGCTTCAAGCAGGTGCTGGAGACCGGCGAGGTGGTCCGCTCCGAGGGCAGCCCCAACGGCATCTCCGTACGCCAGCAGGCCATGCAGCGCCCCGCCCAGCCGCTGCCGCCGTCGCGCCGATGACCGCCCGCTCCGAAAGGGACCGACCATGAAGGCCACCGCCTGGATGGGCACCGACAGCGTCAAGGTGATCGACGTGCCCGACCCGAAAATCATGAACGCCCGGGACGCGATCGTCCGGATCAGCACCACCGCGATCTGCGGCTCGGACCTGCACCTCTACCACGGCTACATCCCCGCGATGCGCAGGGGCGACATCCTCGGCCACGAGTTCATGGGCGAGGTGGTCGAGGTCGGTCCGCAGGTGCGCAACCTCAAGCCCGGCGACCGGGTGGTGGTGCCCTTCCCGATCGCCTGCGGGCACTGCTCGTCCTGCCAGCGCGGCCTCTACTCGGTCTGCGAGAACTCCAACCCGAACGCCGGCATCGCCGAGAAGATCATGGGCCACTCGCCGGGTGGCATCTTCGGCTACTCCCACCTGCTCGGCGGCTACGCCGGCGGTCAGGCCGAGTACGCCCGGGTGCCGTTCGCCGACATCGGCCCGCTCAAGGTGCCCGACGAGGTCCGCGACGACCAGGCGGTCATGCTCGCCGACGTGTTCCCGACCGGCTACATGGGCGCCGAGATGTGCGACATCAAACCCGGCCAGGTGATCGCGGTCTGGGGCGCCGGGCCGGTGGGTCTGTTCGCCGCCGCCAGCGCCCGGCTGCTCGGCGCGGAGCGGGTGATCGTCATCGACCGGTTCGCGTACCGGTTGCGGCTGGCCGAGGAGCACATCGGCGCCGAGACGATCAACTACGAGCAGGCGGACGTGCTGGACACCCTGAACGAGATGACGGCCGGACGAGGGCCCGACGCGTGCATCGACGCGGTCGGTCTGGAAGGCCACCACGGCAACGCCGCCATGTACGCCTACGACCGGGCGAAGCAGGTCGCCCGGGTCGAGACGGAACGGCCGTTCGCCCTGCGCCAGGCGATCCTCGCCTGCCGCTCGGGTGGGGTGGTCTCGGTCGTCGGCGCGTACGGCGGTTTCGTCGACAAGTTCCCGATGGGCGCGTTCATGAACCGTTCGCTGGTCATGCGGACCGGTCAGTGCCACGTCCAGCGCTACACCCGGCCGCTGCTGGAGCGCATCCAACGCGGCGAGATCGACCCGAGCTTCATCGTCAGCCACCGGATGCCGCTGCGCGACGCCCCGAAGGGCTACAAGATCTTCCAGAAGAAGCAGGACGAGTGTACGAAGGTGCTGCTCACGGTCTGACCGGCGGCGCCTCCCTGCTGCCGGGACGACCGCGGTGTGGGTTGGCGGCTAGCGTGTCGCCATGGATCACGGTGGCACGTCGGTGCCGGTGACGGCAGATCTCACCGTTCGGCTGCGACCCGTCGCCGAGCCCGACCTGGCGATATTTCGGCGGCTCTGCACCGAGCCGGGCCTGATCGGTCTGGACTGGGCCGGCTTCCGCGACGCTGGGGCGCCGGCTCGGCGGTTCGCCGTCGACGGCTACCTCGGCGAGGACGACGGGCGGCTCATCGTCGAGGTCGAGCAGGAGCGGGCAGCCGCAGGCCTCGTCAGTTACATCTCCGGGCGTTACGCCGGGCGGGCGTCGTACTGGGAGATCGGCATCTTTCTCCTGCCGCAATGGCGCGGGCGGGGGATCGGCTGGCGGGCGCAGGCGTTGCTCTGCGACTACCTGTTCCAGCACACGCCGGCGCAGCGCATCCAGGCCGGCACCCACCCGGAGAACATCGCCGAGCAGCGGGCGCTGGAGAAGGCCGGCTTCCAGTTGGAGGGCGTCGTGCGGGCCAGTGAGTTTCGGGCCGGCCAGTGGCGCGACGCCTACCTCTACAGCCGGCTGCGCGACGACCTGTCCCCCTGGGCCGCGGTGACGGGAGGCTAGCGCGGCCGGACTCCCGGCTCCACCGTCAGGGTCCCCGCCTCGGCATCGATCGTGGCCCGTGCGCCGAGCGGAACGGTGAGCTGCCCGTTGCCATGCCCCAGCCGTAGCCCGCCCAGGACCGGCACGCCAAGGTCGTACAGGCGGTCCTTCAGCACCGCCGCCGCGTCCCACTCGCCGGGTTCGCCGACGCTGTTGGTGATCTGGCCGATGACCACCCCGGCAACCCTCGACAACACGCCCACCCGGCGCAGCTCGGTCAGCATCATGTCGATGCTGTACGGAGCCTCGTCGACGTCCTCGAAGAACAGGATGGCGTCGTCGAACTTCGGGATGTCACCGGCACCCAGCGAGGTGGAGAGCAGGGTGAGGCAGCCACCGAGCAGAGGGCCCGACGCGCGCCCTGGCACCAGCACGGGCGCCGCCGTCTCGGCCGGGTCCCGGACGATCGTCACGGGTGCGGTGGTCATCACCGCCCGGCGAAGCGCCTCGGCCGAATCAGGGCCGGTGCGGTCGTCGCTCCAGTTGACCATCGGACCGTAGAAGGTGACCAGGCCCGTCTCGCGCCAGAGCTTGCCGTGGATGCTGGTGATGTCGCTGAACCCGACGACCACCCGGGGATCCCGGCGAACGCCGGACACGTCGATGCGATCGACGATCCGCTGGGTGCCGTAACCGCCACGGGCGGCGAAGACCGCACGGATCCCCGGGTCGTTGAGCGCGGCGTTGAGGTCGGCCAGCCGCTGCGCGTCGGTGCCGGCCAGATAGCCGTACTTGGCGAAGACGTGCGTGCCCAGCTCGACCTCCAGGCCCCAGCTTCGCAGGATCTCGATGCCGCGGGCCATGTTCGTGGGGTCGGGAGTGCTGCCGGGCGACACGACCCGGACCCGATCGCCGGGCGCCAGCGCCGGAGCCCGCAGCGCACGCTTCGCACCAGCCGGCGCGGCCTGCGCGGGCCCGGTCTCCAACCCGCCGGCGAGCACCGCGCCACCGGCCGCCGCCGCTCCCATCCGCAGCATGTGTCGACGGGACAGGGGCACCCGCGCGGGCCCTCGGGTCGAAGCTGGGTCTGGTCCTGACGTGGCCATCGGCATCCCCTCGTCTGACGATGTGCGAGCCGCCACAGCCTACGACAGTCATCGACGCCAGGCGGGGTCCACAACGGACGGTCCCCAGTCGACGGACGCGCGATGCCCCGGTGGGCTTCCCGCGCGGCCCGACCCGGCCGCACTGGCGATCCGAGTGCCGTGACTGGCGGGTTTCGTGCGGGTCCGACCGCCGATGGCGGGAAGTCCGGATCCGCGCGTGACCCCGTTTGTGGCCAGTGAGCCTGGGAACTCGCCCCGTTCGTCCGCAGGCAGGCCCGACGGCAGGTCGAGGAACCGAAGGAGCGGAGCATGGAGTACGAGCAGATGATCGCCACGGTACGACAGCGAGCTGGCCTCGGCGAGAACGAGGCCGTGCGGTCCGTACAGGCAGTCCTGTCGGTGCTCGGCGAACGGCTCGCCGGACAGGAGGCCGACCACCTCGCGGCGCAGCTACCCGAGCGGCTGAACGGGTCCGTCACCCGCAATCCGCAGGGCCGCCGGTGGGACGTCGGCGAGTTCCTGAAGAACGTCGGGGACCGCGAACAGGTCGCGAACGCCGACCAGGTGCGTCAACACGCCCAGGCGGTGCTGCGTACCGTCGCCGAGGCGCTCGATGACGACGAACGACACGACCTGCTCGCCCAGCTTCCCGGCGGCATCATCGATCTCTTCGGTGTGCCCACCCCGCGCGGCTGAGCCCCGCGCCAGTCGGGCCACCGGGGGCGCTCACGGGATCGGCCACTCGTGCACCGGCCGGTTGCTGTGCATCAGGTCCACGTAGTGGCGGACCACCTCCCGCAGCGCCGCCGGCCGGTCCAGGTGGTCGGCCGACTCCAGTCGGTGCAGCGTCTCCACCTGCCAGCTCGCGCCGTTGCGGCTGGTCAGGCAGCGCTGCTCGATGATGCCGAGCAGCCGGTCGCGTTCGCCCGGGTCGAGCCCCCACCCGTCCAGGCCGTGGTGTGCCATCGGCAGCAGCCGGCGCAGCACCAGCTCGGTGACGGGCAGATAGCCGAGGCCGGGCCAGAAGACCTGCGCGTCGATGCCGTGCCGGGCGCAGTTGGTGAAGTTTTCCTCGGCGGCGCTGAACGACATCTGCGACCACAGTGGCCGGTCGGATTCGGCAAGGGCACGAACCAGCCCGAAGTAGAAGGCACCGTTGGCGATGGTGTCCAGCACCGTCGGGCCGGCGGGCAGCACCCGGTTTTCCACCCGAAGATGCGGTCGGCCACGGGACACGTCGTAGACCGGGCGGTTCCACCGGTAGACGGTGCCGTTGTGTAGGCGCAACTCGGCGAGATTGGGCACCTCACCGGCCGCGAGGGTCTGCGTCGGGTCCTCCGGGTCGCATACCGGCAACAGCGCCGGGAAGTAGCGCACGTTCTCCTCGAACAGGTCGAACACGCTGGTGATCCAGCGTTCGCCGAACCAGACTCTGGGGCGTACCCCCTGGGCCTTGATCTCTTCCGACCGGGTGTCGGTGGCCTGCTGGAACAGCGGGATGCGGGTCTCGCGCCACAGCTCCCGGCCGAAGAACAGCGGCGAGTTCGCACCGACGGCGACCTGGATGCCGGCGATCGCCTGGGCGGCGTTCCAGTAGTCGGCGAACTGGGCCGGGCTGACCTGCAGATGGAACTGGGTACTGGTGCAGGCCGCCTCCGGGGTGATGGTGTCGGCGGTGACCGCCAGGCGTTCCACCCCGCTGATGGCGATCGGCAGATCCTCACCGCGCGCCGCGAAGATCTGCTCGTTGAGCAGCTTGTAGCGGGGGTTGGCCGAGAGCGTCTCGGCGGTCAGGTGCTCGGGGCGCAGCGTCGGCAGGATCCCGATCATGACCATGTGCGCGCCGATCGCCCGCGCCTTCACCTCGGCGGCGTTCAGGCTGGCCCGCACGTATTCTTCGAAGTCGGCGGTGCCGGTGCCGGTCAGTCGCCGCGGCGGCACGTTGATCTCGACGTTGAACTGGCCCAACTCGGTCTGGAAGCTCTCATCGGCGATGGCCGCCAGCACGTCGGCGTTGCGCATCGCCGGATTCGACGCCTCGTCGACCAGGTTCAGCTCGATCTCCACGCCGGTCATCGGCCGGTCGACGTCGAAACGCGACTCGCGCAGCATCTCGGCGAAGACATCCAGACAGCGGCGGACCTTGTCGCGATAGCGGGCCCGATCTTCTCGACTGAAGGTCCGTACGCCGACGTCCTCGCCCATCGTCACCACCCTGTCACCGCTGGTTCCCCCTAACCTCGCACGTCCTCGTCGGGCGGGGGAACACCCAATGGACCTCTTCTACCCAGCTGACCACCCTGATAGCCCAGTCAGACCATCCCGATAGCATTGCCGGTCGAGAGGTGGTGGCGTGCGGATGCGCGAGAAGGTGACCCGGCTGTTCGTCGCGGCGGCGATCGCCGAGGCTTGCTCCTGGTTGGCCCTGCTGGTCGGCATGCTCATGAAGTACGGCCCGCCCGGCAACGAGCTGGGCGTGCAGGTCTTCGGGCCGATCCACGGCGGCCTGTTCATCGCGTATGTCGTGTTGACGCTGGCCGTGGCCCGGCTGCACCGGTGGAGCCTGCTGGCCACGGCGGTCGCCCTGATCAGTGCCGTGCCGCCGTTCGCCACCCTGGCCTACGAGCGCTGGGCTCGCCGCCGGGGGATGCTCGGCGTCGACCGCCAACCGGCCCGCGAGCCCGCCCCGGTCGGCTGACCGGGGCGCCTGCCTGAGCGGTCAGGTGAGTGCGGAGCAGGCCGTGACACCGGCGAGCAGCAGCGCGCCCAGGAACGCCTGCAACAGCAGCGGCGGCCCGAGGTGCGACCAGAGCGTCGCGGTGCGCGGGGTGAGCAACTGCCCGGTGGTGAGGTTGACGATCCGCTCGATGCGCGGCGGCAGCTCCGGGTCGCGTTGCGGGCGCAGGGTGAGCTGCACCTGGTCCGCCGGGTGCAGGGCGCTCTGCGGCAGATGCCCGTGCAGCTCCACCTCGCAGAGCTGGCCGGCGGTGTTGCGCAGACGCACCGGGACGACCAGGTATTCCGGGCCCTTCTTCAGCTCCTTCCACCGCCGGCGGGTGCCGCCACCGCCGAACGAGAACAGCGCGCGCAGCAGCAGGGCGGGCAGCCGGGCGATCGCCGCCGCGGCGAGCACCGCCACCAGCACCGGCTGACCGACGCGTATCTCGCGCGTGTAGCCGTCGAGCAGGCGGATCAACCGCCCGGTGACGATCCTTTCGGTCGGATGCACGATCCGTCGGGTTTCGAGTCCGCTGTCCATTCCCACCACCGAGAGTCCGCTTGTGTGCACAGATCGTATCGACGTCCTGAGTTGAACGACGTGAATGAAACCTGGTCACGGGCTCACGGCCGCGAGGTGACATCCCCGGCGACCCGGGTAAGCGGGGGGCCGAGCTGGAAAGGGGTCGAGCATGCAGCTGTCCTTCCTGCGCCCGCTCTACGACCGTCCCGGGCCGTGGTGCTCGGTGTACCTGGATGCCTCCGCCGACACGGAGGACGCCAAACCCGCGCTGGACCTGCGCTGGCGCGCCCTACAGAGTCGCCTGACCGAACAGGGCGCGGACGAGGCGAGCATCGCCGCGTTGGACCGGGTGATCCGCGGACACGACCCGATGGTCGGCGACTACGGACTGGCGGTCTTCGCCAGCCACGGTCGGGTGGTCCTCTCCGAGTACCTGTCCGCGCCACCACTGCGCGACCTGGCCAGTTTCGCGCCGCTGCCACACGTGATGCCGCTGCTCGCCCAACGCGGCGAACAGGTGGCCTGGGTACGTGTGGTCGCCGACCGGCTCGGCGCCGACGCGATGGCGGTCAGCGCCGGCGGGGTGCCCCGCCGGGCGCACGTCGCCGGCCGCGACGAGTTCCCGCTGCGGCGGACGAAGCCCGGCGGCTGGTCCCAGTCGCGCTACCAGCGGGCGGCCATGGAGGCGTGGCACCAGAACGCCGGCGACGTCACCGCGGCCACCGTGCAGTTGGCCGACCAGGTCGGCGCGGACGTGGTGGTGGTCGCCGGTGACGTCCGCGCCACCGGGATGATCGCCGCCCAGATGCCGGAGCGGTGGCAGGACCTGGTGGTCCGCACCGATGCCGGGTCGCGGGCCGGGGGCGCCGACCAGACGATGCTGGACGACCTCACCGTGCAGACCATCGCGGAGATCGCCGACCAGCGGATCAGCGCCGCGCTGGACAAGTTCGGTGTGCAGGAGGACGTGGGCGGCGGCCTCGACGCGGTCGTCTCGGCCCTGCAACGCAACCAGGTGGACACCATGCTGATCGTGGACGATCCGTCGGCCGACGGTGAGCTGTGGATCGGCGCGCAACCCACCGAGATCGCCGTCGACCCGGGGCAGTTGGCCGCCATGTCGGTGGCCGACCCGCAACGGGTACGCGCCGACGCGGCGCTGGTCCGCGCGCTCGTCGGCACCGACGCGGCACTGACCGTGCTGGGCGCGGACGAGGCACCAGACCTCACCGACGGGGTGGGTGCGGTGCTGCGCTACGTCGACCCCAGCACACCGGGGCGCGGCAATGGCTGAGCGCCGGGTGGCAGATCTCGTGGTGGAACGGCTCCTGGCCTGGCGGGTGCCCCGCGCCTTTGGCTACCCGGGCGAGGCGATCACCCCGCTGATCGAGGCGTTGGACCGCACCGGCGGCGAGCCGGCGTTCGTCCCGGCCCGGCACGAGGAGACCGCCTCGTTCATGGCCACCGGGCACGCCAAGTTCACCGGCGGCATCGGGGTCTGTCTCGCCACCCAGGGGCCCAGCGCCGTGCAGCTGCTCAACGGCCTCTACGACGCCAAGCTGGACAGCAAGCCGGTGGTGGCGATCGTCGGGGAGGACATCTCCGGGCCGCTCGGCGCCGCGCACCAGGAGATCGGGTTGAGTCGGCTCTTCGGCGACGTGTGCAACCAGTTCGTCCGCTACGGGCGCAACCCCGAGGACGTGGCCGCCCTGCTGGACCAGGCGTTCCGGACGGCGGCGGCGACCCGCAGCCCCACCTGTGTCGTACTGCCCCGGCAGTTGCAGGAAACCCTGGTGCCCGACGTGCAGACGTACGCCGCCGGGGTGGTCTCGGCCACCCCCGGTGAGCCGCTGGCCCGGGTGCTGCCGCACGAGGCGGACCTCGACGCCGCCGCGCAACTGCTCGGTGGCGGTCAGCGCGTCGCGATCCTGGTGGGTCAGGGTGGGCGGGACGCGGCCGCCGAGATCATCGAGGTGGCCGACCGGCTCGGTGCCGGGGTGGCCACGTCACTGCTGGGCAAGCCGGTGCTCGACGAGCGGTTGCCGTTTCACACCGGAGTGCTCGGCGAGGTCGGCACCGCGGCCGCGGCCGAGCTGATGGGCGGCTGCGACACGCTGCTGATGGTCGGCACCAACGACCCGTGGACCGGCTACTTCCCGATGCCGGAGCAGGCCCGCACGGTGCAGATCGACATCGACGGCCGGCGGATCGGCACCCGCTACCCGGCCGACGTGCCGTTGGTCGGCGATGCCGCCGAGACGCTGCGGGCGTTGCTGGCCCGGCTGCGGGGTCGTCCCGAACAGCGGTGGCGCGCCACCGTGGAGAGCTCGGTGGACCGGTGGCGGGAGATCGCCGCCGGACGGGTGGCCGCGTCCGCCGACCCGGTCAACCCGCAGCTCGTACTCCAGGAGTTGTCCGCCCGCCTGCCGGGCACCGCGGCGGTCGCGGTCGACGTCGGTTCGGTCCTCTACTGGTACGCCCGGCACCTCACCCTGCCACCCGGGGTGAACGCGCAGCTCTGCGGCACTCTCGGGTCGATGGGCTGTGCGCTGCCGTACGCGGTGGCCGCCAAGCTCGCCGCCCCCGACCAGCCGGTGATCGCGCTGCTCGGCGACGCGGCGATGCAGCTCAACGGGCTCGCCGAGCTGATCACCGTGTCGCACCACTGGCAGAGTTGGCGTGACCCTCGGCTGGTGGTGCTGGTGCTCAACAACCGGGATCAGAGCGGCACGGGTGGCGGGCGGCAGCCGTCGTCCGATCCGGGCAACCGCCGCCCCGATGTGCCGTACGCCGGTTGGGCCCGCCTGCTCGGGCTGCACGGTGTGCGGGTGGACCGCCCGGAGTTGGTCGGCGCGGCCTGGGACGAGGCCCTCGCCGCGGACCGTCCCTGCGTACTGGAGGCGGTTGTCGACCCGGCGGTGTCGCTGGCGCCGCCGGAGCCGGCGTTCGCGGACCTGCGCGGCCTGTACGCCGACGGCGCTCCGGCCCGCAAGGTCCGCGAGCAGGTGGAGATCACCGCGAACGCCGAAGACCTCGTTTAGCTGCCCTCGGCCAGGGCATCAGTAGCGGCCCGACGACGCTGGAGGTCCCATGTCCGAGCAGGTTGACGGCCGCTACGGCCCCGCAACACTGCCACGATCGCGCGGCCCGCTCTCCACCGCGGTGCTCGACGCTCTCCGGCGCCCGCCGCACGACCTGCCGGCTGGTCTCGGCACCGACCTCGATCCGGCCGACCCGATCACGGACGAGGACCTTCAGCTCACCCTGTTCCTCTGCTACGAGCTGCACTACCGGGGCTGGCGCGGCGTGGACGAGGCGTGGGAGTGGCAGCCGACGCTGCTCGCGTTGCGCGCCGAAGCCGAACGGCCCTTCGCGGCGGCGCTGCGCCGGCTGGTCGGCGTACCGTCGGTGCCGGCCGCCGGGGTGGCCGCCGGCCTGGCCGAGCTGGTCGCGGCCGACGACGGGCCGCCGCTGGCCGCGACGCTGCAACGACGCGCCGATCTCAGCCAGTTCCGCGAGTTCGTCGCCCACCGCTCCGTCTACCACCTACGCGAGGCGGACCCGCACAGCTGGGCCCTGCCCCGCCTCGGTGGGCCGGCGAAGGCCGCGCTGGTGGAGATCCAGACCGACGAGTACGGCAACGGCCGGCTGGACCGGATGCACGCCGAGTTGTTCCGGCGCACCCTGCAACGGCTGGGCATGGACACCTCCTACGGCGCCCACCTGGACGCGGCACCCGCGGTGACCCTGGCGACAAACAACCTGATGTCGCTGTTCGGGCTGCACCGGCGGTGGCGCGGCGCGCTGCTCGGGCACCTGGCCGCGTTCGAGATGACCTCCTCGCTGCCGAACCGTCGCTACGGCAACGGGCTGCGCCGGCTCGGCCTCGACGAGGTGGCCACCCGCTTCTACGACGAGCACGTCGAGGCCGACGCGGTACACGAGCAGATCGCCGCGCACGACATGTGCGGCGGCCTGGTCCGCGCCGAACCGGCCCTCGCCCCCGACGTGCTCTTCGGCGCGGCGGCCGGGCTCGCGGTGGACCGGCTGTTCGCCGCGCACCTGCTGGACAGCTGGGCCGCCGGCCGCAGCTCGCTGCGGGCACCCGCCCCGCCGGCCCTGCCGCCCAAGGTCCCGCTTGTCGCGTTGCCCGCGGTGGCCCCGCCGGCCCCGCCCGCGCTCGTCTGAGCCGAGGCGACTGGCACCTTAGGAAGCCGACGGATCACGCCCAGGCGGGGTGGGGTCGGCTGTTGAGCGCCGCCTGTTGGGCGCCGGGTGTTGAGCGCCGGGTGTCGAGCGCCGGGTGTCGAGCGCCGGGTGTTGAGTGCCGGCTGTTGGGGGGCGTGCTGCGCGGGTTCGTCCCTTTGCTCTGCACCCGCCCATGCGCCAGTTACGCAGCGTGCGTGGTGCGCGGGCGGGTGCAGAGCAAAGGGGGCGTGTCTTGGTGCGGTCCGTCCGCGTGCTCTCGCCGCGCGACGCGGCGGCGCGGCGACGCGGCGAGGTGGGCGACGCGGCGCGGCGGGGGACGCGGTGACGTGGGGTCAGCCCTCGCGGGTGGTGCCGGCCCGGAAGTTGACCGCCTTGTGGGTGCCGTCGCAGAACGGCTTGAGCGCCGACTTGCCGCACCTACACAACGCCACCGTGCCCCGGCGCGCGTCGATGTGCTCGCCGTCCGGCGTGACCAACGCGAAGTCGCCGCGGACCAGCAGCGGTCCGTCCTCGTACGGGGTGATCGTGGCGGCGGCTGATTCGCTGGTGTCGTCGGTGCGCATGGCCCCGGAAGTGCCCGTCTTGGGGCCGGCGAAACCGGGTCGTCCGTCGAGGTCGACTCGGGTTTGGTGAAACCGCGGTATCCCGCCCGCACGGCCACCGCGATTTCGTAAGGGCCGAGTCGATCTGCCCTCGGCCGACCCGCTCCCGCCGTCCTCGGCCGATCGTCGCCGAACGGCGGTGATGACCGGCGCACGCCGCTGACCAGCGGAATGTGCTGCCGGGTGGGTGATGCCCCGTTTGAACCCCATCGGGACGGGAAGCCGGGCCGCGTGGTGAGCGAAAGAGGCAAGGTGGGGCCGGTGCACAAGGTGCACAAGGGGCTCACGGCCGATGGCGCCGGTCTCGCTGGCGACCGGGTCGTGGCCGTGGGCAGCGCCGCCCGGGTGTTGGTCGCCGCCACCGCCCGGGCCCTGCGTGGCGTGGACTGCGCCGACCTCGGGCACACCGGGCCGACGTCGCGGTTCCCGGGCGCCCCGGAACCGGTACGCCGCGCCGCGGTCACCCGCGCCGCCGGTCGGGTCGCGCTCACCGTGGACCAGACCGACGAGGTGGACGCCGCCCGGGTGGCCCGCTGGTTCGTCGACCAGTACCCCCGCCGGCGCTACCCCGGGGTGCTGATCGGCTCACCGCACGGCGCGGCGGCACACCTCGCGGTCGCTCTCGGCGTGCCGTGGTTGCCGGCCGGCTTCGAGATGAGCGTGCACTGGCCCGACGGCGCGGTGGACCGCCCGGCGGACGCACTGGAGCACGGTGCGGCACTCGCCGTGCGGCTGCTCGCCGGCAACGCCGACCTGCACCTGCGCCAGGTGCACTGCCCGGCCAGCCGGGGCCCGCTGATCGGGGCCACCGTGTCGCTGGCCGCCGCGTGGACGGCCCTACCGGCCGCGTACGCGCAGTTTCTGGCCGACCGGCTGGTCCCGGGTGCCCCGGTGCTGCTGGTCCGCGACGCGCGCACCTGGCCGGTGCTGGAGCGCGGCCCCGGCCACAGCTTCCAGGTCGGCTGCCCGGCCAGCGGGCTGGACCCGGTCGACTTCCACCCGGACAGCCACGCCCTGCGGCAGGTGCTGCGCTCCGTCGGCGGTGACGCGACCCGCTGGGAGCCACCGGAGGTGTCCGTTCCGTCGGGTTACGCCGAGCACGGCGTCGACCCGGGCTTCGAGCCGGCCGTGCGGGACTGGTCCGCACGGCACGAGCACCCGCTGCACCAGGTGCTGGTGCCCCGGCCGGCGGCACTGAGCGCGGGCGTGGCCGACCTGTACCGGCGGTGGCTGCGCGCCGCCGGCAAGACCGGTGACCGGTTGGTGGTGGAGTGCGGCCGGCTGCTCGACCCGTGGCAGGTGGTGCGTGCGGGGCTGGTGCCGTACTGGTGTGAGAACGCCACCCGGCGCAGCGTCGACGAGGCCGAGTGGTGGTTGGCCGGCAGCGAGGCGTTCAGCTCGGTGGACGTGCTGCCCGAGCCACCCGGGATGCGGTCACCGGCCCTGGCCGGGCTGCCGCAGTGGCTGGCGGTGGCCGGCTTCGGGCGGCGGCGTCGAGCGTTGGACCGCACCACCGCCCGGGGCTACCCGGTCACCTCGGTGCCCACCCGCCGGGCCACCGAGGTGCTGCGTGCCCAGCCGTACGACCTGCCCGCGCCGCCTCCGCTGGGGGCCGCCGAGGCGTTGGCCGTACTCCGGGACAGCGGCGGCCACCAGGGGTTGTTGGTCTCCTGAGGCGGAGCACGCCGAAACTTCCTCGCGAACCCGGGGTCCCGTGATTGAGTACCTACGGAGCGGGAACATCGCTGGCTGCGACGGCCTGATTGCGCTGCGTAGAGGCGGTGTCGCCCGCTGGCATCCCAGTCACTGACCCACTTTTCCGGCCCGGTGCGTGGCTCGACCACGCGCACGACCGGTTTCCCGATCCGGGCGGGGGACCTTCCTGAGGGAGGCGCGGATGTTCGGACAGACGAGCACGACCACGACCACGACCACACCACCACCCACCGAGCGTGGTCTGGAGGACCTCGACGCGGCGGCACTGGCGTACGCGGCCCGGATCGCCGGCCTCCCACCGGAGCGGCGGGGGGAGGCCCGCGACGACCTGGTGCGCTTCGCGCTGCCGTTCGCCGGGCGGCTGGCCCGCCGGTACCGAGGGCGTGGAGAGCCGCTGGAGGACCTGGAGCAGGTCGCCCGGTTGGGGCTGGTCAACGCCGTCGACCGGTATGACCCGGAGCGGGGCTCGTTCACCGCGTACGCCGCGATCACCATCGTGGGCGAGATCAAACGCCATTTCCGGGACCGCACCTGGGGCGTCCACGTGCCCCGCCGGCTGCGGGACCTGATCCTCGAGGTCGGGCAGGCCACCGCCGCACTGACCAGCGAACTGTCCCGGGCGCCGTCGGTGGCCGAACTGTCGGCCCGTCTGGAGACGCCGGAGGCGGAGATCCTCGCCGCGCTGGAGTCGGCGGCCGGCTACAGCCCGGCCTCCCTCAACGCCCCGGTGGGCGGTGAGAGCTCCGCGGAGTTCGGTGACCTGGTCGGCGAGTCGGACAACGCCCTGGAGTCGGTCGACGACCGGGTCACGGTGAGCGGTCTGCTGCACCGACTGCCCTGGCGCGAGCGGCGCATCCTGGCGATGCGCTTCTACGGCAACCAGACCCAGGCCGAGATCGCCGCGCGGTTCGGCATCTCGCAGATGCACGTGTCCCGGCTGCTGTCGCGGGCGCTGACCTGGCTGCGTCAGGCGATGCTCGCCGACGCGCCGCCACCCTGGCAGAACGGTGCCGCCGAACCCGACCCGGGCAAGACCCGGATCTCGGTGAAGCAGAACGGCGACCGGGTGGTGGTCGAGGTCGGCGGCGAGATCGACCGCGACGGCGCGGACCAGTTGCGCCGGGCCATGCTGGAGGCGGTCACCGGCCAGCCCAGCGAGGTGGTCGTCGACCTGGTCGGCGCGGGTGGGTTCGACGCCGGTGGGATCGCCGCGCTGATGGCGGGGCGGGACGCGGCCGAGCGGACCGGCGTGCCGCTGCGGCTGACCCGGGTCCAGCCCGCGGTACGCCGCTCGCTCACCGCCGCCGGCCTGGCACCCGCCCGGGACTGAGCCACCGCCGCCCAGGGCTGAGCACACGACGAGGGCCGACACCACCGGGTGTCGGCCCTCTCGGCGTACGCCGATCAGTGTTCCTCGGGGTTGCCGTCGCTGTGCGGGTGCCGCCAGCGTTCGTGCGGCTTCGGCGCGTCCTCGGCGTCCTTGGGCGCGTCGCTCTGCTCGAAGCTCGGCCGGCGGACGCCCTCGGGCTCCGGCACATCCACCGGCCGGGCACCCGAGCGTGGCGCCGGCTGGTAGTCGGTCGCGTCCCGGGCGCCGTGCGCGCCCTCGGCGGCCGGCGACTCCGGAGTGTGGTGCTCCATCCGCAACTCCTCGGCGAAGTGCTGCGGCGGCTTGGTGGTGCGCTGCGGCAGGTCCCGGCCCAGATCGGCGACGAGCGGGCCGTACTTCAGGTCGAAGGCGGGGCGCTCGGAGCGGATCCGGGGCATCCGGTCGAAGTTGCGCAGTGGCGGCGGGCAGCTGGTGGCCCATTCGAGGGAGTTGCCGAAGCCCCACGGGTCGTCCACCGTCACCACCGCGCCGTACCGCCAGGACTTCCAGGCGTTGTAGATGAAGAACAGCGTGGACAGACCGAGGATGAACGCGAAGATGCTGGAGACGGTGTTGAGCGTGGTGAATCCGTCGCTGGGCAGGTAGTCGGCGTACCGCCGGGGCATGCCCTCGGCGCCCAGCCAGTGGTGCACCAGGAAGGTGCCGTGGAAGCCGATGAACATGGTCCAGAAGTGCGCCTTGCCGAGCCGCTCGTCGAGCAGTCGCCCGGTCATCTTGGGCCACCAGAAGTAGTAGCCGCCGAAGAGGGCGAAGACCACCGTGCCGAACACCACGTAGTGGAAGTGCGCCACCACGAAGTAGCTGTCATGGGTGTGCCAGTCGACCGGCGGGCTGGCCAGCAGCACCCCGGTGAGGCCACCGAGCAGGAACGTGACCAGGAAACCGATGGCGAACAGCATCGGCGTCTCGAAGGTGAGCTGGCCCTTCCACATGGTGCCGATCCAGTTGAAGAACTTCACGCCGGTGGGCACGGCGATCAGGTAACTCAGGATGCTGAAGAACGGCAGCAGCACCTGGCCGGTGGCGAACATGTGGTGCGCCCAGACCGTCATGGACAGCACGGTGATCGCGACGGTGGCCAGCACGATCCCGGTGTAGCCGAACAACGGCTTGCGGGAGAAGACCGGGATGATCTCGGTGATGATGCCGAAGAACGGCAACGCGATGATGTACACCTCGGGGTGACCGAAGAACCAGAACAGGTGTTGCCAGAGCATCGGCCCGCCGGTGACCGCGTCGTACACGTGCGCGTTGAGCAGACGGTCGGCGGACAGCGCCAGCAGCGCGGCGGCCAGCAGCGGGAAGACCAGGATCACCAGCACGCTGGTGAACAGCATGTTCCAGGTGAAGATCGGCATCCGGAACATGGTCATGCCGGGCGCGCGCAGGGTGAGGATCGTGGTGATCAGGTTGACCGCGCCGAGGATGGTGCCGAGCCCGGAGAGCACCAGGCCGAGCACCCACATGTTCGCGCCCACCCCGGGGGAGTTCTCGACGCTGCTCAGTGGGGTGTAGGCGGTCCAGCCGAAGTCGGCCGACCCCTGCGGGGTGAGGAAGCCGGCGACCACCATCAGCCCGCCGAACAGGTAGAGCCAGTAGGCCAGCGCGTTGAGCCGGGGGAACGACACGTCCGGTGCGCCGATCTGGATCGGCACGATGAAGTTGGCGAACCCGAACGCCGCAGGCGTGGCGAACAGCAGCAGCATCACCGCGCCGTGCGAGGTGAAGAGCTGGTTGTACTGCTCCGAGGAGAGGAACTGCAACCCCGGGCGGGCCAGCTCGGCGCGCATCAGCATCGCCTGCAACCCCGCCAGCAGGAAGAACCCGAAGGAGGTCAGCAGGTACAGCAGGCCGATCTGTTTGTGGTCGGTCGTCGCGAGAAACTTGATCAACGAGCTGCCGGGGACCGGTGCTCGTACCGCTCCGGGGAACCCCCCGAAACGGGCCGGTGCCAGGATCGCCGGGCCCCGATCGCGACCGGGTTCCGTGGTTACCCGCTTGGGCATGGCTGCTCACCCCGTCGTGACGGCAGAAAGGACGGGCGTGCCTACCCGACCTTCCCACCATGTAACCAGGCCAGAGCGGTAATTTCGGTCAGATCGCCAGTACCGGCGCAGGCACCCCGAACGCTCACGTTGCCGGCAGCATCGCCCAGACGGCCTTACCCTGACCGGCCGGCACGCTGCCCCAGCGCTGGGTCAGCTCGCGTACCAGCAGCAGACCCCGCCCACCCTCGGCGCGCAGGTCCGTTTCGCCGGGCCGGGCCTGGGCGCGGCTGCCGTCCACCACCGCCAGGTGCAGGTAGGGCCGGCGCAGGGTCACCGTCACCTGCATCGGTGTGCCGGCGTGCCGGACCACGTTGCCGACCAGTTCGCTGAGCACCAGCGCGGCCGGGCCGGACGCGTCGGGCAGATTCCACCGCGCGCACGCGTCGGTGACCAGCTCCCGGGCGCGCCGGCAGGCCCCGGCCACCGGCTCCAGCCGGGCCCGCATCCGCAACGTGGACATCGCGCCGGCCACCCGGGTCGCTTCGGCGCAGTCCGGGGACACCGGGACCACCCGGCAGGTGGCCGTCTCGGCCAGCCACCGTTCGACGACCGGCGACGGGGAACACAGCACCACCGGTACGGCCGGCCACTCCTCGGCCCGGCGGGCGGTCGCGGCGAACACCGACAGCGCCAGCCGGTCCCGGACGTCGACCTCGGTCAGATCGACCACCAGCGCCTCGGTCTGTTCGACGAGAGCGTCGTTGAGCGCCTTGTGCACCGACCGCATGGTGCCCAGGTCCAGTGCGCCGCGGAGCCGGACGACCGCCACCGGTGCCGTGGAGCGCACGTCGCAGGTGATCCGGCTGGACATCTCGGGCCCTCGATTCGCTACTGGGTCGGGATCTGCCAACTACCCGAGCCCCTGCCGCGCCAAACCGGGGCCGGCGGCGAGGCGACGCAGGTCACGGCCCGCGACGGCAGCGTCACCGACGGGTGCGCCCGGTCAGGACACCCAGGGCGATCATGCCCAGGCCGAGGCCCAGGTGCAGCCAGCCGTCCGCGTCGTTGACCGGCAGGACGTTCGCCCCGGTGTCGTGGTCCGCCGCCAGCCCGTAGAGCCACAACACCAGGTAGACGGCACCGCCGCCGATCAGGAACGTCCGGGCGCCCCGGACCGTCCGAGCCAGCACCAGACCGGCCACCCCGAACGCCAGGTGCACCAGGTTGTGCAGCACCGACACCTGGAAGACACCGAACAGGTACGCGCCCGAACCGTGCCCGGCGAACCGCAGGGCGTCCGTGCCGCTGGTGATCCCCGGCACGAAGCCGAGCGCGCCGATCAGCAGGAACAGCACCCCCACCGAGGCCGCCGCACGGCGTACCGGCGGCTTGCCGTCGGCCGGGTTGGGGCGCGCCCGGGAGTGCGCCATCGGTCCGACCATCACCGGCTCCTCGCTGCGCGGCGGGCATGAGGCTGCGGGGCTACCCGCTGCCGCCACCCCCAAACCGCCGCGCCGGGGCCGTGCCGCCGTGCCGTGCCGCCGTGCCGCCGGTCTCGGCCGTGCCGCCGGTCAGGCCGGGAGCAGCCTCGGCTCGCTGGCCAGGTGGCGGACCCGCTCGTACAGCTCCAGGTAGCGCTGCGCCATCACCGCCGGGGTGAACCGCTGCGCGGCCACCCGCCGGCACTCGTCGGGGTCGAGCAACTCGGCTCCGAGTACGAGGTCAGCCAGCTCCTCCTCGTCGGTGGTGAGCAGGCCGGTACGGCCGTGCTCGATCAGCTCCGGTAGGCAGCCCCGGGCGGTGGCCACCACCGGCGTGCCCAGGGCCAGTGACTCCACGACCGCCGTCCCGCCCGGCTCCTCCCAGCGCAGCGGGAACAGCGACGCGCGGGCGTTGGCGAGCAGGTCGTCGCGCTCCTGACCGGCCACGGTGCCGATCCAGCGGACCAGGTCGCCATCGATGTGCGGCGCCACCTCGTCGAGGAAGAACCGCACGTCCGGGTTCTGGCGGGCCTCGTCGCCGGCCGCGGCGAGATCGGCCGGCCGATGATACGGACCGACCGGGCCCGCCAGCACCAGCGGAAAGCCGACGCGATGCGCGAGACGGGCGCCCACGTCCTGCCCCTTGCCCGGGTTGATCCGGCCCAGGATCAGCAGGTACTTGCCCTTGGCCGGCATCGGCCTGCGGTCGGCGTCGACGGCGAGCGGGGTGGACAGGTGCACGTGCCCCACCGAGTGCTCCCGCAACGCCAGTGGGGCTCGGGCCAGCTGCGACGCGGAGACGCCGTTGACCCGGACCCGGTCGCCGCCGTCCAGTCCGCCGTAGAGCGCCGGGTGCTTGGCCAGGTCCCAGTGCAGGGTGTGCAGGGTCGGCGGACCGGCCGGGCCCATCGCGGCGAGAGTGGCCAGCCCGACCGCCTCCACGTGGTCGTGCACCAGGTCGATGTCGTCGCGGGCGTGCAGCTCACGGACCACCCCGGCCAGGTGCGCCTGGGCGATCCCGCAGACCTGGTTGTACGGCCGCTGCAGGGCGGCGAACTGCCCGTCGGCGAAGACCGACACCTGTTCGTCCACCGGCAGGGTGCTGCTGCCCACCGAGGCGAGCACCACTCGCACACCGAGTCGCCGCAACTCCGGCACCAGCGTGGCGATCACGTTCTCGATACCGCCGTAGCCGGGCGGCGGCACGGACAGCCACGGGCCGGCGTTCATCAGCACGGTGAGGCTCATCGGGCCCGCCCCGCACTCCTCGCGCTCACGCGGCGGCCACCCGGCGGCGGGGCATCCGGTGGCGCAGCTCGGCCAGCGGGGGGCGTTCCTCGATGGACACGTCGCTGACCACGATCTCGCGGTCGAGGTTGGGCAGCGTGTCGGAACCGCCCCGACGGAACTGGGTCAGCAACGCCTCCGGCGCCAGCCCGGGGGCCGCCCACCCGCGCCGCTGCAACCGGGACCAGGCGGTCAACATGATCTGGGCGGACATCCGGCCGAGAGCCGCCGTGTCCTGGTGGCGGTGCTTGCGCTCACCGAGGTCGACCTGCGCCATCGCGTCCAGGCCGACCAGGTCGAGCAGATCGATCATCATGGCCGTCTCCACCCCGTACCCGGAGACGAACGGCACCTGGGCCAGCACGTCCCGGCGGCCCGCGTACTCGCCGGCCAGCGGCTGCACGAAGCCGGCCAGCTCGGGCCAGAACAGGTTGAGCAGGGGTCGGGCCATCAGCTCGGTCACCCGGCCCCCGCCGTCCTGCTCCACGCTGGCGGCGCCCACCAGGGGCCGATGGTAGAAGCCCTTGACGAAGTCGACCGAGGGGTCGGTCAACAGCGGACCGAGCAGCCCACTCACGAAGTGTGGGCGGAACTCCCGCAGGTCGGCGTCGATGAACGCCACCACGTCACCCTCGGCGGCGGCCAACCCGGCCCAGAGCGCGTCGCCCTTACCGGTCAGCCGGGGCAGCCCACGGGTCATCGCGTCCTGGCTGACCACCTCCGCCCCGGCGGCGGCTGCCACCTGGGCGGTGCGGTCGGTCGACCGGGAATCCACCACGATCAGCTCGTCGACCAGGGCGACCCGATCCATCAGGTGCTCCCGGATGGTCGACACGATCGCGCCGACGGTGGCCTCCTCGTTCCGGGCCGGCAGCACCACACTGACCCGGGTCGATCCCTTGGCCCGCAACAGTCGACGTGCCGGCCAGTCACCGGCCGACGTCGTCCGGTACGTGGCCCACGCCTCCACCACCGGTGACACGCTCGTTGTCATATCCCGCACGGGCACCCCTCCGTTCGTGCGTGGAAAAACCGAATTTGGTTGTTCCCATCCGCCAGCACGCTCTAACCGCTTTCTTGGCAACAGCTTGATCACAAGGGTGACGCTCACGCGTTCCCGGGGGATGAACGTTTGATTGCGCACACCCCAGGGGACTGCTCCCATCGCAAGAGAAACGTCGGTAAAGGGGTGTCGGATGCGTGTATGCCGGGTCGGTCTGGTCGGAGCGGGTGGGGTGGCACAACGCCACGCGCGGGTGCTGGCCGCCTTCGACGACGTCGAGGTGGTCGCCGTCACCGACGTCACACCGGAGGCGGCGTCCGCGCTCGCCGCCCAGCACGGCGGGCGCTCCTGCGCCGACGTCGCCGAGCTGCTGGCCACCGGCCCGGACGCGGTCTACGTCTGCGTGCCGCCGTTCGCGCACGGCCCGGCCGAGGAGGCCGTGCTCGCCGCCGGCGTGCCGATGTTCGTGGAGAAGCCCGTCGCGGTCGACCTCGACACCGCCGAACGGATCGCCGACCTGGTCGCCCGCAGCGGGCTGCGCACCGCCGTCGGCCACCACTGGCGTTACCTGACGGTGCTCGACGAGGCCCGCGAGTTGCTCGCCGACCGTCCGGTGCGGATGGTCAGCGGCGCCTGGCTGGACAAGGTGCCCCCGGTGGCGTGGTGGTCGCGGCGGGACCGCTCCGGCGGCCCGGTGGTCGAGCAGGCCGCCCACGTGCTGGACCTGATCCGGGTGCTGGCCGGGGAGGTCACCGAGGTCACCGCATACGGCAACGGCACACCGCCGCCGGTCGACGGCGCCGACATCGACTCGGTGACCACCGCCGCCCTGCGCTTCGCCGACGGCGCGGTCGGCACGCTCAGTGCCGCCTGCGTGCTCGGCTGGAAGCACCGCGCCGGTGTGGAGATCCTCGCCGACGGGCTGGCCCTCGCCCTCACCGAGGACGGCCTGACGATCCGCGACGCCGACGGTGAACGACACATCCCCGCCGACCCGGAAGCCGCCCGGGTGGCGGTGGACCGCGCCTTCGTCGACGCCGTACGCGGCATCGGCGACGACGTCCGCGTCCCGTACGCCGAGGCCCTCGCGACCCAACGACTGGCCCTCGCGGTGGCCGACTCGGCCCGCACCGGCGCGACCGTGCGGCTCGCCACCCCCACCGCGCCGGCGGCGCTCAGCGCGGGGGTGACCGTCGATGCGTGACAAGGTCGTGGTGGTCACCGGTCCCGGCCGGGTGGAGCTGGAGGAGCAGGACGCCGCCCCGCTGCGCCCCGGCACGTTCCGGGTCGAGACGCTGTTCAGCGGCGTCTCGGCCGGCACCGAGCTGAGCTACGTCAAGGGCACCAACCCCTACCTCAACGTCACCTGGAACGCCGACCTGGGGCTGTTCCAGCCGGGCGCGGCGAGCACCCCGTACCCGGTGACCCGACTGGGTTACATGCAGGTCGGCCGGGTCGTGGAGAGCGAGACCCCGGCCGTCGCGGTGGGCACGGTCGGCGCGATGACGTACGGGCACCGCACCGGCTGGCTGGCCGACCCGGTCGCCGAGCGGTTCGTGCCGCTGCCCGACGACCTGGATCCGCTGCTCGGCGTCTACGTGGCGCACATGGGCCCGATCTGTGCCAACGGTCTGCTGCACGCCGCCGCCGACCTGCACGGCGTCGACGTCCGCACGCTCGGCGACGGCGTACGTGGCCGACGGGTCGCCGTGGTCGGCGCGGGCGTGGTGGCGCTGCTGACGGCGCTGTTCGCCCAGCGCAACGGCGCTGCCTCGGTGGTGGTGCTCGACCCCACCCCGCAGCGCCGCCACGTCGCCGAGGCGCTCGGCCTGGAAACCCTCGACCCGGACGGGGACGATCCGGCCGTCGTGCTCAAGACCCGCTGGGCGCACACCGCCGGTGATCGGGGCGCCGACGTGGTGTTCCAGTGCCGGGGGCAGGCGTGGGCGTTGCAGCTCGCGCTGCGGCTGCTGCGGCCCCAGGGCACCGTCATCGACCTCGCCTTCTACCAGGGCGGCGCGGACGCGGTCCGGCTCGGTGAGGAGTTCCACCACAACGGCCTGTCGCTGCGCTGCGCGCAGATCGGCCGGGTGCCGCGCGGGCTCGCCCCCACCTGGGACCGCGAGCGGCTCTCCGCGGAAACCGTCGACCTGCTCCGGACCTACGGGGACGTGATCCGCAAGCACGTCGTCTCGGCGGTGGTGCCGTTCGACGAGGCGCCCACCCTGCTCACCGACCTGGCCGAGCGTCGCCGCCAGGAGCAACAGGTGGTGCTGTCCGCCTGACCCGCCGCACCGGAGCGCGCCCGCCGGGGTGACGGGGCGGACTACCGTTCCCGGCATGAGCACCTCGACGCGCGGGTCGGCCGGCGGCACCTCGGCGGCCGGATCGGCCGGCGGCACCTCGACGGACCGGCCGGCCGGCGGCACCGCCGCGGATCGGCCGGTCGGTCTCGGTGCGCTGCTGCCGTACCTGCGGGAGCACACCGGCACCCTGGTCGTGGTGGGCGTGTTGTCGCTGGTCGGCGCGGCGGCGTCACTGGCGCAGCCGCTGCTCACCCGGTCGGTGCTCGACCGGATCGGCGCCGATGACCCGGTGGCCGACCTGGTGGCGGTGCTGGTGGCCCTCGTGGTGCTCGGCGCGGCGATCGGTGGGCTCCGCGACTACCTGCTGCAACGCACCGCCGAAGGGTTGGTGCTGGGCACCCGGCGCCGGCTCGCCGGGCACCTGCTGCGGCTGCCCATCGCCGAGTACGACCGCCGACGTACCGGTGATCTGCTCTCCCGGGTCGGCTCGGACACCACCCTGTTGCGGGCGGTCGTCACCTCCGGGCTCTTCGAGACGGTCACCGGGGCGGTGACGGTGGTCGGCGCCGGCACCGCCATGGTGCTGCTCGACCCGCTGCTGTTCGGCGTCACCCTGCTCGGGGTGGCGCTGGGGCTGGGCTTCGCCGCCACCTTCGCCCGCCGGGTCCGGGCGCTGGCCCGAGCCGCCCAGGAGCGGATCGGCGAGATGACCTCGGCGGTGGAACGGGCCATCTCGGCGGCCCGGACCATCCGGGCCAGCCGGGCCGAGACCCGGGAGACGCAGGCCGTCACCGGCAGCGCGCGCGAGGCGTACGAGGCGGGGCTGCGGGTGGCCCGGGTGCAGTCACTCGTCGGCCCGATCGGTTCGATCACCGTGCAGGGCGCGTTCCTGCTGGTGCTGGGCATCGGCGGGGCGCGGGTCGCCGCCGGGGCGATCTCCGTCGGTGACCTGGTCGCCTTCGTCATGTACCTGTTCCTCCTGGCGCTGCCGCTGGGTCAGGTGCTGCGGGCGTACACCCAGTTGCAGTCCGGTCTGGGTGCCCTCCAGCGGATCGAGGAGATCCTCGCCGTGCCCGCCGAGGGCGCGGGCGACCCGCCGGCGACCGCCGCCGCGCCGACGACCCCGCGCCGGCCCGCTCCGATGATCGAGTTCGACCGGGTGAGCTTCGGCTACCCCGGCGGTGAGCCGGTGCTGCACGAGGTCAGCTTCGCCGTGCCCGCCGGTACGCGTACCGCGTTGGTCGGCCCCTCCGGCGCCGGCAAGTCGACGCTGCTCGCCCTGGTCGAGCGCTTCTACGAGGTGAGCGCCGGGGCGATCCGCATCGACGGCAACGACGTGCGGGCCGTGCCTCGCGACGTGCTGCGGGCCCGGCTCGGCTACGTCGAGCAGGAGGCCCCGGTGCTGGCCGGCACGCTGCGGGAGAACCTGCTGATCACCACGCCGGACGCCACCGACGACCGGCTGCGCGAGGTCCTCGACGAGGTCAACCTGGGCCACCTCGTTCAGCGCACCCCGCAGGGCCTGGACGTGCAGGTGGGCGAGGGTGGGGTGCTGCTCTCCGGGGGTGAGCGGCAGCGGCTGGCCATCGCCCGCGCACTGCTGGCCGGCCCGCCGGTGCTGCTGCTGGACGAGCCGACCAGCAACCTCGACTCGCGCAACGAGGCCGCGCTGCGCCGCGCCATCGACGCGGTGGCCGTCCGCCGCACCCTGTTGATCGTGGCGCACCGGCTGGCCACGGTTGTCGACGCCGATCAGATCGTCGTCCTCGACGGCGGTCGGGTGGTGGCCGTGGGCACCCACACCGAGTTGACCGCCACCGACCCGCTCTACCGGGAGCTCGCCAGCCACCAGCTGCTGGTCGGCTGACCGTCTCCCTTCGGACTCGACGCGTTCCCTCCGGCGGGGGTCGGCCTGCTCAGTCCGCTCGGTGTCGACTTGCCGGCGGCCGGGCCGCGCAAGCCGGCCGGAATCGCGTACCGTTGCCGCTCATGGGTGTGTCGCAACGGTTCAAGAGCAAGTTCCGGCGCTTCCTCCAGCGCCCCGGCTCGACCGTGGATCTTGCTCCGCTGGAGAAGCTGCTGCCGGCGATCGAGGCGCGTGCGGATGATCTCGCCGCGCTCGACGACGCCGAGTTGACCGAGGCCGCGGGTGCCGCCGTCGGTTATGAGGAGATCTGCGCCGTCGGCCGCGAGGCCGCCCGCCGTGGCCTCGACCAGCGGCCGTACGACGTGCAGCTGATCGGCGCGATGTCGCTGCTCTCCGGCAAGGTCGCCGAGATGGCCACCGGTGAGGGCAAGACGCTGACCGCCACCATCGCCGCGTACGGGCACGTTCGGCTCGGCAACGGGCCGGTGCACGTGCTCACCATCAACGACTACCTGGCCCGCCGCGACGCCCAGTGGATGGAGCCGGTCTACACCCTGCTCGGCCTGACCGTCGGCTGGGTCAACGAGGCCTCCACCCCGCAGGAGCGGCGCGAGGCGTACGCCTGCGACGTCACCTACGTCTCGGTGAGCGAGGCGGGCTTCGACTACCTGCGCGACCAGCTGGTCACCGACGTGGCAGACCGGGTGCAGCCCGCGCTGGCCACCGCAATCGTCGACGAGGCCGACTCGATCATGATCGACGAGGCTCGGGTGCCGATGGTCCTCGCCGGCGCCGTGCCGGGCGAGCAGGATCCGGTGCAC
Organism: Micromonospora sp. NPDC049101; assembly: GCF_040648675.1. Lineage (NCBI taxonomy): Bacteria > Bacillati > Actinomycetota > Actinomycetes > Micromonosporales > Micromonosporaceae > Micromonospora > Micromonospora sp. NPDC049101. The sequence continues at coordinate 102,078 of NZ_JBEZED010000019.1, read as the reverse complement.
GCCGCCGCCGCGCTCGTCCGCGGCCTGCGCAAGGGCAAGCACTACACGGTCGCCGAGGACGGGCGCAGCGTGGCGTTCACGTCCGCCGGCCTGGCCGCCGTCGAGGCCAAGCTCGGCATCGACCTGTACGACGAGGAGCACGTCACGCAGCTCTCCGCGGTGCACGTGGCGCTGCACGCGCACGCCCTGCTCAACCGTGACGTGGATTACATCGTCCGGGACGGCTCGGTCGAGCTGGTCGACGAGATGCGCGGCCGGGTGGCCCAGCGCCGCCGCTGGCCGGACGGGCTCCAGGCGGCGGTCGAGGCCAAGGAGGGCCTGGACGCCACCGCCGAGGGTGAGGTGCTCGGCACGATCGCCGTGCAGGCGTACATTGCGCTCTACCCGAAGGTCTGCGGGATGACCGCCACCGCGGTCTTGGTCGGTGACCAGCTGCGGGAGTTCTTCGGCCTCGAGGTCGCGGTGATCCCACCGAACACCCCGTGCATCCGTGAGGACGAGCCGGACCGGATCTACGCCACCCGGGCGGAGCGGGACGAGGCGCTGATCGACGAGATCCAGCGCTGGCACGCCAAGGGGCGGCCGATGCTGATCGGCACGCTGGACGTCAAGGAGTCCGAGGGGCTGGCCGCCGGGCTCAACGCCGCCGGGGTGCCCTGCGTGGTGCTCAACGCCAAGAACGACGACGAGGAAGCGGCGATCATCGCCGAGGCCGGCGCGTACGGCGCGGTGACCGTCTCCACCCAGATGGCCGGCCGGGGCGTCGACATCCGGCTCGGCGGCAGCGACCAGAGCGACCAGGAGCGCGTCGCCGAGCTGGGCGGGCTCTACGTGATCGGCAGCGGCCGGCACGACAGCCGTCGGGTGGACGACCAACTGCGCGGCCGGGCCGGCCGGCAGGGCGATCCGGGTGGCTCAGTCTTCCTCGTCAGCCTGGAGGACGACCTGGTCGTCCGGCACGCCGCCGACTCGGTGCCGCCGTCGCCACGGATGAACGCCGACGGCCTGGTCACCGACGAGCAGGTGGACTACGCGGTGGAGCACGCCCAGCGGGTCGCCGAGGGCGTCAACCACGAGATCCACCGCAACACCTGGCGCTACAGCGTGGTGATCGAGCAGCAGCGCAAGGCGCTCGCCGCCCGCCGGGAGCGGCTGCTGACCAGCGACGTGGCCGCGGTAATGCTGCTGGAGAAGGCACCGGAGAAGGCCAGCGAGATGGACGAGGACCTACTCGCCCGCGTGGCCCGCTCGATCGCGCTCTTCCACCTGGACCGGCTCTGGGCCGAGCACCTGGCCGAGCTGTCGGAGGTCCGGGAGGGCGTGCACCTGCGCGCGCTGGGCCGGCTCGACCCGCTGGACGAGTTCCACCGGGCCGCCGTACCGGCGTTCAACGACCTGATCCCGGAGATCGAGGCCCGCACCCTCGCCACCTTCAACGAGACCGAATTCGATGAGGACTGGCAGCCCGACGACGGCACCCTGGTCCGGCCCACCGCCACCTGGACGTACCTGGTGCACGACAACCCGTTCGGTTCCGAGCTCGATCGGTTGATCGCGTCGATCGGTCGACGACTCAGCGGCGCCTCGCGCTGACTCTGGCAAGATCAGGGCCCCTGCCACCGTGCGTCCACGGCGGCAGGGGCCCTGCTTGCGCCGTTTCGACCCGGGTCACGCAGGGTAGTAGGGCTGGTCGGTTACGTCGGGAGAGAGCAGACGATGACACAGGTGACGATGCCCGCTGGGCAGGCGCGAGGGTGCACGGAGGCTGCGGACCGGTGAACCTCGACACGCGGGAACCGGCGGTGCAGAGTCTCGGCGTCCTGGAAACCGCCGCACTGTTGCGGGAGTTGACCGCCGGCCTGATCGCGCTGACCGATTTTGATGAGGCCCTGCTGGCGCTGGTCCGGGTCACTCGGGACGCGGTGGCCGGGGTGCGCTGGTGCGGGTTCACCGCCCTGCGCGCCGGCGAACCGGCCGGCGTGGCCGCCTCCGACGAGCGGCTGGCTGGCCTGGACGACCTGCGACACGGGCCGGACTCGCCGGCGATGAGCGCCATCCATCGCCGCGAGATGATCCTCGCCGCCGACCTGGCCGGTGAGCCCCGTTGGCCGGTCTGGACGGCACGCGCCCGCGACCTCGGCGTACGCGGGGTGATCTCCGCGCCGGTCGACATCGACGACCAGGTGATCGGGGCGATCAACCTCTACGCCGGTTCCCCGGACGTCCTGACCCCACAGCACCAGCTGACCGCGATGCTGCTCGCCGAACACGCCGGCCTGCTGCTGGCCGCCGTCCGGGACCGCAACCGGCAATTCGTGCTCGCCGGCGAGCGGGACGCCTCGCTGCTGAACGACGGTGTGGTGGGCCAGGCCGTCGGCGTGATCATGACCCAGCGCGGCTGCCCGCCCGCCGAGGCCCTCGAGGTGCTGCGTACCGCCGCGTCGTCGCTGGACATCCCGCTCCGGGAGGTGGCCGAGCGGCTCGTCCGGACGGTCTCCCGCCAGCGCGACACCTGACCGCTCGGCCGGTCGGTCCGCTTGGCCGGTCGGTCCGCTCGGCCGGTCGGCGCGGTGGCCGGCCGTTGATCGACTCGGGTTTCCTGAAGTCGGGGTGTCCGGGGCTCGTGGATGACCCGGCTTTCTGAAAACCGAGTCGATCACGCCCGCCTGGTGCCCGTTCTCCCCGCTGGTGAGGAGTCGGGCGGCGTCGTTTCCCGGTGACCGGGCTGGGGTAGCACTCTGGGTCAGGTGAGGTGCGCCGACCCGGGGGAGGACCCATGCAGAGCCGGCTGCGCGTGCAGGGCCACCCCATCCAACCGATGCTCGTGACGTTCCCGCTCGGGCTCTTCGTCAGCACGGCCGTCTTCGACCTCACCGACGTCCTCGGCGGGCCAGCCTTCCTGGGAGAGGTCGGCTACTGGACGGCCGTCGCCGCCCTTGTCGCCGCCGCCCTGACCGCGGTGGCCGGGATGGTCGACCTGTGGGACGTGCCGGGTGATCACACCCGCCGCACAGCGGTCGCCTTCAATCTGGTGAACACCGTGATGGCGGCCATGTTCCTGCTCACCTGCCTGGTCCGGTCGCACTCCCCGCAGCGCGGCGCGTCCGCCGCGATCCTGATCACCGAGCTGGTCGCACTGGCCGTCGGCGGGGTCGGCGTGCACCTGGGCGCCCGGCTGATGCGCCAGTTCGACACCGGCCGCGCCGAGGCCGGCGGCCTGGACACGCTCGCCGGCTCCACGGTGGAGATGTCCCGCCCACGCCCCTGATGCGGAGCCGGGGTCCGCCGCGCGGAGCCGACCGTGTCGGAGTTGGTCACTACCATCCGCGCATGACCTCGCCGCTGGACACACTTCCGAAGATCGGCGCGCCCGCGACGCGTGCCCTGCACGCCGCCGGCTACACCACGCTGCGCCAACTCGCCGGCGTCCCCCGGTCGGAGCTGGCCAATCTGCACGGCATGGGGCCCAAGGCGCTCGGCATCCTCCAGGCCGTCCTCGAAGAGCACAACCTGGGGCTGGGCTGAGGTCTGTCACCGCCAGCCAACACCCGTACCGCCTCTCGCGTCGCCGCCCGCCCGCTCGCCGCGACCGGGAGACGTAGCCCACGACGGTCGGGTCTTCTTCCGCTCAGCCGCCGGGCCTGCCGGCCCGGTCTGACCTGACCCCGCCTGACCTGACCCCGCCTGGCCCGGCCTGGCCCGGCCCGGCCTGACCCGGCCCGGTCTGACCCGGCCCGGCCCGGTGGGCGTGCTCGGGCCGCTGACTTTCCCGGTCTGCCGGGCCCGCTCGGCCGGGCAGTGGGCAATTGAGTTGCCGGCCGCGTTGCCGGCCGGCGAGGCTGATCGCCGTGAACGCCAAGGATGAGGGCGAGGAGTTGATCGCGCAGGGTGCTGCCGCGCCGGTCGACGGTTGGGGTTTCGGTTGGCTTGCCGGCCGGGCCACCGAGGAGCGTCCACCGTGGGGGTACGCCCGGCTGGTCGCGGACCGGATGGCTCGCGCCGACGCGGCACTGGACGTGGACACCGGCGGTGGGGAGGTGCTCGCCGAGGTGCCGCGTCCACCGAGGCTGCTGGCGGCGACCGAGGGCTGGCCGCCGAACGTGCAGGTCGCCCGGCGGACCCTGCGCCGGGTGGGTGCCACAGTGGTGGCGGTCGCACAGGACGGGCCGTTGCCGTTTCGCGACGCCTCCTTCGATCTGGTGGTCAGTCGGCACCCGGTGCGTACCGACTGGGCGCAGACGGCGCGGGTGCTGCGACCCGGCGGCACGTTCCTGTCGCAGCAGATCGGGGCGGGCACCATGCGGGAGTTGAGTGAGGCGATCCTCGGTCCGCTGCCGCCGCCGACCCAGCGGCACCCCGAGCACGCGGTTGCCGCTGCCGAGGCCGCTGGCCTGCGGGTGGTCGACCTGCGTCGGGCCACCCTGCGTGCGACCTTCGCCGACGTCGGGGCGGTGGTGTGGTTTCTGCGCAAGGTGATCTGGACGGTGCCCGGTTTCACCGTCGACCGCTACCGCGACCAACTACGCGCCCTGCACGACCGCATAGCCAGCGAGGGCCCCTTCGTGGCGCACGCCCAGCGCTTCCTCGTCGAAGCCACCCGCCCCTGACCCCCAAGCGCCGTCGATCATGGAGTTGTGGTGCCGAACAGAAGCCGCGCACCGGGGCAAGTCACCCACCACAACTCCATGATCGACGCCAGGTGGGGGCGGGGGTGGGGTGGGGTCAGTGTTTGTGGGTTTGGTGGTGGCTGGCCAGGATGTCGGCGCCGAAGTCGCTGGCGGGGCGGCGCAGCACGGTGTGTGCGTGGTTGCCGTCGGCGCTCGTGTTGTCGTACTCGATGAGCAGGTCGTCGCCCTGCACCCGGTAGTAGTGCCGCTGGCCGGGCGTCGTCGGGCCGGCCCAGGCGAAGTGCAACTGGCCGGCACCGAGGCGCGCCGCCTCCCGCACGGCCAGCTCGGGCGGCAGTCGGTCCAGGTAGACCGCGACCACCTGGTCGAGCAACGCGCGGCCGGTCGGCCCCAGCCGGGCGGCCGACACGCCGAGGGGTTCCAGCGGCCCGTCGACCTGCCCACGGGTGGCGCTGATGATGTCCGCCGGAGCCTCGTCGGCGATGATCGCGGCGCCCCGCTCGGCCGGCCCCAGCGCGTCGAGCAGTGCCCGGGCGAGGTCCTCCTCGACGCCGAGTGGGCGGGAGACCGGGCGGCCCGCGTACCGGACCGCGGCCGGGTTGGCGCCGAAGAAGATCGGCGCGGGGGAGACCTGGTCGTCCACCACTGTCATGTTCACCGACAGGTGGTGTCCCTCCAACCGCCACGCCCAGCGGTCGTCGCGCGCCGGATCGCCGAAGACGGCCACCCAGTAGTCACCGCTGTGCCGCCCACGTTGCCAGTCCTCGGCCCGGTCCAGCACCTCCTCCAGCGAGATGATCGCCATCGCCTGCGCGTACGCCGAGGGGCTGAGCGCGGTGGCCAGCAGCCGGTGCGCGGCCTTGCGGCCGGCGATGTCGAGCTCGGCGAGGCAGACACCGGGTCGGGGTCGGGGCCGGTATTCCAACCAGCGTCGGGCCGGCTCGTCGTCGAACGGGTGCACGGCGCTCTCGCGGGCGGCGGGGTCGAGCGCGGCCAGCAGTGAGGTGCTGGCGGCGCGCATCTGCTCGGGCAGCGGATCTTCCACCGACCCTGTATACCGGCATGTCGGCGTCGGTGTCAGCCGGCGTGCAGCAGCGTCACCATCTCCGGCAGGTCGAAGAACGTCGCGGTCTCCAGGGCCGACGGGTTGCCGTGTGCCGGGTCGGCGCCGGCGGCGAGCAGCGCGCGGACCGCCTCGGTGCTGCTGCGGAAGACCGCGGCGGCCAGCGCGGTCTGGCCGCGGTCGTTGGCCCGGGAGTGGTCGGCGCCGCGATCGAGCAGGGCGGCCACCGTGTCCGGGTAAGCATGGTACGCCGCCAGGATCAGCAGCGTGTCGCCCTTGTCGTTGGTGAGGTTGACGGGCAGGCCGGCGTCGAGCTGCGCGGCCAACTCCTCGGTGGAGCCGGCCCGGGCCAGGTCGAACATCCGGTGCGCGAACGCCAGCGTCTCGGCGTCGAGGTGGTCGGTCACCGGTCCAGGTTAGTCGCCGCGGTCCTGATAGGTTGCTCGGCCGGCGCCTAGTTGCTCGGCCGGCGCGCGGGGAGAGGGTCCGATGGCTGAGACGGTGTACGTGGGCAACGCGGGCGTCGACGGTGCCACCAACGCCGGCTGGCTGCTCGGGCACTTCGCCCCGCCGGGGGAGATCCGGCACAGCACCGACGTCGAGGTGAAGTGGGGCGTGCACCCGCCCGGGCAGGCCCGCTCGCGGTGGGCGACCGGGGAACGGCGTACCACCCTGCTCGTCCTGGTCGAGGGGTGTTTCCGGGTGGAGTTGCCGGACCGGACGGTACGGCTGGCGGCGCCCGGCGACTACGTGGTGTGGGGTCGGGGCGTGGACCACTCCTGGTACGCCGAACGCGCGTCGGTGGTGCTGACCGTGCGGTGGCCCTCCGTGCCCGGCTACCGGGTGGACCCGCCGGTCCTGCGCTGATCGTCGGGGGTGAGTCGGCGTCCCACCAGGCGGTATTACCTACTAAACCTATAGGCTTTGCCGTCTAGAGTACGAGGGCACCCCGCCGAACGACCCGCGAGGAACAGCCATGACGCACCGCCGCCCGGAGCCCGACCTGCTCACCGTCGCCGCCCGGTGGGCCGACCCGGCTGGCTGGCCGGTCGCCCTGCGCTTCGACCCTGCCCAGCGGTGGTACGCGCGCCTCGACGTCGGCGACGACCACGAGGTGTGGGCGCTGAGTTGGCTGCCCGGGCAGGGCACCGACCTGCATGACCACGGTGGCTCCGCCGGAGCGTTCCGCGTCGTCCACGGCGCGCTCACCGAGGAGACGGTCGGCGCCGGTCGGCTGCGCCCACGGCTGCTGGCCGCCGGCGTCGGTCGTCGCTTCGGCCCCCGACACGTGCACCAGGTGACCAACCAGGGGTCGATGCCGGCGGTCAGCGTGCACGTCTACCGGCCGGCGCTGCTGCGGATGACCCGCTATCACCTCGTCGACGGACGACTGCGGGTCGCCGAGGTCGCCGAGGCCGGCCGGTCCTGGTGAACGCCGGCCACGCACGATCCACTCCTGTCACTGGAAGGAACCCATGATGCAGCTAACCGCCGAGCACTGTCCGGCCCCCGTGCCGCCGCCGGGCTCTCGGGGCATCGACGAGATTCTGGGCGCCGCGCGCGCCCGCCTCAACCGGCTGGACCCGGAGCGGGCACACCTGGCGTACCGGGCCGGAGCGCTGCTTGTCGACATCCGGCCGGCCGCGCAGCGGGCCGCGCACGGCATGGTGCCGGGCTCGCTCGTGGTCGAGCGCAACGTGCTGGAGTGGCGCTTCGACCCGCGCTGTCCGGCCCGGCTGCCGCAGGCGGTCGACTACGACGTGCCGGTGATGATCCTCTGCCAGGAGGGCTACACCTCGTCGCTGGCCGCCGCCGCCCTGCAGGACATCGGCCTGCACCGGGCCACCGACGTGGCGGGTGGGTTCGCCGCCTGGCGGATCGCCGGTCTGCCGGCCCTCGGCCCGACCCCGCTGCACCGCACCACCCCTCTCGCGCCCCCGGTCAACGCCGGGTGGGCGCGCCACTGACTGTCACGCCCCACCGGGCGTGGCAGGCGTACCGCCACTCAGGAGGCACCATGTCCGTCGTCGCCATCCCCGCTCGCCGTCACCACGGGCTGCGCCCGGCGCGGCCGCGCACCGCACCGACCCTGACCATCACCCTCGACCTCGTCCCCGGGCCGCTGAGCCCGCGGCTGGCCCGGCTCGTGCAACTGCTCGGTGAGCTTGCCGAGTCGGGGGAGGGTGAGCTGCGTACCGTCGAGAACGTCGCGCCGGGGCCGCGACCGGTCCCGATCCCGGCCAGCGCCGAGCCGCCCGCCGACCCGGACCACGTCGACATCCTGGCCGGCTCGCGGCTGGTCCGCCGCGGCGGCCGGGTCGTCCCGCTGACCCGCATCGAGTACGAGTTGCTGCTGTTCCTGGCCGAGCGGCCACGCCGGGTCTTCACCCGCCTCCAGCTGCTGTCCAGCGTCTGGGGTTACGAGCACGCGGTGGCCCGGACCGTGGACGTGCACGTGCGCCGGCTGCGCGCCAAGCTGGCCGGCACGGAGTTGGTCACCACCGTCTACGGGGTCGGCTACCGGCTGGCCGACGAGGCGCGGATCAGCGTGGACCACAGGCGCTGAGCGCCGGGCCGGCGGTCGTGTGAACGCCCAGGTGAACCGGACGGGGACCCCCGTATCGGCCCATCGTGTGGGCTCTGCTGTAATCATCTGACCTCACACGCAGAGCGAGCACCTGGCTCCGATGTGTAAGTCAATTGTCACAGTCATGCAACGCGGCCGCCCCTTGACCCTCGCCCGAGCGCCGGGAACCATCGATGAAGCGGCGTCCCGGGCCGTGGGGAGATACCCGGATCAGCCCAAGGAGGACCATGTCGGTCAGCCCTGCCTCGTCGCGCGCCGGATGGCATACGTCCCAACCCTCGGTGCCCGGTCGACCTCCCGGCGGCCAACGTCGCCCGGCGAACACCGCCGCGCCCGTGCTCACCGTGACGCTGTCCATTCCGCTGGCCTCTGAGGAGTCGCTGACTCCGGCGGCACGCCGGCTGCTCGAAGCCGCCCGCGAAATGCTGGAGCGGGGCGAAGGTGTGATCGTCGGGGCCGTCCCGGCCGAACGCCGACCCGACCAGGCACCCACCAACCGGTCGCCGGCCCTGGCGCTCAGCCCGACCATTCCGGCCCTGCACATCCTCGCCTCGTCCCGCTCGGTGCTGCGCGACGACGAGCCGCTGCCGCTGACCCGGCTGGAGTTCGACCTGCTGCTGCACCTGGTCGCCCACCCGCGCCGGGTGTTCACCCGGCTGCAACTGCTCAACGCCGTCTGGGGCTACGAGCACGCCGGCGTCCGCACCGTCGACGTGCACGTGCGTCGGTTGCGCGGCAAGGTCGGTGTGGACGTACCGCTGGTCACCACCGTCTACGGCGTGGGCTACCGGCTGGCCGACGACGCCCGGGTCACCATCGACCGCACGGGCTGACCGGCGTCACCGACCCGCCCGGCACGGGGCAGGATGGTCCGGTGCGCATCCGCCCCATCTCGCCCGACCTGCTCGTCGACGAGCTGGCCAGCCGGCTTGCCGACGCCGCGAGTCGCGCCGCGACGGACGCCGCGAGTCGCGCCGCGACCGGTGCCGCCGGGGCGGCCCGGCTGCGGGTGGCGGTGGACGGCGCTCCCGCCGCCGGCGCCGACGACCTGGCCGCCGCGCTCGTCGACCCCCTACGCGCCCGGGGTCGTCCGGTGCTGCACGTACGCGCCACCGACTTCCTCCGCCCCGCGTCCCTGCGTTTCGAGTTGGGCCGCACCAACCCCGACTCCTTCTACGAGAACTGGGTCGACGAGGCCGGGCTGCGTCGGGAGGTGCTCGACCCGGCCGGTCCGGGCGGCACCGGGCGGCTACTCCCGTCCCTCTGGGACGCCGACGCCGACCGGGCCAGCCGCGCCCGCTACGTACAGCTGCCACCCGGGGGTGTCGTCCTGGTCAGCGGCCCACTGCTGCTCGGCGGTGGCCTGCCCTTCGACGTCACCGTCCACCTGCAGTTGTCCCCGGCGGCACTGCGCCGCCGTACCGACCCGGCCCAGGAGTGGGCGCTACCCGCCTTCGACAGGTACGCCGAGGAGGTCGTTCCGGCGAGCTTCGCCGACGTGGTGGTCCGGGCCGACGACCCCCGCCACCCGGCGCTCGTGGAGGCCGACGGCGACGCCTGACAACAGTCGGGAAACCGTCGGTTTGTTCGGCTCGTCCGGCGGGTACTCGCCCGGCTCACAGGGCGCGGGTGACCGCCCGCGTACCGAACGCGACCGTGACCGGGGCACGACGCCGCCGGCACCCGGTTCCCGTGAGCCACAGGCCCAGGAAAGGCAGGCAGCGATGCTCGTCCACGACACGGTCGGTACCACCCGTCCCCAGGCGGAGATCGACCAGATTCGGCTCTCCCTGCAGGCGCGCTACGACGAGCTGACCGCCGAGTACGACCAGGCCGTGCTCCAGAGCCAGGTGCTGCGGCTGGTGGAGGTCGGCGACACCGCCGGCGACGACCAGGCCGACAGCGGCACCAAGACGGCCGAGCGGGACACCGCGCAGTCGCTGTTGCGTACCATCCTCGACCGCCGCGCCCAGTACGAGCACGCCCTCGGCCGGCTCGCCGAGGGCACCTACGGCTGGTGCGAGGGGTGCTCGGCGGCGATCCCGGTGGAGCGGCTGGAGATCTTCCCGGCCGCCACCACCTGCGTGTCCTGCAAGCAGACCCGCGAACGGCGAGCGGCCTGAGCGACACCAGCGGTTGCCGGTCGGTCCACAACGCGATGGACTTCACCCATGGGTGACATCCTGGTGGGCACCGCGTCCTGGACCGACCGCACCTTGCTGGACTCGGGGTGGTATCCGCAGACCGCGGACACCCCGGAGAAGCGACTGGCCTACTACGCCCGCAAGTTCCCGCTCGTCGAGGTGGACGCGACCTACTACTCCCCGCCCGCCGAGGCGACCGCGAGGCTGTGGGCCGAGCGCACCCCCGAGGGTTTCACCTTCAACATCAAGGCGTTCAGCCTGTTGACCGGGCATCCGACCCGGGTCAGCGCCCTCTACAAGGACCTGCGACCGGAGACCGACAAGAAGAACGTCTACCCCGACGACCTGCCCGCGCAGGCGTACGAGGAGGTCTGGACGCGGTTCCTGTCCGCCCTGGACCCACTCGTCGAGGCGGGAAAGTTGGGCGCGCTGCTGTTCCAGTTCCCGCCATGGTTCACCATCAAGCGGGCCAACAAGCAGTACCTGCTGGAGGTGGCGAAGCGCTGCGCGCCGCTACGCGCTGTCTACGAGTTCCGGCACGCCTCCTGGTTCGACGGCGACAACGCCGACGAAACGCTGACCTTCCTGCGCGAGCACGACCTGCCGTACGTCTGCGTGGACATGCCGCAGGGCCACCGCTCGTCGCTGCCCCCGGTGCTGGCCGCCACGGCGGACCTCGCGGTCGTGCGGTTCCACGGCCACAGCGACAAGTGGACAAGCAAGGACATCCACGAGAAGTTCGGCTACCACTACTCCAAGCGGGAGCTGGCCGACTGGGCGCCGAAGCTGCGCGAGCTGGCCGACCAGGCCGGCCAGACCCACGTGCTGATGAACAACTGCTACCGGGACTACGCGCAGACCAACGCGACGACCCTGGCCGGGCTGCTCGGCGCGGACTGACCGTCGGCTCACCCGATCGGGGTGGGGCCGGCTCACCCCGTCCGCCGGCAGGGTGGACACGGTGGGTGCGGCCGCCTGGGAGGGTGGCCGCCGCCGGAGACGACACGGAGGTGACGGGGGATGACGGTTCGAGTGGTGACGGATCGACGGCGTGGAGCCGTCCTGCACGTGGTCGGCACACCCGACAACGCCCGGCGCGCCCCGCAGGGCAGCCCGGTGCGGGCCCGCCGTGGCCCGGTGGGGCCGCCACGTCGCAGCGACGACCGACGGTGGGACAGCACGGAACGGGGGTCGACCGATGGCTGACGCGATGATCTCAGCGTTCGAATCGTCGTTGGACAAGACGAACCTCATTCTGAAGGACATCGAGAACGCCTACGGCTGGCCGAAGGACCGGCGCAACCAGTCGTACGCGGCGCTGCGCACGGTGCTGCACCTGCTGCGCGACCGGCTGCCGGTGGACGAGAGCGTGGAGTTCGCCCAGCAGTTGCCGGTGCTGGTGCGGGGCATCTACTTCGACGGGTGGGTCCCGTCGGACGTGCCGATCAAACTCAACCGGGACGACTTCCTCTACGAGGTCCGCCAGGGCTTCCCGTACGACGCGGAGGGCGGCCCGGAGCGGGTGACGCAGGTGGTGCTCGACACCCTGCGCCGACACGTCACCCAGGGCGAGTGGCAGGACGTGAAGGACACCATGCCCGCCGACCTGGCCACGATGATGCCCTGACGACCTGACGCGTCCGAGCCCGCCCGACTGTCGTTGGGCGGGCTCAGTCGCCGTCGTTGGGTGGGCTCAGTCGCCGGAGGTGTCCGCCTCGGCGGCGGTCGGCACCCGGGACACCGGATGCCCCGTCCGACGGGCGAGCGCGGCGAACGCCACGGCGTCCACGATGGCGGCGCCGCCCGGGTCGTTGTTGAAGTACACGTACGCCGGCTCGTCGGCGCCGAACGCGTCGGCCAGCCGGTGCGCCCAGGACCGCAGCGCGGCACGGCCGTACCGGGGCCAGGGGCGGGCCCGGCCCTCGTGCAGCCGCAGGTAGCCGAAGTCGGTGGTGCGCCAGCGCGGGGCCACCGGCCGTCCGAGCCGGTCCGCCCAGACCAGGGCCGCCCGACGCCGTTCCAGCACCGCCCGGGTGGCGTCGGTCCACCAGGACGGGTGCCGAGGCTCCACCGCGACCCGCACCTCGGCGGGAAACAGCCGCAGTGTGGCGTCGAGCGCCTCGACGTCCACCCGCAGGTTCGGTGGCAGCTGCACCAACACCGGGCCGAGCCGGTCACCGAGCGCGGTGGCACGCCCAAGGAACCGCGCCACCGGCTCGGCCGGGTCCCGTAACCGCTTGATGTGGGTGAGATAGCGGCTCATCTTCACCGCGACGCAGAAATCCGCCGGGGTGCGTGCCCGCCAGGCGGCGAAGGTGTCCCGCTCGGGCAGCCGGTAGAAGGCGTTGTTGACCTCCACGGTGGCGAACCCGTCGGCGAAGTGCTCCAGCCACCGCCGCTGTGGCAGCTGCCGCGGATAGAAGCGGCCCCGCCAGTCCCGATACTGCCAGCCGGACGTACCCACCAGGATCACCGTCTCATCCTGACACTCTGCGCCGCCGCCCGCGAACCGCCCGTGTCGCCCCGCTTCGACGTCTACGGTGAGGGTTAGAGAAGATCGCGCGTGGGGTACCACCCGCAGCACGACGGACCCCGGCGTACGGCGGGGCGGCACACCCGAGGGAGTACCGATGGCACTCAACGACGACGACATGCAGACCACGGGCGGCGGCGGCCTGGAAGGCCCGGCCGACGGTGGCGCGACCCCCGGTCACCAGGACGGTGGCGCTGACGGTGGCGCGGAGGGCCCGGCCGACGGTGGCGCGACCCCCGGTCACCAGGACGGTGGCGCTGACGGTGGCGCGGAGGGCCCGGCCGACGGCGGTGCGACCCCCGGTCAGCACGACGGTGGCGCTGACGGTGGCGCGGAGGGCCCGGCCGACGGCGGTGCGACGCCGGGTCAGCAGGACGGTGGCGCCGACGGCAGCGCCCGGTAGCGGCACACCATGACGCACCTCGACCCGCCGGGCGGCCACGGCCGCCCGGCGGTTTCGTCCGCAACCGCCACCGCCGCGCTGGCCCGCTGCGTCTCGGTCGAACCGGCCAAGTTCGCCGCCGCGCACTGGGGCCACACCCCGCTACTGTCCCGCGCCGCCGAGCTGCCCGACCCGGCCGGCTTCACCGACCTGCTCAGCCCCGCCGACGCCGACGAGTTGCTGAGCCGACGTGGTCTGCGTACCCCGTTCCTGCGGATCGCCAAGGACGGCCAGTTGGTGCCCGCGGCGCGCTGGACCGGCGGCGGTGGTGCCGGCGCCGAGATCGGCGACCAGGTGCTCGACGAGCGAGTCCTGGAGCAGTACGCCTCCGGCGCCACACTGGTGTTGCAGGGTCTGCACCGGATCTGGCCACCCCTCGTCGACTTCGCCCGTGACCTGGGCCTCGCGCTCAACCAGCCGCTACAGATCAACGCCTACCTCACCCCGGCCGGCAGCCAGGGCTTCGCCACCCACTACGACACGCACGACGTGTTCGTCCTACAGGTCGACGGCCGCAAACACTGGCGGATCCACCCGCCGGTGCTGCTCGACCCGCTGGAGAAGCAGCAGTGGGGTGGCCGTGCCGACGAGGTCGGCGCGACCGCGCAGGGTCCCGCCGCGCTGGACGTGGTGCTCGCCCCCGGCGACGCCCTCTACCTCCCCCGGGGCTGGCTGCACAGCGCGCAGGCGCAGGACGCCAGCTCGCTGCACCTGACCGTGGGCATCCGGGCGCTCACCCGCTACGCCCTGGTCGAGGAGTTGCTGGCGCTGGCAGCCGAGGACCAGCGGCTGCGGGCCACCCTGCCGTTCGGCACCGACGTCGCCGACCCGGACGCCATCGAGCCGGAGCTGACCGAGACGGTGGAGGCGCTGCGCGACTGGCTGCTGCGCGCCGACCCGGGCGCGGTCGCCGCGCGGCTGCGCCAACGAGCCTGGCCGGCTGCCCGCCCGGCGCCCATCCGACCACTCGCCCAGGCCGACGCGTTGGCCGCACTGGACGCCGACACACGGGTCACCCTGCGGCCGGGCCTACGCTGGCAGCTGGTGCCGCACGGGCCGGACACGGTGGCGTTGCGGTTGTTCGACCGCACCATCACCCTGCCCGTCGACTGCGAGGCGGCCGCTCGTGTCCTGCTCAGCGGCGCGGTCACCCGGGTCGGTGATCTGCCCGGGTTGCCCGACGACGCCGACCGGGTCACCCTGACCCGGCGACTGCTTCGTGAGGCCGTCCTGGTCCCGGCCTGAGCTACCCGGCGGTGGCCGCGACCAGCTCGATCCGGAGCGTGTGCGTGATCTCGTCGGTCAGCTCGCCCTCCGCGCCGACCGAGATCGTGCCCTGGTCGGTGACGCCGAAGACGAGTTCCACAGTGCCGGCCTTCAGCACCAGCGGGTCGTCACCGCCGCTGCCGGCGGCGACCACCGCGCGGATCGTGGTGATCGCGTCCACGAGGGTCACCGCGACGGCGCTGTGCCGCAGCTCGTGCCGGTCCTGGAGATCCTCGGCGACGAGCGTGATGTCGATCGTGTGGGTCTTCTGGTGGGATCGGCTGCCGGCCACCTTGACCTTCCAGCCGATCACCGGCACCCGGAAGTCCACGCCACCGCCGCCCTTCGTGGTGACGACCGCGCTCAGGATGAGCTGAACGGAGGCGACCCGCAGGTCCCGGCCCTCGTCGGTCGTGGAGATGCCGGCCTGCTCCACCGCGTACTTCACCGCCGACACCAGTTCCTCGACCGGCACGCTGTAGTCGGTCACCTCCATGCCGCGCCACCCTTTCCGTACGAGTTAGTTGTCGACAGGTCAGACGGCGGCGGTGGCGAACGGGTCGCCGTACACCGTGTAGGCCAGCCAGGTCGGGTCGAGCGGGTCGTCCTGCTGCTCGACGCGTGCGGCGAGGGCCGCCGCGCCGAGCGTGGCGCCGTCGGCGAGGGAGCGGTAGAACGCGGTCGCGAAGCGCGCCGAGCTGTCCGAGCGCACCGCCCAGAGCGTGCCGACGAAAGCCCCCGCCCCGGACGACATGAACTGCTGCGCCCAGCCGAGCATCGTGGTGTACGTCGGGGCCACGCCCGCGCTCCGGCACGCGTTGATGAACACGAGAGGGCCGGTCTCCGCCAGCAGTTTCCGGATGCTGGCCTCGGCGAGCAGGGTCGGTTTGAACCGGCCGCCGTCCATGTCGATGAACGAGCCGTCCGCCGAGAAGGTGTTGTGGCAGGCGAAGTGGGTCGCCCCCAACGCCCCCGAATTGATCAGGGCGAGGAGGTCGTCGGCCCTGGTGATGGGCTCGCTGTCGGCCGCGCCGAGGATCGCGCGGATGGCGGCGATCTCCTCGTGCGCGCCGGTTGGGGCCTTCGTCGGCACCACGAACCGCGGGTTGCGCAGGCCGACCGTCGCGTTCCGGTGCTGCCCGTAGGTGCGGCGGACCACGGGGACCTGCTCGACGAGGAAACCGGCATCACGCTGGGCGCTGAGCGGATAGAGCAGCTCCCACGGGACCACGTCGTGGTCGGTGGCGATCGTGAAGGCGCTCATGTCGCCGCCGACCTGCCAGAACTGGTCCCGCACGTCGGCCGGCACCAGCTCCGACCACAGCTGGATCCCCGCCGACCTGATGACCTCGCGGGCCATCGTCGCGCTGTAGCGGGAACCACCCCCGGCCAACTGCTGCAACTCCCGGATGGCGTGCTCCACCGCCGCGTTCGGCGTGTTCGTGACCGACTCGACGACCGGGGCGAACAGCGCCGCGTCCGACCGCAACTGGAAGGTGTATTGGCTGCCGTCGAACCGGACCTCCATGGTGACCTCGCCGGGCCGTGCCCGCGGGGCACCCATCGGCGCCGTCTTCGGCTGGCCGTCGCGGAACGGCCCACCGTCGGCGACGGAGACCTCGACGGAGACCTCGGTGAGGAACGTGCCGCCGGCCCAGGCCGTCACGTCGATGCGATGCAGACCCGGGGTACGCGCCCCGAAACCGAACCGGATCGGATCCGGATCGTCGTCGGGTGTGACCAGCACGGTCTGCTGGAGCGGGCCCTCGGAGTGCAGGCCGGCGGGCGCGTGGACGGTCACGGTGACCGGTGTGCCGGCGTCGGCGACGAAGAAGTGCCGCATCGGTGCCGTCACGGCGTCCGGATGGACGGATCGTCCCTCGGTGACGAGCCGAACCTCCACGCTCAGATCCTGCCCCGCCGGGACCTGGGTGGGCGCGCGCGCCACCAACAGCCGCTCCGGTGCCGGGGTGACGCCCGGAAATGACGAGGTCGGCGGTCCGGTGAACGTTGGTATCGCACGGTCCTCGCTGACGTTGGCCTCGTCGATGAGCATGGGGGGGACAGGGTTGCCCCTTGCGAGCACATCGAGGTAGAACTGCGGATCGGCGGACGTGACAGTGTCTGCCTCCTCCCGGAAATGGGCCCTCCGGGCCCGCTCCGGCCGCAACTCCGCTTGCTCGCGCCTGTCGTCCTGCGCCCGCTTCACCTCGCGCTCCCGCACATAGCGACCGACTCGTTCGTCGAGGGACAGCCGCACGCTTCTCAGGTCGAGGGTGATGCCGTCGAGAGCGGACGGGTCGTGACCGAGCCGTCGGCGGATGGCGGCCTCGGCTCGGACCACGTCGTCGACGCCGTACCGCGACGTGATCGGCCGGCAGGTGTCCAGCAGGAACTCGCGGACCAGTACCGCGGCGTCCGTGATCGCGCGTCGGACGATCCGCGCCGGGTCGGTCACCCGGAAACCGACGGCGATCGACGCCTCGAAGTGGTACGCGCCGCCCTCGGAGGGCAGCCGGAGGTCGACGACGACCGAGTGGGCGCGGGTGTCCACCTCGTAGCGCGTCGCGTACCGGGCTACCAACCCCGGGTGCCGCCACGCCATCGGCCGGCCACCGTCGGCGACCTCCAGATCACCCTGACGGGTCGAGTAGACGATCGCCGCCGACGGCCCGTGGCTGGGGGGCGGCATGAACAATCGCACCGGCTCCACGCTGAGGATCAGGGGGATCGCGGGCCCGGCCGGTGCGGCCTCCGGGGCGAAACTCGTCGCCAGGTCGTCGACCAGGTAGGCGATGTCCGCCGGAGCGCTGGTCCTGTGGACCCGCCGGTAGTGCTGCTGGCCAAGCGGTCTGAGCGCCTCGGGCAGGCGCGTCCCACGTTGCAGTTCGGCATTGTCCACCAGCACCGGAAGGACCGGAACCTGCTGGGTGAGGGCGGCTACGACCGTCCGTCGGCTGATGCCCGGTAAGACTGCCGACTCGCCGGGCAAGCGAGGTTCGATCACGACGATGAGTGCCGCCGAGTCTGACAGGCGCCGAAGCTTGGCGGGGGTCAGAACCGCGCCGGGATCGTCGCGAACGACGCCGTCGCTGCCGAATCGGGCGGTCAGCGCGCCGTCGAGCAGGCGCGCGACGGTGTTGTCCCCGGCGGCGCGGTAACTGAGGTGGAAGCTGACCATTTGACGTACCGTATCGAAGATCGCGCGCTGATCTTCGCCGCACCGGCCGTCGGCTTCTCGACAACCCCTTGTGGACGCCCCGAGCGGTCAGCGGCCGAGCGCCAGCAGCAGCGCGGTGGTCAGCAGGCCCGCGCCGAGGACCACGGTGATCGGCCGGGGGCCGAGCACCGCGTGTCTCCGGTCGGCCAGCACCCGGGCCGGCGCCAGCCCGACGAGCGGCCCGAGCAGGGTCACCACCAGCGCCAACACCGGCATCCCGACCGCCAGGTCGCCGCCGTACCCGACGCCCAGCGCCCGTGCCCCGGCCCCCAGCGCGTACGCGAGCACCGCGCCGGCCACCCCGCAGAGCGCCAGCAGGGGGTTGACGGAGCCCGGCAGCTCACCCGGCTGCCCGGCCCGGTCGAGCAGGTCCCGGGCGCGGGTGAGCAGCAGCACCGCGTCGGTGGCCTCGCCGCCGTTGGCGGGAGCGGGCGGGCCGCCGAGGCGACGGGCACCGAGGCGGGTCCGCACCTGCTGCCACAGGTGTGCCACCTCGGCGTCGACCCGTTCCTGCTGCTCGCGCGCCTCGACGAGCTCCACCTCGGCGTCCTGGACCTGCTCGGCGGCGTCGGCGACGGCCTGTTCGGCGGCGGCGCACTGCCGCTCGTACCAGGTGTGCGCCTCGGCACGCTGCTCCTGCACCCGTGCGGTCAGCTCGGCCAGTCGCCGCAACTGCGCCGCGTACGTCTCACTGGCCACTGGTTCGTTCACCGCGACGGTCCATAGGGGATGATCACCTGGCCGGTGCGGTGGACCGCCCGGTCGAAGAAGAGCCCTCGCCAGGGGCGGGGATACCAGTCGGGGCCGCCGGTGCCCGGGTAGAGCGACGAACCCAGCTCGCCACCGTGCGCGTCCAGCGCCACCCAGGCCCCGATCTGGTCGGTGCGGGCGGCCGGCCCGCCGAGGTCGGCGCGCATCCGGGCCACCCCACGCCACCAGGCCAGCACGTGCGTGCGCCGTTCCGGCCCGTCGTGCAGGATCCGGCGTAGGTGTTCCAGGCCGGTGCGTCGGCCCGCGCGGGCGGCCAGTGTGCCGGCCGCCGCGTCGACCGCGAACAGCAGCAGATAGTGCGGACTGCCCGGCCCGGTCAGCCCGTCGGCCGTCTCGGCCATCAGCTCGCCCACGGTCTCCTCGTCGTACCAGGCGGCGTCGTCGGCCAGGTCGTCGTAGAGGGCACGGGCCATCGGGTCGGCGTCCGCGTCGAGGCAGGCGATGGAGAACCGGGCGGTGCCCGGCGGGTGTTGGCGGGCCAGCGACCGGGCCGCCGCGTCGAGCACCGCGCACGCCTCGTCCACCCGGGTGCCCAGCACCGCGAGGTTGCGCCCCGGTGCGCGCGGCAGCCGCAGCGCCGCCGAACGGGACTGCACGTCGATGATCTCGCCGAGCAGGGCCACCGGGCTGCGCGGCACGCTCCCGTCCGGGGGTGCGGTGAGCGCCCGGAAGTCCGGCGCGTCGGCCAGCCGGGGGATCGCGTCGCCGTCAAAGAGTCGGGCCGGCGCCGCGTCGGGCGGGCGCATCCGCCACAGCCGGTGCTGCAACCCGCTCCACGTCTCCCAGTCGCTGGCCGACGGGATCCGGGCGACCTCGTTGCCCTCCACCATGCCCGACTCGGCGTTGACCACCGCGTGCCAGCGGGGCAGCGACTGCGCCGCGTCGTTGCGCTCGGCGAGGATCCGCAGCGCCTTGGGCAACGCGATGCGCAGCGTGAACTGGGCGACCAACGCCGGGCGGCCCCACAGCGCCTCGATGCCCCGCACGTCCTGCGAGGCGAGCACCAGGTGGATGCCCTGCGACCGGCCGCGCCGGGCCAGGTCCTCCAGCAGGTCGGCCGCCTCCCGGGCGACCACGTCCCGACCGGCCAGCAGCATCTGGAACTCGTCGACCACCGCGACGATCCGTGGCCAGTGCCCGTTCGGGTCGACGGCCCGCAGCTCGGCCAGCTTGGTCACCTCGTGCTTCTTGGCCGCGTCGGCCCGCCGGCGCAGCTCCTCGGCGAGGAACCGCAGCAGCGCCAACCCGAACTCCCGGTCGGTGTTGACGTTGATGCCGACCAGGCGCATGTGCGGTAGCCAGCTCGGGTCGCGCCGGCCCTGCGCGAACCGCGCGAAGGACACCCCCTCCTTGAAGTCCAGCAGGTAGAACTCCAGCTCGGCGGGGGAGTAGCGGGACGCGAGGGCGCCGATCCACGCGAAGATCAGGTTGGTCTTGCCGGTGCCGGACGGCCCGCCGATCAGCGCGTGCGGCGGGTAGTCACCCAATGTCAGCCGCACCGGCCGGCCCTGCGGCCCCTCACCGATCGGGGCGGTCAACCCGTCGGCGGAGTCCTCCCGCCACATCAGCTCGGGCGGGGGCAGCAGGTCGGCGAACGGGGTCGGTGGTGGGCCCGCGTTGACCTGTGCGGCGATCTCCCGGCAGGTCTCGGTGACGAGCGTCGCCGGTGGCGGCGGGTCCAGCCGGATCGGCAGCCCGGCCGACCCGCCGATGCGCGCACCGGAGGCACCGGCCACCACCCGGGTGACCGTCGGATCGTCCGGCACCGGCACACCGTGCACCACCAGGTGCACCCCGCACGCCGGGCCGGCCCGTACGACCCGGTCCAGCTGGCCGCGCTCGTGCCGGTTCAGCTCGTCACCGCCGAGTAGCACCGCCACCCGCCACGGTTCGGGTCGTCGGCCGGTCGCCGCGGCCAGTTCCCGCAGCGAGGCGTACTCGCCGGCGAGGACCGTCTCGTTGATCCGGCGGATCTGCTCCACCAGGTCGTCCAGCAGTGGACCCAGCCCGCCGGGGCCGACGAAGGTGAGCAGCCCCGCCGTGCCCAGCGGTGCGAACCCGGCCAGGCCCCCACCGAGTTGCTCCGGGTCGTACCCGGTCAGCCGGACCGCGCCGGGGGTGGCGCGGCCGGCGGCCCGCAGCAGCAACGCGGACACCACCGCGTCGCAGCCGGCCCGGTCGTTTCCGGAGAGGTGCACGTGGCCGGCGTCGAGGAGCGGCACCAGCGCGGGCACCGGGTCGACGCCGTCGATCCGGACCGTGCCGACCCGCAGCGCGCCGGGCGGCTCCGCCCGCCGGGTCGGCGTCGGTGCCCACCCCGCCCAGTCGGCCCCCGCGCAGCCGGGCGCCTCCTGGCGGGCGGCGTCGGCGGCGCGCCGGGCCAGCTCGGCGATCCGGGCGGAGTAGCGGGCGTCGATGTCGGCGATGCGGCGGTCCCGCTGGGCGCCCACCCGTTCCGGTACGACGGCCGCCGCCCGCTGGACCCGGGCCAACCGTTCCCGCCCGGCGGTCAGCTCCGCCTGCGCGGCGGACAGCCGGGTACGGGTGGCACCCAACGCCTCGGCCAGGGTGTCCCGGACGCGCCTGGCCAGCTGACCGCGCCGATCAGCCATCGGAGCCCCGACGGGTCGGCGCGTCGCGCCACGGGCTGCCCGAGCGCGGCGCCAGGCCACCGGGACGCGGCGGCAGCCCGTCGGGACGCGGCGGCAGCTCATCGGGGCGCGGCGGCAGCTCCTCCGAGCGCGGCGGCAGACCACCGGAGCGTTGCCCACCGGCAGCGCCCGGTCGTTGCGCCGCACCGCCGGCACGCGAACCCACGCCTCCCGCCCGCCCAGCCCCGCCCGACTGCCCGGTACCCGCCGGTCGAGCGGCCCGCGCCGGTTGCTGCGCCCCGCCTCGTTGCTCCGCCCCGCCTGGTCGTTCTCCGGCGCCCGGTTGCCCCGCGCCCGCCGGCTCTTTCGGGCCCGAGGGGAGGTCCCGGCCGAGGCGGGCGAGCAGCAGCCCGGTCGCCACGCCGGCGGTCACCGCGGAGTCGGCGGCGTGCGTCGGCTCCCCGGAGGCGCGTGGCGGCGGCATCCGGCACACCCGGGTCAGCAGCGTCTCCAGCACCGGCGGCGGCAGCCCGGGCAGCAGGTCGCGTACGCGCCCGTCCAACTCGCCACGCAGCCGAGGGAGGTCGGCGGCGCGGGGCGGGTGCCCCAGCAGCTCACCGGCGAGCTCGCGCAGCAGTGGTGGCGCCAGCGCCGCCATGCCCAGCCCCACGTCGGCCGGGGCCCGCCGCAGCTCCTTGCGCAGCCGGTCCCGGTCGCCGGAGCGGACACCACCCACCACCCGGCGCAGCAACTCCTGGGAGTCGCCCACCCGCTCGTCGGGTTCGTCGTCGGAGCCCTCGCGCCCGCCGGTCAGCTCCGCCACCCGCACCGACCACCAGCGGCGCATCCGAACCTGCTCGGTCGACTCCGGCGCGACCGCGGTGGGCCCGGCCGCCGGTGGGGTGTCGTGTCGGGGAGCGCGTTGCTCAGGGCGGGGCGCCGGGGACCCGTCCGCGCCGAGCCCGATCGCCGCCAGGTACGCCGAGAGCTGTTCCTGGGCGACGCGCAGCGCGTAGCCGGCGCTCTCGGCATGTTCGGTGGCGGCGGACAACTCCGGCACCCCCATCGGGTTGGCCGACTCCTGGCGGACCCAGCGGAGACGCTCCGCCGCGAGGCCGAACTTCTCCAGCGCCTGCCCGAGCAGCGCGACCGGGAACTCCTCGCTGGCGGCGCGGACCTGCCCACCCACGTCCTCGATGATGGACACGACGGCCTACAGGGTCGCGACGTAGAGCTGCGCCTGCTCGACCGCGACAAGTGTCGCGGCGAGACACTCCTCCAGCTCCTGGCTGGCCTGCGTCAGCGACGCCTGGGCCGCCTCCACGGTCTCGTGCCCGCTGCCCTCCAGCGCACCGGCGAGGGTCTGCTGCGCCTCGGCCAGTTTCTCGCCGGCGGCCTGCACGGCTGTCTGCCCGTCACCGATCTGTTGGAGGGCGACATCGATGGCAGCCTTCAGCTCGGCGACGCTCGCCACGGCGGAACCTCCTGGGGGCGGGGAGATCTCCATTAGAGCCTATCGGCCGCGCCGAAAGAACATCCGCCCTGTCGGTGTTCCTGCCCACCTGTCCGGTAGGGGCCCTGAAGTGCCGGGAGTCCGTTCTGTGGGACTCCCGGTGCGAGAACTTCTCAATTATCGCGCAGCCAGCGGGGCCCGTACACCTCCGCGCCCAGGGCGGTGACCCGCTCGCGCAGCTCCCGGTCCGCGGTGACCACCAGCCGGCGCCGCCGCGGGGCGCCCGCGACCAGGTCGACCACGCTGTCGTCGCCGGAACCCGGTGCGGAGACCACCCGGACACCGTCGGTGCCCGGCACGTCCCGCGCGGCCCCCTCGACCACGAGCACCACCTCCACCGGCGCGGGCAGTCGTTCCGGCAGCCCGATGGTCGCCACCGGGGCGAGCGAGTCGCGCAGACGGGCCGCCGCCCCGGCACGGTCACGCCACCACCCGTTCGGGCGGGAGCCCACCACGTTGGCGCCATCCACGATCAGCAGCGGGGTCTCATCCATCCCGTCAGCCTGCCACCAACGGCCGGCCCCAGCCCGACGCCACTCCCGGAATGCCGGTGCTCCGCCTCCCGCGGCGTTTGTCGGGGCGCGCGCCGGGTAGCCCCTGCCGACCGTGCCGCGCCCTACTGCGGAGGACAGACATGATGGGACCCGGTGACACCGGCTCCGACCCGTGGGACGAATTCCTGGCCAGATACTTCGGTCGGGGCGAGGGAGGACGCCGACCGCCGCACCGGGTCGACATCACCCGACTGATGACCGCCGACGCCCGGGAGATGCTGGCCGACGCGGCCCGGCGGGCCGCGCAACGCCACAGCAGCGACCTGGACACCGACCACCTGCTCTGGGCGGCGCTGCAACGCGAACAGCTCCGTGACCTGGTACGCCGGGCCGGAGCCGACCCGGACACCCTGCTCAACGCCCTCGGCGGGAAGGGCGACGGCGCACCGCGCGGCGAGGTGCCGCCCAACCTGTCGTTGACCCCGGCCGCCAAGCGGGCGCTGCTCGACGCCCACCAGCTGTCCCGGGCGATGGGCGCCAACTACATCGGCCCCGAGCACATCCTGATGGCGTTGCCGCTCAACCCGGAGTCGCCGGCCGGTCGGATGCTGGCCGCCGGTCGGATCCAACCCGAGTCGTTGCAGGCCGCCAACGCCGAGCGCGGGCCGATGACCGGGCCCAAGCCGGATCGCGGCACGCCCACCCTGGACCAGTACGGCCAGGACCTCACCGAGTTGGCGCGGATGGACCAGATCGACCCGGTGATCGGGCGGGCCGACGAGATCGAGCAGGCCGTGGAGATCCTGTCCCGGCGTACCAAGAACAACCCGGTGCTGATCGGCGAGGCCGGCGTCGGCAAGACCGCCATCGTCGAGGGGTTGGCCGAACGGATCTGCGACGGCGACGTGCCGCAGACCCTGCTCGGCAAACGGGTCGTCCAACTCGACCTGGCCGGCCTGGTCGCCGGTACCCGCTACCGGGGCGACTTCGAGGAACGGCTGAAGAAGGTGATCGACGAGATCCGGGCGCACCGGGACGAGCTGATCATCTTCATGGACGAGATCCACACCCTGGTCGGGGCGGGTGGCGCCGGCAGTGAGGGCGGAATGGACGCGTCCAACATGCTCAAACCCGCCCTCGCTCGCGGCGAGCTGCGGGTTATCGGCGCGACGACGCTCGACGAGTACCGCAAGAGCATCGAGAAGGACGCCGCGCTGGCCCGGCGATTCCAACCGGTGCTGGTGCCCGAGCCCAGCGTCGACGACACCATCGCCATCCTGCGCGGGCTGCGCGACAGGTACGAGGCCCACCACCAGGTGCGCTTCACCGACGAGGCGTTGGTCGCCGCCGCCGAACTGTCCGACCGGTACGTCACCGACCGGTTCCTGCCGGACAAGGCCATCGACCTCATCGACCAGGCCGGCGCGCGGGTGCGGTTGCGGACCCGCACGCCCGCCGCGGACGTGCGGGAGTTGGAGCAGGAGCTCGACGAGGTACGCCGGGACAAGGAACAGGCCGTCACCGACGAGCAGTACGAGCGCGCGTCCGCCCTGCGCGACCGGATCTCCGAGCTGGAGGAGAACGTCCGCCGCGCGAACGGCGAGGACGGCTCGTCCGGATCCCAGGTGCCCGAGGTGGGCCCGCAGGAGATCGCCGAGGTGGTCTCCCGGTCCACCGGCATCCCGGTCAGCCAGCTCACCGAGGAGGAACGGGACCGGCTGCTGCGCCTGGAGGGGCAACTGCACCAGAAGGTGGTCGGCCAGGACGACGCGGTCTCCGCGGTCGCCGAGGCCGTCCGTCGCTCCCGGGCCGGACTGGCCGACCCGGAGCGGCCGATGGGCAGTTTCCTGTTCCTCGGCCCGACCGGCGTCGGCAAGACCGAGTTGGCCCGTGCCCTGGCCGAGGCGCTGTTCGGCGAGGCGGACCGGATGGTCCGGGTGGACATGAGCGAGTTCCAGGAACGGCACACGGTCAGCCGGCTGGTCGGCGCCCCGCCCGGGTACGTCGGCTACGAGGAGGCCGGCCAGCTCACCGAGGCGGTGCGTCGCCGCCCGTACGCGGTGGTGCTGCTCGACGAGATCGAGAAGGCCCACCCGGACGTGTTCAACATCCTGCTCCAGGTGCTCGACGACGGGCGGCTGACCGACAGCCAGGGCCGCACGGTGAACTTCAAGAACACCGTACTGATCATGACGAGCAACCTCGGCTCGGAGCTGATCACCGGCGCCCAGCGCTCGGTCGGCTTCGGCAGCGGGGCCGTGGGCAGCGAGCAGGAGAACGACGAACTGCGTGAACGGTTGATGCGCCGGCTACAGGAGAACTTCCGCCCGGAGTTCCTCAACCGCATCGACGAGGTCATCATCTTCCGCCGGCTGGAGGCCGAGCAGTTGCGCGACATCACCGCGCTGCTGCTGGAGGACACCCGCCGCCGCATGCACGCCCAGGACCTGCAGGTGGAGTTCACCACCGCCGGCATCGACTGGCTCGCCGAGCACGGCTACCAACCGGAGTTCGGTGCCCGTCCGCTGCGTCGGGTCATCCAGCGGGAGGTGGACAACCACCTGTCCCGCATGCTGCTGGAATCGGCGATCTCACCGGGACAGAAGGTCACCGTGGACGTCCGCGACGGCGCGCTCACCTTCGACGTGACCGCGGGTGAGCGGGGGTACACCGCCGCCACCACGACGCACCCGCGATGAGCGGGCCGGCGCGACGAGGGGAAACCGAGGACCCGCACGAGCCCGCGGGACACCGGGACGAGGACGACCACCCCGACCCGATCCTGGCGCCGCCCACCGCGAACCCCCGCCGGACGCGGGTGCCCGCGGAGGGCCTGCATCCGAAGACCGACCAGGACGAACCACCGCCTGCGAGAGGAGACCCGATGGTACGCGAAGCGCGGCTCGACCCCGAGGTGGAAGTGCTCTGGGAAGACTTCCACGCCGAGGTCAACGTCCCGTCGGAGCAGCTGCGGACGTGGTTGCTGACCCGCGGCTCCGGGGAGGAGTCGTTCGGCCCGAACCCGACCCTCGACCTGCCCCAGCCGGGCCGGGAGATCCTCAAGGTGCTGAACAAGCGCAAGGTCGACCTCACCCCGGAGGACATCGAGGTGATGCGGGAGGCGGTCGAACGGATCCGCGAGCTGATGGACGCCAAACCGTCGCGCGGCAACGCCGACGACACCTGGCGGCACTCGCTGCTCGACCTGGGGCACGACCCGCTCGTCGAACGCTGATCGAGCCGTACGACGGTGCCGTCCCCCGCGCGGGGGACGGCACCGTCGCGCCGGCTACTGACCCTGGTCCGGTTCCAGGCTGGCGATGGTCAGCCCCGCCGCGTCGGCGGCGGCGTCCCGTTCGGAGCGGGTCTGGTCCTCCCGGGTGAGCAGGTTGGCGTACTCGGTGACGGCCGCCGGGTCGGGCACCTCCGGCAGGCGGCGCAGGAACGCCTCCACCGCACGGGTGGCGGCGGTGTGCGCGGCAGCCGCCTCGCGGAGCAGTTCGCGGTCGTCGGCGGGCGGGTAGAGGTCGGTCATGTCCGCCAGATACCCGGCCAACGGCGGTTCGCACCGCCACCGGCCGGGAATACCCGCTCAGACCGGTCGGATCCCGCTGGGTTGCCGCACACCGAACCCGGGATTGCTCAGCAGCCAGGACAGGTATTCCGGATGCGGGGCCAGCGAGTCGACGTACGCCGCCTTGGCCGTCTCCAACACCAGATCGGCGCCCTGGGCGGCGGGGGAGTCCGGGTGCCAGCCGAGCAGGAGCCGCCAGCGCAGCGGTGTGCCGGCGATCCGGCGGGTCACCAGCCCGGCCACCGGACGGAACGTCGCCTGGCACAGCGCCACCCCCACCCCGGCGTCCACCAGGTCGACACAGCCGCGGATGTCGGTCTCGTACACCTTGCGGGGGGTGAAGCCGGCGCGGGCGCAGGCGGCGGCGAAGCAGTCGCCGAAGCAGCCGTCGCCCGGGGCGGCCACCCACTGTTCGTGGCGCAGGTCCGCCAGACGCACCTCGTCGTGTGCCGCGAGGGGATGCGTCTCGGGCAGCAGCACCAACACCGGGTCGATGGCCACCTCCTGCCAGCTCAACCCGAACCCGCCCGACGGGCTGGCGTCGCCGCACACCCCGGTGAGCGCGAAGTCCAGTCGGCCGCCGGCCACCAACTGCGCCAACTCGTCCACCGACCAGGAGGCGAACGTGGTGATCTGGGCGGGCGGCTGCGCGGCGGCCAACCGGTGCACCATCCGGCCCAGGATCGGGCTGTTCACCCCACCGAAGCGGTAACACGGCGGGGCGTCGCCAGCCCCGGCCAGGCGGGCGGCCTCGTCCTGCAAACCCTTCATGGCGGGCAGCAGCACCCGGGCCCGGGCCAGCACCAGCTCACCGAGCGCGGTGGGCCGGGCACCCCGCCGGTCCCGGTCGAACAGCGGGCCGCCCAGTGTCCGCTCGATGCGCTGGAGCTGGGCGGTCAGCGCCGGCTGGGCCAGGCCGAGCGCCGACGCCGCCTTCGTCACACTCCCCGTCTCCGCGATCGCGCAGACCACCCGCAGGTGACGCAGCTCCAGGTTCATACCGTGACGGTAGGACTACGCGTCAGTCGGCGGAATAGCCCGAGTGGATCGGTGATAATGAATGCACTTAGGGATCGCCGTCGCCCCTCACTCCCGAGGCGCCTGCGGCAGGTCCGCCAGGTACGTCGGCCGGCGGGTCACCGCGTCGAGCACCTTGTCCACCACCCCGACCGCCGGCTCGACGATCCGGTTCCACGGAGGGGTGGCCGGAGTGCCCGGGTGCGGTCGGGTCGGTGCCGCCTCCTCGGCGATCTCCAGCCGATTGCCGAGCCGGATCAGCTCCTCCTCGGTCGCGACCGCGCGCAGCTCGCTGACGAGCGCGCCCACCCCGTCGACGTGGTGGCGGACCCGCTCGGCGACCTCGGTCAACGCCTCGTCGGTCAGGCCCTTCAGGGCGCCGAGCAGGCTGGCGTCGGCGCTGATCTCGGCGTCCACCCGCTCGGCGGCGTCCGGCAGCGCGGCGCGTACCGCCGGCAGCAGATACTGCTCCTCGGCGGACAGGTGCCGCGACAGCGCGGCGGTGAGCACCGCCAGTCCCTCCTGCCCGGTGGCGTCCGGGCCGCTCAGCTGGTCCAGCAGCGCCAGCAGTTGACGGTGCTCCCGGTCGACGATGTCGGCGACATTGCGGCCACCGGGTCGGTAGCCCTCCTCGGGCGCGGGTGCGGGCGGCAGCGGCGGCAGGGGAACGGCGGACATGGTGCCCTCCTCGACTGGCGGGCGGAAGCTCCGGCAGGGGACGTACGGTCGTGGGCGGCGGTACCCGAACCCGGGGTCGGCGAAACCGGGCCCGTCGATGCGCCGGTCCGGGAAGGCCGGCGGGTCGAGGTCGTCAGCACCGGTGCGCCGGCGGGTCGGGGTCGTCCGCACCGGTGCGCCGGACGGTCGGCCGGCGCCGACTGGTATGAAGAGGCGATGACGAGCGATGCGGCCTCCGCCCGACCCGACCCCACCGCAGAGGTCGTGGACCTCTGCCGCGACCTGCTGCGCATCGACACCACCAACACGGGGGACAACGACACGAGCGTCGGCGAACGCCGCGCCGCCGAGTACGTGGCGGAGAAGCTCGCCGAGGTGGGCGTGGAGTCCGTCCTGCACGAGTCCGCACCGGGACGGGCGAACGTGGTGGCCCGCATCCCGGGCGCCGACCCGAGCCGGGGCGCGCTGCTGGTGCACGGCCACCTGGACGTGGTGCCCGCCGACGCCGACGAGTGGTCGGTGCACCCGTTCTCCGGCGAGCTGCGCGACGGCTACCTCTGGGGCCGCGGCGCGATCGACATGAAGGACTTCGACGCGATGGTGCTCGCCGTGGTGCGGCACTGGCAGCGCACCGGCGTGCGACCACCGCGCGACATCGTGCTCGCGTACACCGCCGACGAGGAAGCGGGCAGCGACTACGGCGCGCGCTTCCTGGTGGACAACCACAGTGACCTCTTCGACGGCTGCACCGAGGCGATCGGCGAGGTCGGCGGTTTCTCCTACTCGGTCAACGACAGCCAGCGGCTCTACCTCATCGAGACCGCCGAGAAGGGCATCGACTGGTTGCGGCTGCACGCCAAGGGCCGCCCCGGGCACGGCTCGATGGTGCACGACGACAACGCGGTCACCGCCCTCGCCGAGGCGGTCGCCCGGATCGGCCGGCACCGCTTCCCGGTGGTGGTCACCGACACCGTGCGCGCCTTCCTGGAGGAGGTCTCCGACCTGCTCGGCGTTGAACTGGACCCGGAGGACCCGGAGACGGCCATCGCCAAGCTCGGCCCGATCGCCAACATCATCGGCGCGACCATCCGCAACACCGCCAACCCGACGCGCCTGGGCGCCGGCTACAAGGACAACGTCATCCCCGGCCGGGCCACCGCCACCATCGACTGCCGCAGCCTGCCCGGCCAGTCCGAGCTGCTGGAACGGCAGCTGCGCGAGCTGATCGGCCCGGACATCGCGATCGAGTACATCCAGCGGCAGCCGGCGCTGGAGACCACCTTCGACGGCGACCTGGTCGAGGCCATGTCAGCGGCGCTGCGCGCCGAGGACCCGGGCGCGCGCCCCGTTCCGTACATGCTCTCCGGAGGCACCGACGCCAAGGCGTTCTCGCAGCTCGGCATCCGCTGCTTCGGTTTCGCGCCACTGCGGCTGCCCGCCGACCTGAACTTCTCGGCGTTGTTCCACGGCATCGACGAGCGCGTTCCGGTCGACGGACTACAGTTCGGCGTGCGGGTTCTCGACCGGTTCCTCCGCACCTGCTAGCCGCGCCCGGCGCGCGACCTCCTTAACGTGAAGGGACTGCCCCACATGACCGACCAGCACGGTGAGCTGGACGCCGCACTCGAGCGGGTGATCGAAGCGGCCCGCCACCACCTGGCCGCCGTACGCGCCGCTCAGGGCCGCGTCGACGACGACGACGTCTGGCAGGCGTACGTGGCGTTGAACAACGCCTCCTTCGCGTACGACGAGCGGTTGCTCGACGCCTTCGGCGAGGTGACGCCGTGGGATGTCGACTCGATCGACCCGGACGAGGCCGACGAGCGCTTCGGCGGCCCCGAGGGCTCCGAGGCCAGCGACCCGCACCCCCGGGTGATCTCGGTGCGGCAGCGGCGCGACTACCGGGTGCCGAGCGTCGCCGCGCTGCTGCGGGTGGCCGAGGCGGCCCGCCGCGAGGGCACCCCGGAGGACGACGAGCCGGCACCGGTGGAGGGCGTCGGCGAGGCGGTGCTGGAGCTGCTGCAGAGCGGCGACGGCTCGCTCGGCGCGCTGGACGTCCCCGAGCTGGAGCCCCTCGACGGGGTGGTCATGGTCAGCGAGGTGGGCACCCCCGTCGACCTGGAGTCGTTCGACGATGACGACGCGGTCGGCCCGTTCCAGCCGGCGGCCGACGACCGGCTGGTCGGCCGGCTCGACGAGCACCCGTTCCTGGAGCTCGACGACGACCACGACCACGCCGGGCACCAGCACTAGGTCGGGTCACGCCCGGGGCCCGCTGAGGCCCCGGGCGTTCCCGCCCGTCCTCTCAGTACGACAGGCCCGGCTGGGGCTGGTTGACCCGTCGCCGTCGCAGCACGACCTGCCGGGTGCCGTCCCGGTACAACCGCACCCGGGCCAACTCCCATCCGGAGAACTCCGCCTGGATCGCCAACTGCGCCGCGGCCGTCAACCGGTCGACGTTCGGCGGCAGCCGCAGTGGCGCGTACTCGTAGTCCATGCCACCCATGCTGCCCAGCCCAGCGGCTGTTCGCCACCCCCTCGGGGGTGATCGACGCCGCTGCCCTGGGCGGTTCGTGCCCCGGAGTCCGCGCCCGCGTGTTGTCTCCTGGCCGGAAGCGGCGCCCGAGCCGCCTCTCCGTGCCCGGCGGGGAGCAGATCGTCGACCAGGCGGTACGCGGCGGCCTCGCGTCGATCGGACAGAATGTGTTCGGGCAGCCGTCGGCGGGCCGCCAGGGAGGAACGCGTGATGTCAGGGGAGCGGGGTCGGCTCGGTCGGTTCACCGAGGCGGTGCTCGGCGGCGCGCGGGCCGCCCGGGACCGGGCCCGTGAGCTGCGCGACGAGTTCCGCACCAGCGACGAACCCGAACGTGCCCTGGTCGCGCCCCTGCTGCCCGGGCAGGAGCTGCGCTACGTGGGGCTCGGCCCGGTCCGCGCCCCGGACACCCACAAGGCCGGCCGGCAGCTCGCCGACGTGATGGCCGACGAGTTCGTCGACTCGCTCGACCCGAAGGTGCTGTTCGGGCTGCTCAACATCGTCAACCCGGTGGTCTGGGTGGACGCGGTGCTGGCGCCGGTCCGGCTGGCGGCGGGCGTGCTGCTGCTGCCCGGCAAGGTCGGTGCCCTCGCCGCCGGTGTCCCGGAGGCGACCGAGCCGGCGCCGGGCCCGCCACACCAGCGGGTGCGGCGGGAGCCGATTGCGCTCACCGAGGAGCAGGAGGCGTTCCGCGCCCTGTTCCGGCTCAGCCTGTACCGCCCGCTGGCCGACCAGCTCGCCGAGATCGCCTACCGTCGCCGGTACGTCTTCAGCGGCGACCTCGCCACCCTCGCCGGCAGCCTGCTGCTCTTCCTGGAGCGCTACACGGGCACCCCGCTGGCGGTGACCGACACCCACCTGCACCTGCTGCGGATGGGGCCCCGTCCCGACGCCGACCGTCCCGACCGGCGGCAACCGCGGGTGCTGTGGAGTGTGCCACGCGACCGGGTGGCCCGCATCGACTCGGAGCGCGGCGCGACCGGGCTCGTGCAGCTGACGTCCACAATCGTCTTCGACGACGGCTCGTGGATCCGGCTCACCCAGCCCGCACTGCGCGACGACCAGTCGCGCTTCCTGACCGCGATCCACGACCTCCCCGGACAGCGCCCAACACCCTGAAGCCGCGCCCCCGGGCGAGGAAGATCCGCGCAACATCGGGGTAGTTGCGCGGATTTCGGAACGGGGCGCGGCGTGGGGCTTGGGGCGGGGCCGGATCGGCACGGCTGCCGCCGTGACCTGGTCGCGTCGGTCAGCCGTCGCGTTCGGGGTAGCCGAGCGGCACCGCCGAGACGTCGTCCAGCGCGGTGGTGATCTCCTCGGGCAGGGTGATCCGTTCCACTCCGAGCGCGCCGAGCAGCTGCCCGACCGTCCGTGCGCCGAGGATCGGCGCGGTCACCCCCGGCCGGTCCCGGATCCAGGCCAACGCCACCTCCAGCGGCGACACCCCCAGCCCACCGGCCGCCGTCGCCACCGCCTCGACGATGCTGGAGCAGCGCGGCTCCAGGTACGTCGAGACGAACCGCTCGAAGTGCGGCGACGCGGCTCGGGAATCCGCCGGACGGCCGTGCCGGTACTTGCCGGTGAGGACGCCCCGACCCAACGGTGACCAGGGCAGCAGGCCGAGGCCGAGCGCGTCGCACGCGGGCAGCACCTCCCGCTCGACGCCCCGCTCCAGCAGCGAGTACTCCACCTGGGTGGCGACCACCGGCGCACGGCCCGGCCAGGCGGTCTGCCAGGCGGCGGCCCGCGCGGTCTGCCAGCCGGAGAAGTTCGACACGCCGACGTAGCGGACCTTGCCGCTGGCCACCGCGTGGTCCAGTGCGGCCAGGGTTTCCTCGAGCGGGGTGTCCGGGTCGTACCCGTGCACCTGGAACAGGTCGACGTGGTCGGTGCCGAGCCGACGCAGCGACGCGTCCAACGTCCGCAGCAGGTGCCCCCGGGAGCCGTCGCGGCGTCGGCCGCTGCCCGGACGCAACCCCGCCTTCGTGGCGATCAGCAGCTCGTCGCGGGGCACGAGGGAGCCCAGCAACGAGCCGATCACCGACTCGGCGTCGCCGTCGCCGTACACGTCGGCGGTGTCGATCAGGTTGCCCCCGGCGTCGAGGTAACTCTTCAGCTGGGCGGCCGCGTCGTCGGCGTCGGTGTCCCGGCCCCAGGTCATGGTGCCGAGCGCGAGCCGGGAAACCGCCAGCCCGCTTCGGCCGAGCGGTCGCTGTTGCATGGGTGAACCTTATTTCGAACCTGGCGCTACGGATATCCTCGCTCCCGTATCTTCGCCGGTTCTGCCGGTTCCGCCGCTCTGGGCTGCCCCGATGGAGGGGGGAGCATTCGTGGAGAGCCGGTGATCGAGTCCGTTTTCGGCATTGCGTAACCTGGTGCGACCTGTGCCACGGATGGGGGAGGACCAGTGCGACTCGGGCTCAGTCTCGGATACCAGACAGCGTGGAGCACGCCGGCCGACCATCTGGCCCTGGCCCAGGAGGCGGACCGGCTGGGCTATTCGGTGGTGTGGGCGGCGGAGGCGTACGGCTCCGACTCGCCCAGCATGCTCGCCTGGATGGCCGGCCAGACCGAACGGATCGACGTCGGCGCCGCGGTGATGCAGATCCCCGCCCGTACGCCGGCGGCCACCGCCATGACCGCCGCCACCATCGACGCGCTCTCCGGTGGCCGGTTCCGGCTCGGCCTGGGTGTCTCCGGTCCGCAGGTCTCCGAGGGCTGGCACGGCGTGCGCTTCGCCAAGCCCCTCGCCCGGACCCGCGAGTTCGTCGACATCGTCAAGCTGGCCATCGCCCGCAAGGAGGTGGCCTACGACGGGCAGCACTACACGCTGCCGCTGCCGGACGGCCCCGGCAAGGCCCTGCGGTTGGGCTTCCATCCACCCCGCGAGCACATACCGATCTACCTGGCCGCGGTCGGCCCGAAGAACCTGGAGCTGGCCGGTGAGATCGCCGACGGCTGGCTGGCGGTGTTCTACGCCCCGGAGTTCGCCGATGAGCAGCTCGCGTCGGTCCGCGCCGGCCGGGCCAAGGTCGGCAAGGAACTGGCCGGGTTCGACGTGGTGCCCTCGGTGCCCGTGGTGATCGGCGACGACGTGGCCTCCTGCGCCGAGCTCGTCCGCTGGTACGCCGCGCTGTACGTGGGCGGCATGGGCAGCCGCGAGCAGAACTTCTACAACCAGCTCGCCACCCGGATGGGTTACGGCGACGCCGCCCGCGACGTGCAGGACCTGTACCTGGCCAAGCGGCAGCGTGACGCCGCCGCGGCCGTACCCATGGAGTTCATCGACCGCACCTCCCTGCTCGGCCCGAAGGAGCGCGTCGCCGAGCGGATGCGGGAGTACGCTGCCGCGGGCGTCACCACGCTGTCGGTGACCCTGTTCGTGGCCGACCGGGACAGCGGCGTGCAGACCCTGCGTACCGTCGCGGAGGCATTTGAGCTCTCGGGAGTCGGCGAGTGACCTGGGTTGAGGCCATCGTCCTGGGCATCGTCCAGGGACTGACCGAGTTCCTTCCGGTCAGCTCGTCGGGGCATCTGCGGATCACCTCGGCGATCTTCTTCGACCGGGACGCCGGCGCGTCGTTCACCGCGGTCACCCAGCTCGGCACCGAGGCGGCCGTGCTGATCTACTTCGCCAAGGACATCTGGCGGATCACCCGGACCTGGTTGGTGGGCATCCGGGACACCTCGGTGCGCTCCAGCCTCGACTACCGGATGGGCTGGTACGTGATCGTCGGCTCGATTCCGATCGGGTTGTTCGGTTTCCTGTTCAAGGACCAGATCAAGACCGCCGGGCGCAACCTGTGGGTCGTGGCGACCACGCTCATCGTGTTCGCCTTCGTGCTGGCGTTCGCGGAGTACTGGGGGCGGCAGACCCGCACCCTGGAAAACTTCCGGATGAAGGACGGCATCGTGATGGGCTTCGCCCAGGCCATGGCGCTGGTCCCCGGGGTGTCCCGCTCCGGTGGCACGCTCACCGCCGGCCTGCTGCTCAACCTCACCCGGGAGGCGGCGGCACGGTACTCGTTCCTGCTGGCCATCCCGGCGGTGGTGATGTCCGGCGTGTTCAGCCTGGGGGATGTCTTCGAGCCCTCCGCCCCGGGCACCTCCGTGCCCACGGTGGCCCAGACGATCGTGGCCACCCTCATCGCCTTCGGCATCGGGTACGCGGCCATCGCCTGGCTGCTGCGCTATGTCGCCCACCACACCCTGTACGTCTTCGTGCTGTACCGGGTCGCGCTGGGCACGTTGGTCCTGGCGCTGCTGCTGACCGGTTCGATCGACGCCACCTGACCGACCCGTCGACGGCCCTCGGCCCTGCCTCCGGGTGGGACCGGGGGCCGCGGTCGTCATCCCCGCCCGCCGCCGCCCGCCGCCCGCCAGGCATGATCGACTCGACTTTCTTGACATCGCGCTGTCCGGGACGGTCGGACAGCCCGACTTCCTGAAAACCGAGTCGATCATGAAGCGCGGGCCGGCGGCACCGACCCCCGGCGGCGCGTACCTCAGGTGGTGGCTCGGAGCCCGCGGCCGTCCCGGGTGGGACGCAGGTCATAGGGTGGTCTCCGTGGCGACCCTTCTGCTTCTGCGACACGGCCGGACCACGGCGAACGCCGACGGCGGCCTGGCCGGCCGGCAACCGGTCGAGCTGGACGACACCGGGCGCGCCCAGGCCGCCGCGGCGGGTGAGCGGTTGCGGGCGGTGCCGCTGGCCGCCGTGGTGACCAGCCCGCTGATCCGCTGCCGGCAGACCCTGGAGTTGGCGCTTCCGCAGGCCACCCCGGTCGTCGAGGACGGGTTGATCGAGTGTGACTACGGCAGCTGGGAGGGGCAGCCGCTGAAGAAGCTCGCGAAGGAGCCGCTCTGGCCGGTGGTCCAGCAGCGCCCCAGTGCGGCGGTGTTCCCCGGTGGGGAGGCGATGGCGGAGATGGCCGCGCGGGCGGTCGCGTCGGTGCGCTCGTGGGACGCCCGGGTGAGCGCCGAACACGGGCCCGAGGCGGTGTGGCTGGCCTGCAGCCACGGCGATGTGATCAAGGCCATCGTGGCGGACGCGCTCGGCGTACACCTGGATCTTTTTCAGCGGATCGTGGCCGACCCGGCGTCGGTGACCGCGATCCGGTTCACGCCGCTGCGGCCGTTCCTGGTCCGGCTCAACGACACCGGCGGCGACCTGTCCGCCCTGGTGCCGCCGCCGCGCAAGCGGCGTCGGCGGGCTCCCCGCGCGGCCGACTCGGACGCCGCGGTCGGCGGTGGCGCCGGTGCGTCCTCGTGACGCCGCCGCCGGGCGGCCACCCCGCCGCGACACCCCCGCCTGATCGTGGGCCGGCCGACGGCGGGGTCGCCACGCCCGGTTATTGCCGCTGGTACGCCGGGCGCGCCGCCCTCCGGGCGAAACGGGTCGGTGGGGTGCGCGGTGCCGTGGCGGGCCGGATAGGGTCGTGGGTATGACCCACCAGGTGCACGCCTTCGAACCGCCGGAGCGGTTCGTCGCCGGGACTGTCGGGCCGCCGGGGGAGCGCGCGTTCTTCCTGCAGGCCCGCGGCGGCGGCAGGCTGGTCAGCGTCGCGCTGGAGAAGGTTCAGGTGTCCCTGCTCGCCGAGAAGCTGGAGGAGCTGCTCACCGAGGCGCAACGTCGCTTCGGGGTGGACCTGCCCGAGCTGGCCCCGGTGATCGGCGACAACGAGCCACTGGACACGCCCGTCGACGAGGAGTTCCGGGTCGGGACCCTCGGGCTGGCCTTCGACGTGGACACCGCGACCGTGGTGATCGAGGCGATCGCCGCGGGCGAGGTGGAGCCCGAGGTCGAGTTGGGCGACGAGGATGACGAGGACGCCGACGACGACGATGTCGAGGACGACGAGCCGGACGAGGACCTCGACCGGCTCCGGGTCCGGCTCACCCCGCAGGCGACCCGTCAGTTCATCGAGCGGGCCCGGCGAGTGGTCAACGCGGGTCGGCCTCCGTGCCCGCTCTGCGGCCAACCGTTGGACCCCGCCGGGCACCTCTGCCCGCGGCACAACGGTTATCACCGGTGACCTCGTCCGGCCTCCAGCCTCGCCAGGACGGCGACGCCGCGCTGCGGTTGCTGCGTGACGGCACCCTCGACCTGGAGGGTCGGCTGGTCGACGCGTCGAACACGACGCTGCGCGGCATCCTGACCCTGGACGGGGCCACCGCCCGCTGCGTCTACAAGCCGGTCCGCGGTGAGCGCCCGCTCTGGGACTTCCCCGACGGCACCCTCGCCGGCCGGGAGGTCTCGGCGTACCTGGTCTCCCGGGCCACCGGCTGGGGCCTGGTGCCGCCCACCGTGCTGCGTGACGGCCCGTTCGGCCCCGGCTCCTGCCAGCTCTGGATCGACGAGCCGGAGGACACCGAGCCGCTTGTCGGTTTCGTGCCGGCCGACGAGCTGCCGCCGCGCTGGTTCCCGATCGCCGCGGCCCGCGACGACGACGGCACCGCGTATGCCCTCGCCCACTCCGACGACCCACGGCTGGCCCGTCTCGCCGTGCTCGACGCGGTGATCAACAACGCCGACCGCAAGGGCGGTCACGTGCTGGTCGGTGCCGACGACCGGATCTACGGGGTCGACCACGGGGTGAGTTTCCACGTGGAGGACAAGCTGCGTACGGTGCTGTGGGGTTGGGCCGGCAAGCAGTTGCCCCCGGACGCCGTGGAGATGCTCGACGGGCTCGCCGGGCAGGTCGCCGGGTCGCTCGGCGCGGAGCTGGCCGACCACCTGACGATCAGCGAGGTGACCGAGTTGGCGTCCCGGATCGACAGGTTGCGGGAGACCTGCCGCTTCCCGCAGCCACCGGAGGACTGGCCCGCGGTGCCCTGGCCGCCCATGTGACCCGCTGTCATCTTGATCACCCGTGGGACGCTCCGGCGTCGTGGGTGGGCTGGCTAGGCTGATCCCATGGAGTCTTGGGCGGGACACGAGGTGCCACGGCTGCCGGGCAGGGGCGAGCCGCTGGCGTTGTACGACTCGGCGCGGCAGGGTGTCCACCCGAGTGAGCCGGCCGACGCGGGAAACATGTACGTCTGCGGCATCACCCCGTACGACGCCACCCACCTCGGCCACGCCGCCACCATGATCACGTTCGACCTGGTGCAGCGGATGTGGCGCGACGCCGGCCGTCCGGTGCGCTACGTGCAGAACGTCACAGACATCGACGACCCGCTGCTGGAGCGGGCCGCCCGCGACGGCGAGGACTGGGTGGTCCTGGCGATGCGCGAGACGGCGCTGTTCCGGGAGGACATGGAGGCGCTGCGGATCATCCCGCCGGCGCACTACGTGGGCGCGGTCGAGTCGATCCCGGACATCGCCGACAAGGTCGAGGTGCTGGTCAAGGACGGCGCCGCGTACCGCCTCGACGACGGCACCGGCGACGTCTACTTCGACATCTCCGCCACGCCCCGCTTCGGCTACGAGTCCAACCTGACCCGTGCGCAGATGCTGGAGATCTTCCCGGAGCGCGGCGGCGACCCGGACCGGGCCGGCAAGCGTGACCCCCTGGACCCGCTGCTGTGGCGCGGCGCCCGCGAGGGCGAGCCGTCCTGGCCGGGCGGGGAGTTGGGCGCGGGTCGCCCGGGTTGGCACATCGAGTGCGCGGTGATCGCACTGAACCTGCTCGGTGACCGGATCGACGTGCAGGGCGGCGGCAACGACCTGCTGTTCCCGCACCACGAGGCCTCCGCCGCACACGCCGAGCGGCTCACCGGCCAGGCGCCGTTCGCCGAGCACTACGTGCACGCCGGGATGATCGGCCTCAACGGCGAGAAGATGTCCAAGTCCCGCGGCAACCTGGTCTTCGTGTCCCGGCTGCGCGCCGACAAGGTCGACCCGATGGCGATCCGGCTGGCACTGATCTCCGGGCACTACCGCAGCGACCGCACCTGGACCGACGAGGTGCTCACCACCGCGCAGGAGCGCCTGGCCCGTTGGCGGCAAGCCGCCGCCGCGCCCGCCGGGCCGTCCGGGGTTGAGCTGCTGGCCGAGGTACGCGCACGCCTCGCCGACGACCTGGACACTCCCGGAGCACTGGCGGCGGCCGACCGCTGGGCCGACGCGACCCTCGCCGGCACCGCCGACGACACCGACGCCCCGGCCCTCTTCGCGGACACCGTGGACGCCCTCCTGGGAGTCCGCCTCTAACACCCCACCCCTCGCCGCCCCCGGAAGTGATCGACCCGGTTTTCAGGAAGTCGCGGTGTCCTGCACGGCGCGACCCGCCGATTCCCAGGAAGCCGAGTCGATCACTCCGGGGCCGTCACGGAATGAACGTCACCTCGGGGAAGGACCGGCTCGGGCCGCGCAGCAGATGGCCGCCCCGGTGCCGCAGGTGCCTGTCGAAGAACGCCAGCGGGTACGCCTGCCCGATGCGGACCGCGCGGGAGGGGTCCAGAGTGCCGATCCAGCCGATCAGCTCCTCGTCGCTCATCCCGACGACCCGTGCCAGTTGCGGCATCAGCCACTGGTTGTCGCCGTACGACGAGTGGATCGCCCCCGTGGCGTGGACGTTGAGCCGCCATCCGCGCAGGTGCGTGAAGAAATCGGCGACGGCGGGCTCCGTGGCCCGGGTGTACCCCGCCGTCATCAGCATGAACGGCCGGTACAGGTCGGTGGTGGGCATTGGCTGCGACACCATCGGGCCGTCGATGCTCAGCCCTGCCCGGACCCGCCGGTCGGTGCCCATGGTCAGGGCCGTCGCGGTGCCGCCCTTCGACCAACCGAACATGCCGATCCGGCTCAGGTCGAGGGCGGCGCCCAGCCCCGCCGGTAGCGGCGCGTGGTCGACGTCGGGGTTGCGCCCGGCGGCGAGTTCGGCGATCTGGTCGAGGACGAATCGGGCGTCGCGGGTGTATGTCCACGGGGTGGAATCAAAGTCGTCCTCCCGGACGGTGACTCGACCGTCGGGGAACTCGCCGAACCCGTCGTAGGTGTGGTCCACAGTGACCACCACGTACCCGTGGCTGGCGAGTTCCTGCACCACGATGGTGGTGTCCGAGCGGTGGCTGCCGGCACCGTGCGAGTACAGCACCACCGGCAGCCGCTGGCCCGCGTGCCGCACCGGGGCGCCCTCGCGCCCAGCCGTCAGCGGCGACAGCACGGCGTCGGGTGCGAACCCGGCGGAGTCCAGCAGCATGCGCATCGACGCGGGGGTCATCCAGGGGGCACGCGGGTACCGGCGCACGTCCCGGGCGGGATACCACACGCTGACCATCAGCTCCCGGTGTCGCCCCGGACCGGCCAGCGGATCCGGCCGTGACCTGTCGACCAGGTGCAGCGGCACCGTTCCCACCCGGTACGGCCCGGTCGGCAGGGGCAGAGTGAGCCGGTCCGGGCCGGGGTTGGCCGTGGCCGCCGTGGCGTGGCCGGCAATGCCCAGAGGCACGCCGACCCCGGCCACCAGTGCGGCTCCGACCAGGCCACGGCGCGTCATTCCCCGTCCACCGACAGGCTTCACGGCTGACATCGATCTACCTCCTGAGGTCCTTCGACGCCGGGACCGGAATGCCCGACCATCGATCAATACACCCGCAGTATATACACCGAGGGTATAGACGCAACGATGCCAGCCCGCTCAGCTCAACCAAACGGCCTCACCCCCAGCCCACCTAGCCCACCTCTACCCGTCGATCATGGAGTTGTGGTGCCTGGTACGTGGTGCTAGGCACCTTTCGTGAGGCACCACAACTCCATGATCGACGCGGCGGTCGAGGGAGGACGAGCCCTCGCATCCCGTAGCCCGCCGTCTCCGTGCGGATCTTGCGGTTTCTGTCCCCCGGAAGGGGGCAGAACGGGGCATGGCGGCGACAGTATGTGCAAGAACGGCGGGCCAGGGCGGGGCGGGGCAAGATCGGCGGGGCAGGCCGGGTGGGGCAGGCCGGGCGGGTCGGGTTAGCCCAGGACCAGGCCGGGGTCGGGCTCTGGGTCGGGGGCCGGGCCGGGGATCTTGTATTCCTCGGTGAGGGTGGTCATGGGGCCGGGCCAGGTGGCCTGAGCCACCTCGATCGGCTTGCGGTGCGCGTCGTAGGCGACGTGCAGCAGGTGCAGCACGGGGGTGTCCGGCCGGATCTGGAGGGTCTCGGCCTCCTCCCGGCTGGGTTGGCGGGCGCTGATCGTGTCGGTGGCCGAGATGTAGCGCCGCCCGGTGGCCTCCTCGGCCTCCTGGTAGAGGGGCCGGCCGAACGCCTCGGCGCGCTCCAGCGAGGTGCCTGTCGTGTCGCGGGGCAGGAACCAGGAGGCGCCGACCTCCACGGGGGAGTCGTCGGTGCGGACGAGGTGTCGGCGGCAGAGCAGGTCGGTGCCGTCGGGCACCCCGAACGCGTCGGCGACCTCGGCGGGGGCGGGGGCGCGACCGACCGAGACGAGTTGCTGGCGGTATCGGGCGGCGAGGTCGGTGTGGTAGCCGCGGAAGCCGCCGTACCGGCCTCGGGAGAGGCGGTTGAGTCGGCGGCGGGTGCCCCGGACGAACGTACCGGAGCCGGGTTTGGTGATCAGGATGCCCTCGACCCGCAGCTGGTCGACGGCGCGTTGCACGGTCTGTTTGGCGACGCCGAACATCTCGGCGATGGCCGGGATGGACGGCAGGCGCTCGCCGGGCCCCCAGTCGCCGCGGCGGACCTGGGCCTTGAGCTGCGCGGCGATCTGTCGGTGCGGGAACTCGGCGGCCCCGGGGTTGATCTGCACACCCACCTCCTTGATCACATCTAGGTTCCTAGGATGCCGTAGAGGGTGTGACGGCGCCACCCCGGACACGCGAAAACGGGCCCTCGAACCACGAAAGGTCCGAGGGCCCGCAGAAGACCGAGAGCCGCAGAAAACCGAGGGCCCGCAGGGAGGCGGTGCTACCAGGAGCCGGCGGTGGGGCCGGCCGAACCGCCCCGGCGCCGCAGGTACTTCTCGAACTCCTGAGCGATCTCGTCACCGGTCAGCGGGGTGATTCCCTCGTCGCCGACCCGTTCCTCCAGCTCGCGGACGTATTCGCCCAGCTCGGCGTCCTGCTCGGCGGCGCTGCGCACCCGCTGCTCCCACTCGGCGGACTCCTCGGCCAGGTCGGCCATCGGCACCGGCAGGTCGACGACCTCCTCCACCCGGTGCAGCAGGGCGAGGGTGGCCTTCGGGCAGGGCGGGTTGTTGGCGTAGTGCGGCACGTGCACCCAGAACGACACGGCGTCCACCTCGGCGCGGGTGCAGGCGTCGTGCAGCACGCCGACGATGCCGGTCGGCCCGTCGTAGCGGGTGGGGGTGAGCTGGTAGCGCTCGGCGGCCTGCGCGTCGGAGGCGCTGCCGCTGATCGGCAGCGGCCGGGTGTAGGGAACGTCGGCCAGCAACGCGCCGAGCAGCACCACCCGTTCCACCTCGAGACTGTGGCAGATCTCCAGCACCTGCTCGCAGAACGTCCGCCAGCGCATGCTCGGCTCGATGCCGCGGATCAGCACCACGTCGCGCTCGGTGCCCTCCGGGCTGGCCACCATGAACCGGGTCGTCGGCCATTCCACCCGACGGGTCTCCCCGTCGGCCATGGTGATGGTGGGCCGGCTGACCTGGAAGTCGTAGAAGTCCTCCGGGTCCAACTCGGCGATCTGCCGGGCGTTCCAGACCTGCTCGAGGTGCTCGACCGCGGCGGTGGACGCGTCGGCGGCGTCGTTCCAGCCCTCGAACGCGGCGATGGCCACCGGGGACCGCAGCACCGGCAGTCCGTCGAACTCGGTCACGCCGTCACCTCACCCTGCTCGTCGCGGCCGGCGCCGGGATGGCGCCCGGTCGTCATACCGTG
Organism: Micromonospora sp. NPDC049101; assembly: GCF_040648675.1. Lineage (NCBI taxonomy): Bacteria > Bacillati > Actinomycetota > Actinomycetes > Micromonosporales > Micromonosporaceae > Micromonospora > Micromonospora sp. NPDC049101. Next base: position 59,241 of record NZ_JBEZED010000019.1, on the reverse strand, counting down.
GGGCACGGCGGCGTCCCTGTTGTCCTTCACGTCCGTCAGCCTACGTGCCAGCCGAGGGTACGGCCTGTCGGCCGCGCCGGTCGGCCGCCCGGAGGCCCGGTCATACACGAATGAACCGGACAGGGTGATCCCGCTGACACAATTTGGGATCGGGCGCCGAGGGGTGCTGGGCGGAGGGGATGCCGCACTAACCTGAACGGGTGCGGACTTCGTTGATGGATGTGCTGGCCGACCGGATTCTCATCGCCGACGGTGCGATGGGCACGATGCTGCAGGCCGCGGACCTCACGCTGGACGACTTCGACGGCCTCGAAGGGTGCAACGAGATCCTCAACGTCACCCGGCCGGACGTGGTGCGTGGGGTGCACGACGCCTACCTCGCCGCCGGCGCGGACTGCGTGGAGACCAACACGTTCGGCGCCAACCTCGCCAACCTCGCCGAGTACGACATCCCGCAGCGCATCCGGGAGTTGTCCGAGGCGGGCGCGCGCATCGCCCGGGAGGCCGCCGACGCGGCCAGCACCCCGCAGCGGCCCCGGTTCGTGCTCGGCTCGATCGGGCCGGGCACCAAACTTCCTACCCTCGGGCACGCCCCGTACGCGACCCTGCGCGACGCGTACCAGGAGAACGCCGCCGGTCTGATCGTCGGTGGCGCGGACGCGTTGATCATCGAGACCTGTCAGGACCTGCTCCAGGTCAAGGCGGCAGTGGTCGGGTCGAAGCGGGCGATGGCCGAGCTGGGTCAGTCGGTGCCGATCATCTGTCACGTGGCGGTGGAGACCACCGGCACCATGCTGGTGGGCAGCGAGATCGGTGCGGCCCTGGCCGCCATCGAGCCGCTCGGCGTGGACCTGATCGGGCTCAACTGCTCGACCGGCCCGGCCGAGATGAGCGAGCACCTGCGGTATCTGTCGCAGCACTCCCGCATCCCGCTGTCGGTGATGCCGAACGCCGGCCTGCCGGTGCTGACCGCCGACGGGGCGTACTTCCCGCTGACTCCCGTGGAGCTGGCCGAGGCCCTGGAGCGGTTCATCACCGAGTACGGCGTGGGGCTCGTCGGCGGCTGCTGCGGCACCACCCCGGAGCACATCCGGGTGCTGTCCGAGCGGCTGCACGGCGTCACCGCCCCGGCCCGTGAGCCGCGGCACGAGGCGGGCGTCTCCTCGGTCTACCACCCGGTGCCGTTCGCCCAGGACGCGTCCGTGCTGATGGTGGGGGAGCGGACCAACGCCAACGGGTCCAAGGCATTCCGGGATGCGATGCTCGCCGCCGACTGGCGGGCCTGCGTGGAGATCGCCCGCAGCCAGGCGCGCGACGGTTCACACCTGCTCGATCTGTGCGTGGACTACGTCGGCCGCGACGGTACGCAGGACATGCGGGAGCTGGCCAGCCGGTTCGCCACCGCCTCCACCCTGCCGATCATGTTGGACTCCACCGAGCCGGCGGTGATCGAGGCGGGGCTGGAGATGCTCGGCGGGCGGTGCGTGGTCAACTCGGTGAACTTCGAGGACGGCGACGGCCCGGAGTCCCGCTACGGGCGGGTGATGCCGGTGATCCGGGAGCACGGTGCCGCCGTGGTGGTGATGTGCATCGACGAGGAAGGGCAGGCGCGCACCGCGGCGGACAAGGTCCGCATCGCCTCGCGCACCATCGACGACCTCACCGGCCGGTGGGGGATGGACCTGTCCGACGTCATGATCGACGCGCTGACCTTCCCGGTCGCCACCGGCCAGGAGGAGACCCGCCGCGACGGATTGGAGACCATCGAGGCGATCCGGGAGATCGCCCGGCTCTACCCAGGGGTCAACTTCACCCTCGGCATCTCGAACGTCTCGTTCGGGCTCAATCCGGCTGCCCGGCAGGTCCTCAACTCGGTGTTCCTGCACGAGTGCGTGCAGGCCGGCCTGACCTCCGCGATCGTGCACGCCAGCAAGATCCTGCCGATGTCGAAGATCCCCGAGGAGCAGCGCGAGGTCGCACTGGACCTGGTCTACGACCGGCGCCGCCCGGGGTACGACCCGGTGCAGCGGTTCCTGGAGCTCTTCGAGGGCGTCGACGTGACCAGCGCCCGGGCCACCCGTGCGCAGGAGTTGGCCGGGTTGCCGCTGGACGAGCGGCTCAAGCGGCGGATCATCGACGGGGAGCGTACCGGCCTGGAGGCCGACCTGGACGAGGCGATGGCCGGCGGTCGGTCCCCGCTGTCGATCATCAACGACATCCTGCTGGACGGCATGAAGGTGGTCGGTGAGCTGTTCGGCTCGGGTCAGATGCAGTTGCCGTTCGTGCTCCAGTCCGCCGAGGTGATGAAGACCGCGGTGGCCTACCTGGAGCCGCACATGGAGGCCACCGAGGACGGCGGCAAGGGCCGCATCGTGCTGGCAACCGTGCGCGGCGACGTGCACGACATCGGCAAGAACCTGGTCGACATCATCCTGTCGAACAACGGCTACGAGGTGGTGAACATCGGCATCAAGCAGCCGATCAGCGCCATCCTGGAGGCCGCCGAGCAGCACCGCGCCGACGCGATCGGCATGTCCGGGCTGCTGGTGAAGAGCACGGTCATCATGAAGGAGAATCTGGCCGAGATGGCCACCCGCGGGGTCGCGGAGCGCTGGCCGGTCCTGCTGGGTGGGGCGGCGCTGACCCGCGCGTACGTCGAGGACGACCTGCGGTCGATGTTCCCCGGGCAGGTGCACTACGCGCGGGACGCCTTCGAGGGGTTGTCCCTGATGGACAAGGTGATGACCGCCAAGCGCGGCGGCGCGCCGGTGATCGACCCGGAGCGCGAGGCGGCCCTGGCGGCGCGGCGGGCCCGCCGGGAACGGCAGCGGTCCATGGTCACCGAGTCCCTGCCGGAGCTGCACGATTCCTCGATCCGCTCCAACGTGGCCGCGGACGTGGCGGTGCCCACCCCGCCGTTCTTCGGCACCCGGGTGGTCAAGGGCGTGCCGATGGCCGACTACGCGGCGTTGCTCGACGAGCGGGCCACCTTCCGCGGGCAGTGGGGGCTCAACGGCGCCCGCGGCGGCAACGGTCCGTCCTACGAGGAGCTGGTGGAGACCGAGGGTCGGCCGCGTCTGCGGTACTGGTTGGACCGGCTGATCGCCGACCAGGTGCTGGAGGCAGCCGTGGTGTACGGCTACTTCCCCGCGTACTCCGAAGGCAATGACCTGGTGGTGCTCGACGAGAACAGGCACGCGGAGCGCGCCCGGTTCTCCTTCCCCCGCCAGCGGCAGGAGCGGCGGCTCTGCCTGGCGGACTTCTTCAGGCCCAAGGGCGACCAGCTCGATGTGGTCGCGCTGCAACTGGTCACCGTCGGTCAACCCGTCAGTGAGTACGCGGCGAAGCTGTTCGCCCGCAACGAGTACCGCGACTACCTGGAGGTGCACGGGCTGTCCGTGCAGCTCACCGAGGCTCTTGCCGAGTACTGGCACCGGCGCATCCGGGCCGAGATGACGCTGCCCGACGGCCGTCCGCTGGGCCACGACGACCCGACGGACCTGGCGGGGATCCTGCGCAACGACTACCGGGGCTGCCGGTACGCGTTCGGCTATCCGGCCTGCCCCGACCTGGAGGACCGGGCGAAGATCGTGGACCTGCTCGGGTCGGAGCGGATCGGCGTGGAGTTGTCCGAGGAGTTCCAGTTGATGCCGGAGCAGGCCACCGACGCGATTGTGGTCCACCACCCGGAGGCGAGCTACTTCAACGCCAAGTAGGGACCGCAGGTGGCCTGACCTGCACCTGAGGTGGTCCGGAAGGCCACTGGACCATGATCGTGCCGTCTCCAGGCCGTCAGGGTTGGGCGTGGGAGCCACCTGGGGACGCCGAGCGCCCGTGACCGTGTCTGGCCCCCAGCGACGCTCTAATCCTGGCCTCAGGTTGATCGGGGACAGTGAGCGGCAAAAGCATCGACTGGAAGGGGGCGCTCCGGCGTGCGGATCATGATCGCGGATGATGACGCGGCCATCCGTGAGTCGCTGGAGCGGGTGCTCCAGGTCGAGGGTTACGACACCAGCACCGTCGCCAACGGTCTCGCCGTGCTCGACGGGGTCGGTGGGGCCGGCGGTGACACGCTGGATCTGCTGATCCTCGACGTGATGATGCCCCGCCTCGGCGGGTTGGAGACCTGCCGGCGGTTGCGGGCGGCGGGTCGGGATCTGCCGGTGTTGATGCTGACCGCCCGTGACCAGGTCTCCGACCGGGTCGCGGGGCTGGACGCTGGCGCTGACGACTATCTGCCCAAGCCGTTCGCCACCGAGGAGTTGCTGGCCCGGGTGCGGGCCCTGCTGCGCCGGCGCACGCCGGGCGACGGGGAGTCGCAGATCCTGTCGTACGCCGACGTCCGGGTCGATCCCGACAGGTTCGAGGCGTGGCGTGGCGGGCGGCCGCTGCGCCTGACCAGGACCGAGTTCTCCCTGCTGCAGGTCCTGGTGAGCAACGCGACCCGGGTGTTGACCCGCGACGCGCTGTTCGAGGCGATCTGGGGCTTCGACATGAGCGCCACCGCCAACAACCTCCAGGTGTACGTGAGCTACCTGCGCCGCAAGATGGAGGCCGAGGGTGAGCCGCGATTGATCTACACGCTGCGCGGCCTGGGATACACGTTGCGGGAGACTCCTCCGTGAGCAGGCCCGCCGGCCGGGAACCGCGCCGGCTGACCCGGTGGTGGCGCCGGCGGTCCCTGCGGACCAGGCTGACGGTGATCTCGGCGACAGCCATCGCGGTCAGCGTGTTCGTGGCCTTCCAAGTGGCCAGCGAGCTGATGGACGGGAAGCTGCGGGACACCGCCGAGGAACAGCTGCGCGCCGACTCCCTCGTCCTGGCGACGAACGCGCAGCACGCCGGTCTGGCGCAGGTCCAGCTACCGCCGTATCCCGGATCCGGTCGGCTGGTGCGGGTCATCCTGTCCGACGGCTCGACCCGGACGCCGGCCGGCCAACCCGCGCTGCCCCCGGTCAGCGAGCCTGCAAGGCGCGTGGCGCAGGGCGCGTCGAACGACCTGCTGGAGTCGACCGACTGGAACGACGGCTACCGCATCTACACGCTGCGGGCGGGCGACGGCGGGGTCCAGGTGGCCGACCTCGCCGACGACACCCCAATCAACCAGTTCGGGTTCGGCATGCTGCTGATCGGGCTGCTCTGCGTGGTCGGCGGCGCCCTTGTCGGGCGGACCGTGGCGCGGACCGGGCTGGCACCGATCGATCGGCTGACCGCCGCCGCGGTACGTGTCGCGCACACCCAGGATCTCGACGCCGACATCCCGGATGAGGGCGGTGGGGAGATACGGCGGCTGATCCAGTCGATCAACGACATGCTCACCGCGCTCCGGGACTCCCGGCGGGCCCAGCGGCTGCTCGCTGAGGACGCCGCCCACGAGCTCAAGACCCCGCTCACCAGCCTGCGCCTCAACGTCGAGCTGCTGATCCGGCTCGATCGGCGCGGCACCCTGGACAACGCACTGCCGGCGGAGAGTCGGACTCGGTTGCTCAACGATCTCGGCGCCCAGGTGGCCGAGTTGAGCACCCTTGCCGCCGAGCTGACCGACCTGGCGCGCGGTGACGTCAGCGACGAGAGCACCGAGCTGCTCGACCTCGCCGACGTGGTGGTGGCCGCCGCGACCCGGGCGCGTTCCCGCGTGCCCGACATCCTGGTCGCGCTCGACGTGACCTCCGTGTGGGTGAGCGGGCGTCCCGCTGCGCTCCAACGGGCGGTGCTCAACCTCATCGACAACGCCGGCAAGTGGTCTCCCCCGGACCAGCCGGTCCAGGTCCGGCTCCGTGCCGAGGGCGCGTCGGCGGTGCTCGTGGTCGACGACGCCGGGCCGGGCATCGACGCTGCCGACGTACCGCGGGTGTTCGACCGGTTCTACCGTGCCGACAGCGCCCGGGGGTTGCCGGGATCCGGTCTGGGGCTGTCGATCGTGCAGCGGGTCGTCGACGCCCACGGCGGCCGGGCCACCGTCGCCCGCTCCGTCCGCGGTGGGGCGCTGCTTCGGGTCGACCTTCCGGCCGCGGCCCCGCCCGCCCCGATCGCGCGGCTCACCGCCGGGGAGGACACCGCGGTGCGCTGAACCGCCCCGGCGGCGCAGGACAAGGGACGGCGGCCTCAGGCATGGCCCCGCGCGGCTCACCGTTCGGGGCAGGACACCGCGGTGCGCCGACCCAGCCCCGGTCGCCCGGCGCAGGACCAGAGGGCGGCGACCGTCGGGCCCATGACAAGATCCGGGAGGGGCCTGGGTCCCCGTCCCGGATCTCGTCCGTGCCGCCGCGCCCACCGTTACCGCGCGGGTTCCTCCTCCTCGGCGAGCGACTGTTGACCGTCCGGCGGCTCCACCGTCGGTCGGGACAGCCGGCTCGGCCACCAGATCCGCCGGCCGATCAGCAGGGTGAGGGCGGGCACCAGGACCGACCGCACCAGCAGGGCGTCGAGCAGCACGCCGAAGGCGACCAGGAAGCCGACCTCGATCAGCATCACCAGCGGAAGTGTGGCGAGGACCGCGAACGTGGCCGCCAGGACCACGCCTGCCGAGGTGATGACGCCGCCGGTGGCGGAGAGGGCTTTGCGCATGCCCGCTCTGGTGCCGAGACGCACGGTCTCCTCCCGGGCTCGGCTGGCCAGGAAGATGTTGTAGTCGACGCCGAGCGCCACCAGGAACAGGAATGCCAGCAGCGGCACCGAATAGTCGACACCTGTGAACCCGAGGATCGTGTCGAAGACGAACACGCTGCCGCCGAAGGCCGCGGCGAATGAGACGATCACGGTGGCCATCAGGACCAGCGGGGCCACGATCGCGCGCAGCAGCAGCCCGAGGATGATCAGGACGACGGCGAGCACCAGCGGGATCACCAGCTTCTCGTCGCGGCTGGTGGTCACCTCGGTGTCGAGGTTCTCCGCACTCGGCCCGCCGACGATCGCCTCCGCCCCGCTCACCGCGTGCACGGCGGTGCGCACCCGCTTGATCGTGTCGTACTCTGCGACGGTGTCCGGCGCGTCCGTCGGAAACACGGAGATGTCGGCCCAGCCACCGCTGGTCTGACCCGGGATGGCCAGGGCCACACCGTGGGTGCCCGTGACGATGTCGAGCACCCGCTCCTGGTAGGCCGGCCGCGTGAAGATCGTCATCGGCTGGCCGCCGAGCTCCGGGAAGTGCTGGCGGAGAACGGTGAAGCCGGTGACCGACTCCGGCGCGGACAGGAACTGGTCCTGCTCCCGCAGGGCGCCGGTGTTGCCCGCCAGGCCGATGGCGAGAACGCCGAGGACTCCGAGCGAGCCGAGCGTCGCCACCCACCGGCGGCGGTTGATGGCGGTGCCAAGCCGTCCCCACAGCCCCGGCTTCTCCTCCACGGCCGTGCTGAACCGCGGGATGGCCGGCCAGAAGATCCGCCGGCCGAGCACCACGAGTACCGCCGGGAACAGCGTCAGCATGGCCACCAGCGCGCACAGGATGCCGGCCGCACCGATCGGGCCCAACCCGCTGGTGCTGTTCAGGTCCGCGACGAGCAGGCAGAGCAGGCCGGCGACCACGGTGGCCGCGGACGCGAGGATGGCCGGTGCCGCGCCGCGTAGCGCGTGGACCATCGCAACCCGGACGTTCTCGTGGTGGCGCAGTGTCTCCCGATATCGAGCGATGAGCAACAGCGCGTAGTCCGTGCCGACGCCGAATACCAGGATCGTCAGCAGCGCCGAGTTCTGGTCGTTGACCACGATGCCGAAGCCCTTGACGAGCAGGTAGACGGTCGCCATCGCGGTCAGTGCGGCCGCGCCCACGGCCACCAGCGGGATGAACCACAACACCGGGCTGCGGTAGGTGAGGATGAGCAGGAGCGTGACGACGACAACGGTGGTGAGGAAGACCTGCAGGTCGATGCCGTCGAAGACGGCGTCCATGTCGCCGTCGATCGCGGCCGGGCCGGTCACGTCGAGTTCCAGGCCGGCGGGGCGGTCCTTCGCGGCGTCCCGCAACGGGCCGACGATGGCCTCCGGTGCGCCGTAGGTCGTGCTCACGTCGAGGGTGAACATCATCGCCTTGCCGTCGGTGGAGAGTCTCGTCAGTGGGCCCTCGTCGTCCTCGCCGGCCGCTGCCACTTTCGGCGGGTGCCGCTTGGCAAGGGTGTTGTAGTGGCGCTCGACCGTCGCGCGGTCGGCGTCGGTCATGCCGCCGGCGCGGTGGTACACGAAGACGAACGTGTTGTCGTCCCCGCCGGGGAGACTGTCCTCCAGCACCGCCACCTTGGTGGACTCGGCACTTGCCGGCAGGGTGTCCACGGCGCTGTCGGTGGTGACCGAGCTCAACTTTCCGCTCAGCGGCACCATGACCGCTGCCAGCGCCACCCACAAGCCAATCACCAACCACGGCACCCATCGGCCTGCCAACCGACCGGCCGGCGCTTCCCCGGACGGCGCTGCGTTGACTGCCATCACTAGCCTCCTACATGCGGGTTACATCGCTCATCTGATGCCGACTTCGTACCGAGCGAATCTGAGACGACCGTTAATGCGGCGCTCGGGCCGGTGGGCCGATCCAGGTGCCCAGCGCGTCCGCACCGCACCCCACGGACGTGCACCGCCGGGCGCCAGACGCACTCGCCCGTGCTCTTGATCTGGACGAGACTGCCTGGCGTTCCCAGCGGCCAGGCTTGTGGATCACGGTCCGCCCCGCACCTGATGGCGTCCGGCGGGCCGCCGGACCGCGAGCACAGGCCGTCGACGGCTTCCGGGTCGTCCGTGGTGGCCGGTCTCGTCGATGGCCGGCACCGTGCCGCGTCTGACGTGTCGAGGAATCGCCATGGTGATACTCACACTCGGTCCACAGTGGCCCGAAATTCGTCACGCTCATGCGAGCATCAAGGCACGTTACGTAACTGCGGGCGCTCGGTGGTGGGGGGAGCATGCCCAAGAGTCAGGTGCGACGTGACCAGTTCGGAGGCGTCCTCAGGACCCTCCGCTTGGAGCGGCGGCTGACCCAGGAGGAGCTTGCCGAGGCGGCCGGCGCCAGTGTCCGCGGGATCCGGGAGATGGAGCGCGGCCGGGTCCGCAGCCCGCAACGACGGACGGTGGCGCTGCTCGCCGATGCCCTGCGGCTGGACGGGGCCGACCGCGACCGCTTCGTGGCCCTGGCCCGGGTCGAGCGGCAGCCGCACGACCGAGCGCCGGTGCCGGACGACCGCGTCGCGGTGCCGGGCGACCGCGCGGAGCTGCCGCACGATCGGGTGCCGGCGCCGTACGACCGCCCCGCGGTGGTCGTACCCGGGGAACTGCCCGCCGCCGTTCCGGACCTGGCCGGCCGGGCGGAGATCCTGCAACGGCTCTCGGCGCTGGCCGCCGACGTCACCGCGGGGCAGCCGGACACCGCCTCGGTGGTGGTGCTGCACGGGCCGCCGGGGATCGGCAAGACCAGCCTCGCCGTCGCCGCCGGGCATCGGCTCAGCCCGGCGTTCGCGGGCGGGCAGCTCTTCGTCGACCTGCAGGGCGCCTCGCCGGACGGCCCGGTCGACCCGGGCGAGGCGCTGGCCGGGCTGCTGCGGTCGCTCGGGGTGCCGGACAATCGGGTGCCGGTGTCGCCGGCCGAGCGGGGTGGTTTGTTCCGTACCCTCACCCGGGACCGGCCGCTGCTGGTGGTCCTGGACAACGCCGCGAGTGAGGCACAGGTGCGCCCACTGTTGCCGGCCGGGCGGGGATGCCTCGCGCTGGTCACCTGCCGGCGTCCACTGACGGGTCTTGCCGGTGCGGTCCGCCTGCCGCTCGACCTGCTCGACCCGGCAGCCGGTCGACTGCTGCTCGCGGCGATCGTCGGCGCCGACCGGCTCGCCGCCGAGCCGGCCGCGGCGGACCAACTCGTCAAACTCTGCGGCCGGCTGCCGCTGGCCGTCCGGATCGCCGGCAACCGTCTCGCCAGCCGACCACAGTGGTCGGTCGGTTGGCTGGTGGACCTGCTCCGCGACCAGCGTCGGCGGCTGACCGAGCTGACCGCCGGCGACCTGGGCGTCCGCTCCGCGTTCGAGGTCTCCTACCGGCAACTGGACCCGATGGCCGCGCGAGTGTTCCGGCGGGCCTCGCTGATTCCCGGCACCGACTTCGCACCCGCGCTGGTCGCCGCCGTGGCCGGCACCGGCGAGGAGACCGCGGCGGCGGCCCTGGAGGAGCTGGTCGAAGCCGGTGTCCTCCTGACCCTGGGGGACCGGTACCAGTTCCACGACCTGGTCCGGCTCTACGCCCAGGAACGCCTCGACGCCGAGGAACAACAGGCCTGCCGGGTCGAGGCGCACGATCAGATGGTCGGCTGGCTGCTGCGGCGTACCCGGCAGGCGGGCTCGATGTTCGAACCGGTCGCCGCTCGGGTCGACTCCCCGTTCGACGACGATCGGGCGGCGGCGTACTGGTTGGATCGGGAGTCCGGCAACTGGCTGGCGGCGCTGCGCGACGCGGCCCGGCGCGGTCGGCACGCCGACGTGGTCGCGGTCACCAGGGCTCTGCACTGGTACTCCGACGCCAACAGTCACCGGCACTCCTGGGACGAGATCTTCTCGCTGGGAGTGGCCGCGGCCCGGGCCGCCGGTAGCCCCCGTGACGAGGCCGTCCTGCTGAACTTCCTGGGCTGGGCCCGGTACTTCTGCCGGGACCGCAACACCGACGGGCTGGCCGCCCTGGACCGGGCACTGGAGTTGGCCCAGCGGATCGGGGACCGCCGGGAGGAGGCGTGGGCGCTGACGTACAGCGCCGCGATCTTCATTCGGATCGGCAGCGGCGGGGCGGCCGTCGACCACTGCCGCCGGGCCGTGGGCCTGTTCCGCGAGATCGGGTACGCCCTCGGCGAGCACAGCGCGGCGGGTGTGCAGGGCGGGGCGCTGGCCGCGCTCGGCCGGTTCGCCGAGGCGGCCGACCTGCACCGCGACGTGTTGGCGTTCTACGCCCGTGGCAGTAGCGGTCTCAGCCGTACCGGCGCGGCGGTGGCCAGGGCCGGGACGATGATGAGTCTCGGGGCGGACCTGGCCGGGATGGGCCGGTGGCGGGCCGCCGCCGATGAGTACGCCCGTGCCCGGCGGGTGTTCCACCGGTGCGGCGCGACGTTCAGCGAGGCCAACGCCATCCACCGGTACGGGCTCGCGCTCCAGGCGTTGGGTGAGGTCGACGCGGCGGCCGGGGCGCTGCGGTCGGCGTTGGCGCTGTATGCCGCGCTGTGCTGCCCGTGGTGGGAGGCGCAGACCCTGTCCGCGCTCGCGGCGCTGGCCGGCGAGGCCGCTCACGCCCGCCGGTTGCGTGAGCGGGCGCTCGACCGCTGCGGCGAACTGGACGCACCGGAGGTGCGGACGCTGCGCGCCAGTCTGCGGCGCGAACTGGCCGAGTCCTGATCCTGAGCACGAACCGGGCCCCGCCGACGATGCGGCGGGGCCCGATGTGCAGGGACAGGGGTCAGTTGCAGGTGGTGCCGTTGAGGGTGAACGGGGCCGGGACGGCGGGGGAGCCGTTCGCGGTGAAGCCGAAGTTGACGGCGCCGCCGGTCGGGATGCTGGCGTTGTGGTTCTCGTTGGTGACGGTCACCGCCGCGCCGGTCTGCTGGAAGATGCCGTTCCAGTGGCCCTGGACGAGTTGTCCACCCGGGAAGGCGAAGCCCAGCGACCAGCCGTTGGCGGCCGGGCCGTCGTTGTAGACGGTGACGCTGGCGCTGTAGCCGGTGCCCCACGAGTTGGTGACGACGAAGGAGACCCGGCAGGTGCTGGCGATCGTGGTCGCCGGCACGATGTTGCCGTAGTCGTCGCGGGCGGTGGCGAAGTCCTGGAAGCCGAAGCCCACGCCCAGTGACCGGGTGGTGGTGCCGGCGGCGAGCACGGTGCCGTTGGCGTTGACGGAGTAGACCGGGCCGCCACTGTCGCCGCCCCGTGCGGCCTCGTCGCCGTCGAGCTGGGTGGCCTCGACGAGGTCCTCGATGTCGTCGTAGTGGAAGTCGACCCGCAGGTTGCAGACCGGACCGCCGATAGCGCCCGCGGAGGTGTGCCCGGACTGGCACAGCAGTTGGCCGGGGAAGACCTCGGTCCAGCGGAGCACCTTGGCGCGGACCTCGTCCTGCTGACCGCCGACGTAGAGGTGGTCGCCGGGTGTCGACGTCGAAATGATCATCGTGTCGTGGTCGTCGTTGCTGTCGACCGCGTAGCCGACCAGCGTGCCGGTGCCGGTGGACAAGCCGACGTGCCAGGGCGAGCCGATGGCACCGCAGTGTTCGGCGGTGAGGAGGTAACCGGCGTCGGTGTCCACGTTGCGGACGCCGAAGCCGGCGGTGCACCAGGGTACGGTGACCCCGATGCTCGCCCCGCCGTCGAACGGCGCGGCGTCGTTGGCCCGTGACCGTTCGACCATCCGGTCGCGTTCGACGATGCTGGTACGCACGCCGGTGGCCGGCAGCTTCGGCAGCTTGGCGCCCGCGGTGTAGTCCACGCCGATGTCGATGCCGGTGCCGTCGGTGCGCAGCCGCACCGAGTGGCTGGCGTCGGCCGGGTTGGCCTTCACCACCGGGGTGAGGGCGGCGGCCGCCTTGTGGAGTTCGGCGCGGGAGTAGGTGGCCTTGGCCACCTGGACCGGCGCGGTGCGGCGGGCGGCGGTGACGGCTGCGGTGATGTCGGTGGGTAGTGCACCCTTCCACCACAGGGTGACGTGGTCGTCGACCAGGCCGATGCCGGCGTAGCCGCGTGCCGGTGCGCGGTCCACCGCGGTGCGGATGACATTGGCCGCGTCGACAAGCGGGGCCTGGGCGACCATCCGGTCCACGGTGGGTGCCGGGATGATGTCGAGGATGGAGGCGGCGGCTCCGGCCGCCTCGGGCTGGCCGGACTCCGCGTACGCGGAGGTGGGACCGGCGAGCGCTGTCGCGCCGACCAGTACCCCGGCGATCACCGTACTGGTGATCGCTTTCCGTATTGATGTCATGCCGCTGAGTCAAGCAACGTCCGCTGCCGGGAGACAGGCACGACGCCCGGCAGGAGTCAACAAGCCGGCGGTCCTGCCGGCAGTCGTCAGAGCATTTCAGCGAGCGCGAAGCCGATCAGACTCGCCGCCATGACGCCGATGAACGCCCAGACGTAGACGCGGCCGTAGGGAAGGGCGTGGACGGCGGTGTAGAAACGGTGGTGCTCGTACCAGAGCAGAGGGAATTGGCCGGTCACGAGTCCCAGAACTCCCCCCACCGCCAGAGCGAGGGCGAGAAGGACCATGCTGGCCCCCGTGATCGCCCATTCTGCCCCCACCTCCTGATAGACGGTGCCGCTGTCACGGACCGCAATTCGGTCGCCCGGTTGCGCCGTGTCGCTGACGATCTCTCGTCGAGGATCCGTGGCCGAACCGTCGTCGGCTGTGAACTCGCCCCGGCACCGCCGGGTCTCCCGGCGGTCCTCGGCGTCGCGGTCCCGGTCGCTGTACGAGACGTCCACCCGGCAGGAAGCGACGGTGAGAGTGCCGCCGGTACCGGCCAGGCCCACGGCAGTCGCGAACGCGTGTCCGCCATAGGTGCCCACCAGCGCACCAGTGAGAAGGAGAAGCAGACTGACGGCGTGGCGGACGATGCGAGGCACTCGGCGGACACTACAACTCAGACGCCAGCGGTCAGCGCTCGCGATGAGTTGCTGCGCCGCTTGGCAGAGGCCAAGATCGGTGGCCAGACGTCACGTCGCCAGCTTCGAGCCCGCGGCTGTCGCGCGGTGCGGCGGGCAGCGGCGTCGAAAGTATAGAGACGGGAACCAAGGTCTATGTTCGCTCCTCGGGCCTCGCCGGCACCGCATCCGGCCCGCATAGTGGGAGCGTGAGCCTGGACATCAGAGGTATCTCGTACATCGTCGGCGATACCTCCGGCGAGGCCGTGCGCCGGGACATGCACGCCATCCGCGAAAGCCTGCACTGCACGACGGTGATGGTGATCGGCACCGATACCCGGACGCAGCTGGACGCCGCGCGGCACGCCCTGGACGTCGGGCTCGATGTCTACATCCGGCCGTACCTCGCCGACCGCCCGCACCGCGAGATCCTGGCCCATCTCACGGCGACGGCCGCCGCGGCCGAGGAACTGCGCGTGCGGTACCCGGGTCGGGTCACGCTGCTGCTCGGCAGCGAATTCTCCCTCACCTCCCCGGGGATGCTCCCGGGACCGCGTGTCTTCATCCGACTCCAGGTGCTGGTGCGGTGGCGACGCTTCTTCGACCGCCGGATCACCCGCAAGCTCAACGCCCTGCTCGGCGCCGCCCTGCCTGTTGCCCGCGCCGCGTTCCACGGGCCGGTCACCTACGCCGCGGGCTTCTGGGAGAAGGTCGACTGGTCCGGCTTCGACGTCATCGGCGTCAACCTCTACCGTCTCGGCCCCAACCCGGCCGTCTACCAGCAACGGCTGATTGCCCTGCTGGAGGAGGCGGACCGGCCGGTGGTCATCACCGAGTTCGGGTGCGGCGCCCACCTCGGGGCCGAGCGCCGTGGTCCCGGCTCGTTTCGGATCGTGAACTGGTTCACCCGACCACCCCGGGTCAGGGACGGGCACGTACGCGACGAGGCCACCCAGGCGGCGTACCTGGCGGAACTGATCGACCTCTACGCCGCACACGACGTACACGGCTGCTTCGTCTTCACCTTTGTCATGCCGGACTTCCCGCACCACGCGGACCCGCGGTACGACCTGGACATGGCTGGCTTCGGCGTGGTGCGGGTGCCCTCCGCGGACCCGTCCCGGTGGGAGCCGAAGGAAGCCTTCCACCAGGTGGCGCGGCGGTACGAGGCATTCGAGGGTGGCGCCGCCGGACAGCACAGCTAGCCCCTCCCCACGAATGCTGCGAACAGGCCCCGCTCGTGGAACGCGGCGAGTCGCTCCGGTGGCAGGCAGCTGGCCAGGTTCCGTTCCAGGTCGACCAGTTCGAGGTCGACCGCGTACACCACGAAATCGTCGGTGACCGGCAGCGTGGCCGACCAGTCGCGCAGGTTCAGCCGAGCCGCCACCGCGCACCACAGTCGTCGGCCGATCTCGGATCCGGCCGCCACGTCATCGTCGTCCGCGTCGAGCAGCGCGAGTTCCTGCTGGACGAGCCGAGACGGTTCGGTGTCGCCGAGGTCGATGCCGGTGCTGGCCTCGAAGTCCGCCGGTGCCCAGGCGGCCCGGGCATCGATCGAGGCCAGCTCGGCGCGCTCGTCAGCGGTGGCCGCGCTGATGTCGATCACCAGCTGTGTCGGCCGGTCATAGCTGAGGGCGAGGCAGGCGATGGGGTCGTCGACCGCCAGCCCCGCGGCGGCGTCCGGGACCAACGCGACAAGACTGTCCTCGATGGCGCGGCACGCCGCCGCAAGATCGAAGCCTGCGGGTGGGCGGGCGTACCGCGTTCGCGACTGGTTGCCCCTGACCTCGACGAGCCGGTGCAGGCCGTGGTCGTCGTGCTCGGCCACGAGTACGGCAGGCGGGCCGCCGCTGTGCTCGATCTCGACGCGGCTGATCCGCCCGTCGGTGTACGCGTACGACTCCCGCCCCGAGCCGCGTCGCGCGACCATGGTGGCCGTGTGCATCAGCCCGTCTTCGAAACGGTACTCGTGCAGGTAGATCGGGCCGTCCAGGTCGAAGTGCGCCACCTCGACGACCTCGTCGCCGTGGCGGAAGAACGTCTCGTAGTACCGGGTGCCGTTGAGGAAGCCGCTGTACTCCTCGACCACGACCACGCGGCCCTGGGCATCGAACCCGATACGCAGCACGTCCCGATCCAGCGGGGGACGGGTGTCCAGACGACGCCCAGGCTTGCGCAGGTCCCGTTCGAAGTGCAACGGACGCAGATCGAGCCCCGGCCACGTGTACCAGTCCCAGCCCTCGACGAGCGCGGTCGCCGCCCGCTTGCGGGCCTCGTGTTCGTCGGCGAGCTGCGCGAACCGCGCGGCAGGATCAGGCATGTCCAGGATCGTACGGATGACGCGTACCTCCGGTGGCCGCCGCGGAGCGCGACCGCCGGGTTGCCGATGAGCCAGAGCCGCTAGCGGCGCGCAATGGACGAGCCGGACGGCTGGCCATCGACGCGCAGATCGTTCAGTGTGCAGGCGAGGCGGGCCGCGAGCGACGCATCGGCGAGCGCGAGTTCCGCGATCAGCGCGGCCGCCGCCGCCCGGAGAGCGCGGGTGAGTTCGGCTTCGTCGAGCGCACGGACCAGGGTGGCGTTCAGCGGCGCGGTCACGTCCGGAGGAAGCAGGTGGGCGCCTTTCGCGTAGCTGGTGGGATGACCGAGGCGCAGGCAGGCCAGGGCGAGAACCTGGCCGCGTAGGGCGCTGATCCACTGCTCGGCCTGCCACCAGCGGTGCCGTTGGATGCAGATCCACGCGTGCAGGGCGTGGTGCCAACCCAACCCGACCAGGGTCCGCCGGCCGGGGGACGGATCTTCCTGCGCCGGTGCGGGATGCCCGAAGACGGTACGCCAGGTCGGACCGCGCGGCCCGAACTGAGCGGCCGGGGTGAACCCGATGTCCACTTCGAGCATGCCGGGAAGCAGGAACACCCGGTACACCGACGAGCCGGACGGCAGGTCCCAGTGGTGGACGGCGGCGAAGTCGCGGTAGAGCAGTTCACTCCAGTGGCGCAGCGCCGAATCCAGTGCGCCTTCGATACCGAGGACCAGGTCGATGTCGGACCATCGGTCTGCGCCCTCGACGGCATGGGATCCGGTGACCGCGGCCCCGACGACGGCGGGGTCACTTTCGGCTGCGGCGAGCAACCGCTCCCGGATCGAGTCACGCGCGCCCACGGAGAACACCGCGCCACCCTACGCCGCGATCCCGGGTCGCTCAGCCACCCGTTCCCGGCGGCCCGAACGAGGCGCGGGATGCGGCTGAACGACACCGAGGCGGCTCAGGTGTTGTCGAGCACGAACGTTCGCATGAGGTCGGCGCATTCGGCCGCGTGCGTCTCCAACAGGAAGTGCCCGCCGTCGTAGATGTGCGCGTCCATGCGCTCGAGAGCGCGGTGGTAGGCGAGGACCTCGTCGACGTCGAAGAACGGGTCGTGCCGTCCCCACAGCACCAGCGCCGGCGGCTGGTGGGCCCGGTGGTACTCGGCCAGCTCGGCGAAGCGGGCGACGTGGTTGGCGTAGTCGGTGAACAGCGCGAACTGGGCGTCGATGTTGCCGGGTCGACGCATGCGCTCCCAGTCGAGGTGCCACGACTCGGGAGGTTGCAGGGCGCGCACGCCCTCGGGCAGCCCGGCGAGGTACTGGTCCCGGGTGCCGGCGAAGGTCAACCAGTCCGGCAGTTTGGCGCGCTGCTGGTCGGTCGGGTCGGCCCAGTACGCCTTGGCGTCGTCCCACTGCTCGCCGAGGCCGTCGGAGTGCGCGTTGCCGCTCTGGACGATGAGACCCTGGATGCGATGGGGGTCGCGGGTGGCCAGGTGGTAGCCCACGGGTGCGCCGAAGTCGTGCAGGTAGACGAAGAAGCGTCGCACCCCGAGCCGGTCGAGCAGGTGCTCGATCGTTCGGGACAGGTTCTCGAAGGTGTAGTCGTACGCGTCGATGGTCGGTGACGACGACATGCCGAAGCCGGGAAGATCGGGCGCGATCACGTGCGCGACGTCGGCCAGCGTGGGCATGACCTCGCGGAAGGTGTGCGACGAGCTCGGAAAGCCGTGCAGCAGCAGTACGGTCGGCTGACCGGCGCGCCCCGCCTCGCGGAAGAACACCTCCAGGCCGTCGACGTCGGCCTGTCGATGGCGGACCTTCCGGATCGCCTGCATCGCGTCCTCCTCCCACAGCGGCCGGCGAGCATCGGGTGCCCGCCGAACAGCCGCGCACCACCGGCAGCGACGTCCATTGTTCCCTGCCCGGCCGGGCCGCGCAGGCACTGTCGGTCCAACCCGGTGCCCGGCCACCGGGAATGGTGCCGGGCTTCGTCGTCGGTAATGGACCAGCACCGGCTGGTCGGGATGGTACGCCCGCCCGCCGTTACCCAACCCGACAGCGTCGCCGGCAGAGTCTCAGCGCCGATGCGCCTGCCCGCGGTTGAGGTGGCCGTGGAACCATGCCGCCGCCGCGTCGGCATCTGTCGTCGGATCGACACAGTCGAGCCGCAGCCCGGCGGGGCCCGCGGTGTTGATGAGGGCGTCAGCGGCGCGTACGCCGTCGTCCCAGTTGAGACACGCCGGGCTCCAGCCGCCACGCAGGTTCTTGCCGTCATAGTCGAGCCGCAGGGTCTGGTAGATCCAGTTTCCCCGGAGGAAGTCGTACGACGCGATCATCCAGAGCGTGCCGTCATCGTCCTGGTGGTACCAGTCCTGAACATCCGGGACGAGCTTCGCGAGTTCGGTGAAGAAGGCGGTCTCGTCGGCGGTGGGTTCGGCGTCCCGCACGGATCCGATTCTCGCAGACCGGGCAGCTCGACCACGACAGCCTGCCGCCCCCGCCCGCGTCGGTGTCGATGGGGTCGGCTCACCATCACCGGGGCCGGCGGGAGGCCGGCGACCTGATCAGGAACAGCACGGTGAGTAGGGCCAGGGCCGCGAGGCCGGTGCTGACCTGGAATCCGCTGCGCATACCGTCGGCGATGAGCGCGGCGGTGGGTGCGGTGCCCTCGACCTGCGGGGCGTCACCGACGACCGAGGTGTACACCGTGGACAGGACGGCCACCCCGAGTGTCGCACCGGACATCATGATCGCTTGAAGCAGCCCGGACGCGGCTCCGGCGTCCTCGGGGTCCACCGTCGACATGATGGTGACGTTGAGCGGAACGGCCACGAGGCCGAGGCCCGCGCCGGCGAGCAGCAGCGGCCCGAACAGGCCGGCGAGGTAACCGGTGGTGGCGGAGATCTGGGTCAGCCAGGCGGTGGCGATCAGGAGTACGACGACACCGGTGGCGGCCGTCGCCTTCGCGCCGTACCTGCCCAGTGGTCTGGCCGCGTTCTGGGCGGTGACCAGCAGCCCGGCCGCCATCGGCAGGAAGGCGAGGCCGGCCTGCAGCGGGTTGAAGCCGGACACCTCCTGCACGAAGAGGATGAGGAGGAACTGCATGCTCAAGGTCACCATGGGCACCAGCAGCAGGCCCAGGTAGGCCCCCGCCCGGGAACGGTCGGCGAACACGCCGAGCGGCATGATCGGCTGCGGTGCCGTCCGTTCGAGCAGGACGAACGCGATCAGCGACAGGACGCCGACGCTCAGTCCGACCAGGGTGAGCGGGTCGTTCCAGCCCTGTTCGGCGGTGCGCACCAGCCCGAACACGACGCCGACCATGCCGACCAGGGAGGTCGCCGCCCCGGGCAGGTCGAAGCGGCCGACCGTCCGTGGTGACTCGTCGACGAATCGGCGCGCGAAGAGCAGCACGAGCAGGCCGACCGGGACGTTGACGAACAGCACCCAGCGCCAGGAGGCCAGGGTGACGATGACGCCGCCGAGGATCAGGCCGAGGGTCATCGCCGACGCGGTCATCGAGGAGTAGATGCCGAGCGCTCTGGTCTGTGCGTCGCCCTGGAAGCTGATGACCAGCAGGGCGAGGGTGCTCGGCCCGGCGAGTGCCGCGCCGACGCCCTGCAGCGCCCGCATGGCGACAAGCCACTCCGCGTTCTGGGCCAGGCCGCCGAGCAGGGACGCCACGGTGAACAGCGCGATGCCGGCCAGGAACACGCGCCGTCGGCCGAGGATGTCGCCGGCTCGACCACCGAGCAGCAACATGCCGCCGAACGCGAGGAGGAAGGCGTTGACCACCCAGGAGAGGCCGGCGGTGGAGAAGCCCAGGCCGTCTCTGATCACCGGCAGCGCCACGTTGATGACGGTGCCGTCGAGCATCAGCATGACCTCGCAGGACACCAGGATCGTCAGGGTCAGCGCGGCCGCCCGACCGGTCCTCGGGGCCGGTGTCTGGGTGGTTTGCGCAGTGCGGGGCGGCGAACTCGACACGGATCCTCCTGCTTGAATAGCGTGGAGACGAGTGAGCAAATAGTGAACGCGCCCGTCTACTATATGGGCCGCGGTGTGACCGTGACAAGCTGCTCCCCGCGCGCTGGGGCAGAGAGGTGACCGATGACGACTCCGACCGGAGGGGCGGACCAGGCGGTCCGGGTCCAGGGGCGGCGACGGGGTGCGGATCTCGAGCGCGCGATCTTCGAAGCGGTGATCGACCAGCTCGGCACCGTCGGCTACGCCAAACTCACCATGGAGGGTGTGGCGGCGGCGGCCCGCACCGGCAAGGCCGCCCTCTACCGCCGATGGGACAACAGGGACGACCTCGTCCGCGACGCCCTGGGCACCCTGCTGCCGGGGCCACCGGACGTGCCGGAGGCGACCCCCCTGCGTGCGGGTCTGCTGATCCTGCTCCACTACTTCGACTCGGCACTGTTCGGGTCCAGGGGCGCCGCTTTCCAGGCGGTCGCCGCCGGGAGCGGCAACGACGTGACGATGCTGCGTGCCCTCTTCCAGGCCCGGGTGACCGATCCCTGCCAGGAACGGATCCTGGCGCTGCTGCGCCGGGACGTGCCGGCGGGCGGGGCGTCGACGACCGACGAGGCGCACCAGAGGGCGTTCGCCACGGTCGGGCCCGCGATGCTGACGTACAACTGCGTCAACGGGCAGGACCGGAGCACCGACCAGCAGATCGAGTCCATCGTGGACGCGGTGCTCCTGCCGCTGGCACACGCGCACCGGTCAGCGAATGCGCGGAAGCCCGGATAGCCCGCCCGTCCAGGAGTGTCGAGAACGGCCGGGCGGTTCCGTCTCTCAGTGGTGAGCGGCCGGTGTGGCCGCACGACGAAAGGCAGACCCGCCATGGCGATCCAACGGATGGACAACGTCCTCATCGTCGTCGACGACCTCGACGCGGTCATCGCGTTCTTCGTCGAACTCGGCATGGAGGTGGAGGGCAGAGGGCCGGTCGAGGGACGTTGGGTGGAGCGTGTGATCGGGATCGACGACGCCCGGCAGGAGGTCGCGATGCTGCGGACCCCGGACGGCCACGGCAAGGTCGAGCTGGCGATGTTCCACACGCCGAAGGCGATCCGTGCCGAGCCGACCGACGCCCCCACGAACACGCTGGGCATTCGTCGCATCATGTTCGCCGTCGACGACGTCGAGGACGTCATCGCCCGCCTCCGTACGCACGGGGCCGAGCTCGTCGGTGAGCTGGCCCAGTACGAGGACAGCTACCGGCTCTGCTACGTCCGCGGCCCCGAGGGCATCATCGTCGGACTGGCCGAACAGCTCGGCTGAGGGCCGCCGAAGGGTCACGCCCGAATGTCGGCGACCATGGTGTCCGCGTTCTCGAACGACTCGACCGTGCGGAACCCCTCGGCGGCGTACAACCCGGCGGCGAAGTTTGCCCGCTCCACGCTCAGCGACACCCGGCCGGTGCCGCGTGCACGCGCGACGTCCAGGACGGCGCGCAGCAACACCCGACCCACACCTCGGCCCCGCCACGACTGCCGCACGCCGATGGTCAGCTCCGGCACGTCGTCACTCACGTACCCGTATCCCGGATCGGCGGCGGTCAGGTGCCGCAACCAGGCCGCGCCGACCGGCCGGACAGCCGGCTGCGTCGCGACCACCCCGACGTCGTCGGGCCGCATCCACCCGGTGACGTAGTGCGCGAACGCGGGATTCGCCAGGATCTGCTCGCGTGACCAGTTGCGCTCCGGCAGCCAGTTCACCGCCTCCACCAGCATGTCGACCAGAAACTCGCGATCGGTCGGGGTGGCCGCACGGATGTCGACGTTCTGCACCGCCACACTTTGCCACAGGACCAGTTCCGTGCGTGGGAGAGAACAAGCACCGGAAGCGGCGCGGCACGAGGCGGCGCCGGGGTCCTGGCTACGCTTCGGGGCATGTTCCGTGCGGCGCGGCCTGACGACTTCGAGCAGATCATCCGACTCTATCGGCAACTGAACGCGGACGATCCGGTGCTGGAGGATGGCTCCGACGAGGCGGCCTTCCAGCAGATCGTCAGCTCACCGGGGCTGCACCTGTTCGTCCTCGAACTGGACGGGACCGTCGTCGCCACGACGTACCTCAACGTGATCCCCAACCTCAGCCGGTCGGCTGCGCCCTACGCGGTCATCGAGAACGTCGTCGTCGACGAGTCGCGGCGCGGTACGGGCCTCGGCAGGCAGATCATGGCGGGCACGCTCCGGGCGGCGTGGGACGCCGGCTGTTACAAGGCGATGCTGATGACGGGCTCGCGTAACCCCGCGACCCACGCCTTCTACCGAGCCTGCGGGTTCTCGGCGGACGTCAAGACCGCGTACCTCGCACGACCAGCCGCACCCCCGTCGAGCGCGGGCGACCCGTCGCCTGCCGCCTCCTGACACGAAGGCGCGGCCAGGCATCCCCGCCACGCGTCTCGATCGACAAACGGCTACCCCGCCGTCGCGGCACCGGTCGGCGCCGTCGTCGGGAAGGTCTCGCGGAGCGCGGAGTCCAGTGACCGGCCGGTCGTCGGCTCGACGAACAGCTCGACGAGCAGGAGGTCCGCGAGGTGGGTCACGTTGATGCCCGACTCCTTGCCGCCGAGGCCCTGTAACGCGCCGCCGAGGCGGAACGCGGCCTTCGCCGCGCCGGCCGGCAGCCGGCCGACCCGGCGGCGGCGGCCGACCGCCTCGGCGATCCGTCCGATCATGTCGCCCCAGGTCAGGTTCTCGTCGGCGACCGGGATGTCCGCGCCGCTGGCCTGTTCCAGGGCGTCCGCCGTGATCTCGGCGACGCTGCGCGCCGACACCGCGGCGCTTCCGCCGGTCGGCACGGCAAGGGGGGTACGGGAACGCGCCCACCGGTCCAGCGGCCCGGCCCAGTTCGGCAGCCGGTCACCGACCCGACCGAACACGAAGGGCAGTTCGAGGACGGCGACGGGCAGATCCGGGCCGGCCGCCGCCCGTCCCTCGCGGGCCTGCTCGACCCGACACCGGATGTACGTGTGCCGCTCGGCGAGCCGCCACTGCGGATGCAGCCGGTCGAAATAGGTGTAGTACGAGCCCATCACGGCACCGCGGGTGAGACCCTCCAGGCGGGCGGCGGTGCACAGGCGCACCACCGGGTCGACGTTGTCGCGGCGGAACTGCGGGTAGATCGGCTTGGGCAGCGGCCGCTGCTCGTCGGTGCGGGTGGCGTACACGACGCCGTCGTGACCGGCGAGCAGCGGCCGCAGGTCCTCGATCGAGGCGGACCCCAGGTCGAGCAGATGGTCGACCCCCGGCTGGGCGGTCCGTGCCACAGTGGTGGTGGCGTGGCCGCGCTCGCGCAGCACGTCCACGACATGAGCGCCGATCAGGCCACTGCCACCCACCACGAGAATTCGCACGGTGCATGGTCCACTCTGGACCGGGGTGCTTGTCAAGCCGCCGGACCGGTGCCGGTTACTGCTTGTTCTTCGCGACGTTGTAGATGTCCAGGACGTCGTCGTCGAAGTAGGGGCCGTACATGTTGTCGGAGTACTTGTACGACATCACCGAGTTGACGTACCCGAATCGGAGGTCGTTGTCCCAGGCCCGCAGGAACGGGCCGCCGCTGGAGCCATGGTTGAGCGGGCAGTTCTTCAGCTTGATCCGCTGCGCCCCGGCGGCCTTGAGGGCACCCTGCGCGTAGTACTGCGACAGGCCGTCGTACGGGGCTTCGCCCGGATAGCCGAGCAGCATCGCCGTGAGCGTCTTGGACTTGTTGACGCTGAGCCCCTGCCCGCCGGTGACGTGCACGAGCCGGTCGCCGTTGAGCGGGTGCATGGTGACGAAGGCGAAGTCCCACCAGAGGTAACCCCAGTCGACCCAACCCTCGACGGAGGTGAACTCCTTGGCGAACCAGAGGCCGTGCAGTGCGACACCGTCGGTGTACTCCGGCGCGTACGCCCAGTTGTCGTACCAGACGGATCCGCCGTTACCGGGGTGTACGCAGTGCCCGGCGGTGGAGACCATGTTCGCCTGCGGGTTGTTGATGGTCCCGCCGGAGCAGAAGAAGTCCTCGTCGTTGTGGGTGTAGAAGACGCGACCGACCCCGGGTGAGGCGTTCACCGCCTGGGTTGCCTGGCTGCCGCCCCCCACGGCCGCGCGCACGCCGGCCGCCGAGGAACGTGGTGCCGCCGGTGTCGCCACGTCTCGTGCGGCACCGATGCGGCCGGGACGGTCGGTGGCCTCCCCGTCGAAGGTGTCGACCCCGTCCGGCGGGGTAGCGGGGCGGGCCGCCCGCATGCGTTCCGGCGTCCAGTAGGCGTGTCCCGCCGCCGCCGCGCTGTCCGCGTCGGTGGGCACCCGCCCGTGGATGGTGGCGCGCGCCTCGGCCACGGTCGCGGAGGCGCTGGGCGTGCCCGCCGTAGCGGCACCCGCCTGGGCCGGCGTCTGGGCGACGGTGAGTGTGGTCAGCAGCATGATGCCCACCGCGACGAATCCGAGTTTCCTGCGCACGAGACCCCCTGAGGTTGACGGTCGGAGTCAGCACGCTCCGACGTCGCATCGCCCACGCTAGGGTCGGACGGGCGATCCACAGTGGTCCTGTCATGTACGGTCGGTGACGGTTGCCTGACTGCGGAACGCACCGCGTCGTGTCTGAGAAACCTTCACGAATCCGGGGGTGGGGATGTCCGAGCCGCGCGCCTTCTGGCTGGACGAGCAGTTCGACCGCGAGCACGGCACCGACACCGGTGGCCGCTACGAGGCCGAGGTGCGGCGGCGGATCGACGACTTCGCCGACACCTGGGGCGACATCTCGCCCGTCGAGTTCGCGGCGACAGCCTGGCGAGTCGCCACCGCCCTGTCGCCCGGCTTCGTCCGCTGGCACCGGCGGATCGTCTCGGCGACCTGCGCGAGAAGCCCGTGGGACGGCAGTATGGTCTGCGCCGTGACGGTGGTGTCCCGCTGGCCGGCCGAGCTCACCTGGACCAAGCAGTGGCAGCGCGACCGCGGCTGGCGGGACTGGCCCCAGCTGTTCGGCCAGTACACGACCCCGACGGAGCAGGACCAGACCCGCAGCCCGCACCTGCGGGCGATGCTCCAGGTCGAGGCGCCGGTGCCGCTGGACCAACTGCCACCGGCTCCGGACGGTCCGGACGACGACGTCGCCACCACGGCGCGCCGCGCCATGGTGGTGCTGGCCCGGGAGCTCAACGACCTACTCGCCCCGATGATCGGCCAGCTCGACGCCGGGGTGCCCGCGGGCTCCTAGGAGCCCGGGTCGACGGCCACGACAACGAGCACCGGGGCGGACGGTGTGTTCACCGCCCGCCCCGGACTCTCCCGACGTTCGCCGGCCCGGCCGCCGACCAGGCCGGGCACCGCTGCTTAGCCGGTGGTCAGGATGAACCTCTCCCAGGCGCCAACCGACGTACGGTTGGCGATCAGGGATCCGGCCCCGGCGTTCTCGGCGCACACGATCTGGTTGTTGACCGTGGCGCGCAGGCTCACCGTCCCATCCGAGTTGGTGATGAGCTGGAACGTCTCCCACGAACCGATCGCTGTGGCGTTGGCGACCAACGGGTTGGCGCCCGCGTTCGCGGCCGAGACGTAGAGCCCGTTGGCGCGCGACCGCAGCGCGATGTTGCCGTTGCCGGCGTCCACCCGGTCGAACTGCTCGGTGCTGCTGACGCTGGCCTTGTTGGCGATCAACGCGGTGGTGCCGACCGCCGACACGTACTGGTTGTTGACCTGCGCCCGTAGGGTGCTCACCGGCGTGCTACCACCTGTGCCGGTGGTGAAGGTGAACGCGTCGACATCGAACAGGTAGCCGGACCCGCCCTTGAACACCAGGTACAGCGTGGTCGACGCGCTCGGCGGGTTGCTGATCGTGCCGGACGACTCGACGAAGGTCTCCCAGTTGCCGGTCACCGGCACCGTGACGGTGCCCAGCAGGGTGCCGGTGGCCGACCCGGCCCGGACCTCGATGGTGCCACCGGCGCCGGCCGACGACGCCCGCACGGTGATGCGGTTGGCGTTGGCCAGGTTGTACGGCTGGTACGAGATCCAATCGTTGTTCTCGATGAACCCGGCCGTGCGACCACCCTCGGCGTTGGTGTGATCGGTCGCCTGGACACCGGAGGTGGCACCGAAGTGCTCACCCTGGCGGTGCTTCGGTTGCAGGGTCCTGATGCTGTGCGTGGTGAGCCCACCGTTGTCGGTGTAGGCGGCGTCGAACACGCCATAGATGTTGGCCGCCGAGTCGTGCTCACCGTCGGTCGGGACGGTGATCGAGCCGCTGCACCCGGTCTTCGAGGTGATCTGGTGCGCGTGGCTGTCGTGGCCCAGCGCGTAGGTCAGGCTCACCTTGGTGCAGTCGATCGTGCCGTCCTGCGGGTCGCTCACCGAGATCTGGTACGAGATGGTGTCACCGAAGTTGAACAGCTGCCCGTCGGCGGGCGAGGTCAGCGTCACCGTCGGTGCCGTGTTGCCCACGGTGATGACCAGGCTCGCCGTGCCGGACAGGCCGGTCGGGTCGGTGACCTTCAACGTCGGGGAGTACGTGCCGTTGGTGGTGTACGTCTTCGTCGGGTTGGCCGCCGTCGACGTGGTGCCGTCCCCGAACGTCCACAGGTAGCTCAGCGCGCCACCCTCGGGGTCGGAGCTGCCGGCCGACGAGAAGTTCACGGTCAGCGGGTTGGCCCCCGACGTCGGGTTCGCCGCGGCGACCGCGATCGGGTTGCGGTTGCCGGCGCCGATGTACTCGACCCGGAACAGCGCCTGGTTGTTCGAGCCCGTGCCGTAGTCCAGCACGTAGAGGGCGCCGTCCGGGCCGAAGGCCATGTCCATGACCTGCGTGCCGGACCAGGGGAAGTTGGAGATCTCCCCGCGCGAGCCGTCGGCGTTGATCGCGATGGGCTTGATCCAGCGGCGGCCGTACTCGCCGGCGAAGAACAGGCCGTTGAGCGACTGCGGGAACTTGACGCTGGAGTTGAGCGAGGCGTCGTACCGGTACACCGGCCCGGCCATCGGCGACTCCGAGCCGCTGCCGAACTCCGACGGCGAACCGGAGTCGCCGGCGTACTTGATCCAGGCCGGCTTCGCCGCGGGCAGCGTGCCGAGGCCGGTGTTGCGGAACGAGTTGTTCGTCGGCCCGCCCGTGCAGTTGTACTTGGACTGCGACGGCCCGGACGGGAAGGTGTACTCGTTGTACGTTTCGGTGCTGCTGTTGCTGCCGGTGCAGTACGGCCAGCCGAAGTTGCCGGGCGCCGTGATCCGGTTGAACTCGACCTGACCCGACGGGCCCCGGCTGGAGTTGGTGCTTCCCGAGTCGGGCCCGTAGTCGCCGACGTAGACGACGCCGGTGGCCTTGTCGACGCTCATCCGGAACGGGTTGCGCAGACCCATCGCGTAGATCTCCGGACGGGTGTTGGCCGTGCCGGGTGCGAACAGGTTGCCCGACGGAATGGTGTACGTGCCGTCGGCCTGCGGCTTGATCCGCAGCACCTTGCCCCGCAGGTCGTTGGTGTTGCCCGCCGAGCGCTGCGCGTCGAACTGCGGGTTGCGGTTGGTCCGCTCGTCCAGCGGCGCGTAGCCGGACGACTCGAACGGGTTGGTGTCGTCGCCGGTGGTCAGGTACAGGTTGCCGGCGGCGTCGAAGTCCAGGTCACCGCCGACGTGGCAGCACTGCCCACGGTCGTTGGCGACCTGGAGCACGATCTTCTCGCTGCCCAGGTTGAGCGTGTCGTCGCTGTTGAGGGTGAACCGGGACAGCCGCAGGTGCCCCTTCCACCGGTCCCAGTCCGACTGCGAGCCGGTCGTCGGGGCGTCCCCGGACGGGGTGCTCAACGTCGGCGAGTAGTACAGGTAGATCCACCGGTTGGTGGCGAAGTTGGGGTCGACGGCGACGCCCTGCAACCCCTCCTCGTCGTGCGTGTAGACCGACAGGGTGCCGGAGGTCTTGGTGTTGCCGTTCACGTCGGTGACCCGCAGGACGCCGTTGCGGGCGGTGTGCAGCACCGAGCGGTTGGGCAGCACCGCCAGGGACATGGCCTCACCCAGCTCGGCCGAGCCGGTGGCGAGTTTGACCTGCTGGTAGTCGCTGGCGGGGATGACCACCGCCTGCGCGGTGGACGGTGCGGCGGCCACGGCCAGGGTCACGCTCGCGACGGTGGTGACCGCCGCGACGAGGACCCGGGGCCAGCGCCGGGGGTACGAGAACATGATCGTCCTTTCTCGACGACCGGGGGACGGGCGCGCGGGGGCGCGCCACGACCAGGTGGGGGTGTGGTGGAGAACGAGCTGGGGACCAGGTCAGTTGGTGGTGACGAGGTCGAACTTCTCCCACTGACCGATGGAGGTCCGGTTGGCGATCAGCGGGGAGTTGCCCCCGTTGTCAGCGGAGACGTAACGGTTGTTCACCGTGGCCCGCAGGCTCACCGTGCCGTCGGAGTTGCGCACGAGCTGGAACGTCTCCCAGGAGCCGGCGGTGGCCCGGTTGGCGATCAGCGGGGAGTTACCGGAGTTCTCCGCGGCGACGAACTGCCCGTTGCCCTTGGCGCGCACCCCCACGTTGCCGTTGGCGAGGTTGACCAGGTCGAACCGCTCGGTGGTCCCGACGGAGGTCTTGTTGGCGATCAGCGCGGTGGTGGCGTTCGGCGCGCTCACGAACTTGCCGTTGGCACGGGCCTTCAGGGTCGAGCCGGCGGCGGTGGGCGGCGGGGTCGTCGGCGGAGTCGTCGTGCGCGGCGAGCAGTCGGCGCTCACCGAACCCGCGGCGACCTGGAGACCGCCGAGCAGCATCTTGGTGAAGTTCGGGTCGGTGTACGACGCCTCGGTGTGCCCGAGGCCCGTGTACCAGGCCCGGCCGCCGCCGTACGCCTTGCACCAGGTGATCGGGTGGTCGCCGCTCATGTTGCCGCCGCTGTACGACGACTCGTCGAGGCTGGCCAGGACCCGCGCGGTGGACCGGGGGTTGGTGCGGTAGTTGTACCACTCGTCGGAGCGGGACCAGGTGGCGGGCAGGTGCGCCGTCGACGGGTTGGTCTGGTCCTCGATCTTCACGGTCGCCGTCTGGATCGCCGGGTGCGAGTCGAAGTACGCCCCGACCAGCGCGCCGTACCACGGCCAGCTGTACTCGGTGTCGGCGGCGGCGTGCACGCCGACGTACCCGCCGCCGGCGGCGATGTACGACTCGAAGGCCGTCTGCTGGCTGGCGTTGAGGACGTCGCCGGTCGTCGACATGAAGACCACCGCCTGGTACTGGGCCAGGTTGGAGGTGGTGAACTGGCCGGCATCCTCGGTCGCGGTCACGGTGAAGCCGTTGGCCGAGCCGAGCTGCTGGATCGCGGCGATGCCGTTGGGGATGGCCGAGTGGCGGAAGCCGGCGGTCTTGCTGAACACCAGGACCTTGGTCAGCGGTGCGGCCGAGGCCTGCGTGGGCAGGGCTACCAGGCCGGCCATCAACACGGCCAGGCCGGTGACGAGGGCCAACAGGCGGGGACGGGAACGCATGGTCTTGCTCCTCTGCTGAGCGGCGACCTCAGGCTGTGCACGCGGGCAGGCCGGAGGCCACAGTGGCGGTGGTGCGGAAGCCGGGCCGCCGATGCTCGGCTGAGGTGGTGCGGGGTGGTGGGGGGATGGGGCGCGCGACCAGCAGATCACGCCGACCGACACTTGTGGACGGTCGAATTGTATCGACTGACATCGCTGACGCAGTAAACCTCCGATGTCTGCGCCCCGTCAAGCCCACGTTCACCGGCCCGGCTCCCTGCTGGCGCGGCTGGCGCCGGTGCCGCGCGCGACGTGTGGCCGGCTGCGGGTGCACCGACTAAGATGGGGAACTTCTCGCCGGGCACCTCGTGGCGCTGCCGTTCTGACCCGCCACGCCCGGTGCGCGACGGTCGCGAGACCGCGCCTGCCGCGGCCCGTCACGCGGATCAGGGCGGCGATCGGCACCAGCCAGTTGATCATGGCAAGATGCGACGATTCGCCGCGTTCACCCGCTCGGCGGGGCACCGCTCCCGTGCCGGTCGAGCGGTGCCCCGGCGCACGGGTCCGGTTCGCGCGCCCGCCAGTCGAGGCGGTCCCAATAGAGGCGGCGCACGACCAGCCAGCCGACCGAGAACGGGACGGCGCCCATGGCCACGACTCCCAGGACGGCGGACCCGGTCACGTCGAAGACCGCTCCGACGTCACCGAACAGCTGGGCGACCGTCTGGAAGGCGAGGTGGAAGCCGATGCCCGCCCAGATGTCGCCGGTGGCGGCACGGAAGGCACCCAGGAGAAGCGCGAAGACGAAGAACAGGGCGAGCCGGTCGACGGACCGGGCGGCCCCGATGAGAAACCCGAACAGGGTGAACACCACCGCCTGCCCGATGACGGCCTGCCACGCCGGCAACCGGGTGGCGAGGTTGTGCTGCAGGTAGCCACGGAAGACCAGCTCCTCCGGCAGCGCCTCCTTCAGCGCGACGAGCACGACCAGCAACGCCGCCACCCGCAGGGCGTCCCCGGCGGACGTCCGAACACTGATCTCGACCCAGTCGAGACCGAGGCAGAGCGCGAACCCGAGGGCGGCGGGGAGGAGCCAGCAGGCCATGCCGAGCAGCAGGCGTCGCCAACCGGCCCGCAGCGAGGGCAGGCCGAGACCGGCCCAGGGACGTCGGTCCAGCCCTCGGCGGGCAACCACGACCAGGGGTACGACGAGCGCCGTCGTGAGGACTGCCCCGACGGCATGGGTCGGGCGGTCGTAGTCGCGGTCGAGAAGAGCCTCCAGCGCCAGCCACACCAGCACGGCGCCCGTGCAGACCACGAGGATCCGCGCGGGCAGGGCGACGCGACGTCTGGCGCTCACCGCCGGCAGCGTAGCCAGCGGCGTCAACGTGGGCCGCTCAGCGACCGAGGACGAGGTAGGCGAGGCCGAGGACGCCTCGGTAGCCACCGACGTACTCGCGCAACCGCTCGTCGAGTTCCGCGCGGACGTCGGCCGCGCGGGGATCCTCCGGGTACGTCAGTAGCCACTCCTGGCGGCCCGCGAGCCAGGTGGACTCGAAGTCGTCCCACTCCCGTTGGTCGGCGGTGCTCAGGTGCAGCACCCGCCAACCGCGCTCGCGGGCGGCCTCGACCAACCCGGGCAGGGGTGCGACCTCCGGGCCGAAGACCTCGGCGATCTCCGCCGTGGGTGACACTTCCCAGTACGCGTCACCGAACAGCAGCCGCCCGCCGGGGCGGACCAGGTCGGCGAGGGCGTCGAGGGCGGCCCCGGTGCCGCCGAAGGCGTGTGCCGACCCGATGCACAGGACCCGGTCGGCCGGCTCCTGCCAGGCCGCCACCTCGCCCATGACGAAGGTGACGTGTCGGTGCAGCGACCGGTCCGCGGCCAGCCGCCGTCCCCGATCCAGGGCGTCGCCATCGGTGTCGACGCCGACGCCCCGCGTCGCCACCGGGCCGGACACGCCCCCGGCGGCGACCGCGCGCAGCAGCAGCTCACCCCAACCGCAACCGAGATCGAGGACGCGCGCGCCGGGGCGGACGTCGAGTCGTTGCAGCAGCAGGGCGGCGTGCTCCGGCGAGAGCGGCGTGTTCCAGCGCATCCGCGCGTAACGGCTGGCGGCGAGGTGGTCGGCTGACTGCATCCGCTGAGGGTGCCACGTCGTGATCATCGGCGTGCGCCGTGTCCGGTGCCCGCGCGTACGGCAGGATCGGTCTGGTGGACGCGCAGCGGTCGGGGCCGTTTCGGCGGCCGACCCCGCAGGAGGTGGCGGCGGCGGCCGGGCGGGGCCTGGCCGACGTGATCGGGCCCGGCCTGCGGGTGCTGTTCTGCGGCTTCAACCCGGGTCTCTACTCCGCCGCCGTGGGGTTGCCCTTCGCCCGCAGGGGCAGCCGGTTCTGGCCGGCCCTGCACCGCGGCGGTTTCACCGACCGGGAGTTGCACCCGTGGGAATCTGACGAGTTGCTGCGTCAGGGCCTGGGCATCACCAGCCTGAGCAACCGGGCCACCGCCCGCGCCGCCGAGCTGACGTCGGAGGAGCTGGTGGCCGGGGTGACGGGGTTGGCGGTGAAGGCCGAGCGGTACCGGCCGCGGTGGGTGGCCATCCTCGGGGTGACCGCGTACCGGATCGCCTTTGTCCGGCCCCGGGCCGGGCTGGGGCCGCAGCCGGATCGGCTGGGCCCGGCCCGGGTCTGGGTGCTGCCCAACCCCAGCGGCCTGAACGCGCACTTTCCGCTGCCGGCGCTGGCCGCCGAGTTCGCCAAGCTGCGGCGCGAGCTCGACCCCTAGCCCCCGTAGCGTGGTGTGGCGGCCAGCGCGGCACGGAGGTCGGCGAGCGTCGCGACCGCCCAGCGGCCGACGGCGTCCGGGTACTCCGACTCCTGTCCCTCCGTCACGTCGTGGGCCGTGACCGACCACGACACCGGCCAGCGCCTGTCGATGTGTGAACGATCGGTTGGCGGCGCCGATCGGGTGACCTTGCGCGAGCCGGCCGCGAAACGGCCCATGTCGCGGCGCAGGCGCGCGAGCGGAGGTGCTGCGGGACCGGTCATCTCGTCGACCGCGGCGTGCAGGCGGTCGAGCGTCGCACGGGTGAGCCGGGACGGATGCTGGAGCTGGTACGTGGCCACGGCGAAGAAGTGCGCCCGCATTCCCACCTGCGGTTCGAGAGTGGGCAGCACGCGGGTCTCGATCTCGAGCAGCTCGTGCAGCCGCGTCCAGCAGTCGCCGCTGGCCGGCAACGCCCCTCCGCACTCGGCGCAACGGTCGGTGTGCGTCGCGTTCACCCCTTGTCCACCAGCAGCCCGGCGAGCCCCTGGTAGTAGGGCTGCATGGCGGGGTGGTACTCGTCGAACTCGGGCCGGGGTGAGCCGTCCCGGGAGGCGACGAGCAGGTCCAGGTAGTACTCCCAGCCGGCGCCGACCTCGGCGATGCCCTCCAGGCTCGTCAGGTGCTGGACGAACCGCAGCTCGGTGACGCCGTCGGTTTCGGTCAGCGCCAGCTCCAGCCGCCAGGTGCCGTAGCTGTCGATCAGCGACACGGCGAGGCGTCGCTGTGGCTCGCACGCGTCGATGTGGACCTCACTCCAGGGCTGCTCCTCCTCGTACGCCATCTGGATCCGGACGGTCCGTCCGGGCGCGGCGTCGCCCTCCCAGGGCCCGTACCAGCGGGCTGTGCGTTCCGACTCGGTCAGGCTGGCCCAGACGTCCGCCGCCGGGGCGCGGAAGGTCCGGGTGAGGACGAGATCGTGGCCGGTGGCGGTGCGGAACAGGCGTCCGGCGGGCGTACGGGTCATGCGGTGTGCTCCCTTCGATGCTCCGCCGGGCCGCTGCTGCGGCGCTCTCGGCGGGTGCGATAGATCTCGGTCTCCAGCGCGTCGAGGTGCCGCTCCCACCGGTCGGCGCCGGCGAGCCCGGCGAGCCAGTCGGCAAGCGGGGCGAGTGGGCCGGGGTCGAGGCGGTAGATCCGCTGTCGGCCGACCAGCTCGTCGCGGACCAGCCCACTCTCGCGCAGCACCCGCAGGTGGCGGCTGATCGCGGGTCGGCTGATCACGAAGCGTTGGGCGATGTCGCCGGCGGAGAGGGGTTCGTCGCGCAGCATGGTCAGGATGTGCCGTCGCACCGGGTCCGCGATTGCGGTGGCCACCTCGTCCACTCCGGAAGCGTAACCCATGGGTTACGGGTTCGGGGAGGCGGCTGCGTCGATGGTGGGCACATGATCAGCTGGCCTGGCACGCTGTACGGCATGGCCACCCTGCTTCGCTCCCGGATGACCGACTGGACAGTTGCCGTACCCGTGCTCGCCGTGCTGGTGCTGCTCGCCACCTGGGGGCGGGACCTGCCCGGGCCGATCATCGTGGTGGTCGCGGTGCTGCTGGGAGGTGCGGTGCTGGCGGCCGTGCACCACGCGGAGGTGGTCGCCCACCGGGTGGGGGAGCCGTACGGATCGCTGGTGCTCGCCGTCGCGGTCACCGTGATCGAGGTGGCCCTCATCGTCACGCTGATGATCAGCGGGCCGGAGAAGACCCAGTCGCTCGCCCGCGACACCGTCTTCGCCGCCGTCATGATCACCTGCAATGGCATCCTCGGCCTGTCCCTGCTGCTCGGGGCGCTCCGCCGACGCGTCGCCGTGTTCAACCCGGAGGGCACCGGTGGCGCGCTGGCCACCGTGATCACCCTGGCCACGCTGAGTCTGGTCATCCCGACCTTCACCACGGCCCGGCCCGGCCCGGAGTTCAGCCCGGCCCAACTCACCTTCGCCGCCGTCGCCTCGCTGGCCCTGTACGGGCTGTTCGTGCTGGTGCAGACCGGCCGGCACCGCGACTACTTCCTGCCGGTCGACAGCCAGGGCCGGGTGATCGACGCCGAGGAGCACGCCAAACCGCCGACGACCCGCGCCGCGCTGATCAGCCTGGGGCTGCTGCTGGTGGCGTTGATCGCGGTGGTGGGTGACGCCAAGACCGTCTCACCGACCATCGAGGCGGGTGTCGCGGCCGCGAACCTGCCGCACGCGTTCGTCGGTGTGATCATCGCCCTGCTGGTGCTGCTGCCGGAGACCCTCGCCGCCGCCCGCGCCGCGCGCCGCGACCGCGTCCAGATCAGCCTGAACCTCGCCCTTGGCTCCGCGATGGCCAGCATCGGCCTGACCATCCCGGCCATCGCGATCGCCTCGATCTGGCTGGACGGCCCCCTCCTGCTCGGCCTCGGCGGCACCCAACTCGCCCTGCTCGCGCTGACCGCCGTCACCGCGGTGCTGACCGTCGTGCCGGGCCGGGCCAACGTGCTGCAGGGTGGCGTACACCTGGTGTTGCTGGCCGCGTTCGTCTTCCTGGCCGCGAGTCCCTGACCGTCCGCCGCCGGCTCAGCCGGCAGGCGGCGGGTCGCCCGCGAGGCGGTCCGCGCGGGCGTTCAGGTAGCGCTGCTGCGCCAGGTTCGTCGAGCGCGCCGCCGCCCTCCGGTACGCCTCACGCGCCGCGCCCCGCTCACCTTCCAGCTCCCACAGGTGCGCGCGGGCGGCCGGCAGTCGGGGGTCGTCGGCCAGCCGCGCGTCGTCGGCCAGGTCGGCGAGCAGCGCCAACCCTGCCGACGTGCCCCGACTCATCGCCACCGCCACCGCGTGGTTGAGCGCCACCACCGGGTTGTCGGAGATGCCCAGCAGCACCTCGTACAGGGCGGTGATCTGCGCCCAGTCGGTCTCCCGCGCGCTGGGCGCCTCGTCGTGCAGTGCCGCGATGGCCGCCTGCACCTGGTACGCCCCGACGACCCCGCGCGGCAGCGCCCCGGTGATCAGCTCGACCCCCTCGGCGATCTGGTCGGCCCGCCACCTGCCCCGGTCCTGCTCGGCCATCGGCACCAACTCGCCGTGCGGGCCGAGCCGCGCCGGAGCCCGCGCATCGGTGAGCAGCATCAACGCGAGCAGCCCGGTGACCTCGGGATCCTCGGGCAGCAGCCGGTGCACCAGGCGGGTCAGCCGGATCGCCTCGGTGGTCAGGTCGGCGCGCAGCAACCCGGGACCGGCCGTGCGGGCATACCCCTCGGTGAAGATCAGGTAGAGCACGTGCAGCACGGCGGCGAGCCGGTCGGCGCGCTCCGGGCCGGTCGGCGGCGCGAACCGCAGTCCACTGTCCCGGATCCGTTGCTTGCCCCGGCTGATCCGCCGGGTCATCGTCGCCTCCGGCACCAGGAACGCACGCGCCACCTCGGCGGTGCTCAGCCCGCCCACGGCGCGCAGCGTGAGCGCGATCTGCGACGCCGGCGACAGCGCCGGGTGGCAGCACAGGAAGAGCAGGATGAGCGTGTCGTCCGCGTCCGCCGGCGAATGGTCAGCCGCCGGAGCGCGCCACTGCTCCGGCAACACCCACCGCGCCACCGTGTCCTCCCGCCGCATCCGGGCCTGTTCGGAGCGCAGCAGGTCGGTCAGCCGGCGGGACGCGACGGTGATCAACCAGCCGCGCGGGTTGTCCGGTACGCCGTCGCGCGGCCACCCGCGCACCGCCGCGATCAGCGCCTCCTGCACCGCGTCCTCAGCGGTGTCGAAGTGCCCGTAGCGACGTACCAGCGCGCCGAGGACCTGCGGCGCCAGCTCGCGCAGCAGGTCCTCGACGCGTGTCTGCGGCATCGGTCAGCCGGCCAGGTCCTCGATGCCCTCCAGTACCGGCCGCACGTCCACGTACCCGTCGGGGGCGGTGGGGTCGACAAGTCCGGCGGCGATCTCGGTGGCCCGGTCGAAGCTGGCGCACTCCACGATCGTGTAACCCGCCAGGACCTCCTGCGTCTCCGGGTACGGGCCGTCGGTGACCACGGGTGCGCCCTCGCGTACCTGCACCCGGCGCGCGTGCACGGGCTCGGTCAAGCCCTGGGCGTCCACCAACTCCCCGGACTCGGCCAGCGCCTGGTGGAACGTCTCCATGTGCTTGTGCATCGCCGCGACCTGCTCGGCCGACATCGCCGGCCGGTCGGAAGCCCGCCCCGACAACACGTCGTAGTCCTGCTGGGAGCCGTACAGCAAAATCATGTACTTCACGGGTGTTCCCTCCTGTCTCTGGTGCCGCCGCGGCACCGCTCACCAGAAACGTCGAAGCCCAACCCCCCACCCAGACACCACCCCACCCCCACCCCACCCACCCACCCACCCACCCACCCCACCCACCCCACCCACCCCCGATTCGGTGCGTTGATCATGAGGTTATAGCTCCGACACGCCGACATCGAAGGCTATAACTCCATGATCAACGGGGGAGGGGTGGGCGGCACGGCGACCAGGGCGACACCTGGCAGCGCGGCCGGGAGCCCGGCGGCTGACGAGTCACTGGCCGTAGGAACGGCGGAGCCGGTCATTGATCAGGTAGTTGAGCCGGTGCCGCAGGTACCCGAGGGTGCTCTCGCTCGGCACCTCCCCGTCGGTGGTGAGCGTCCACCGCAGCGCGCACTCCGGGCCGGGCGGGTGGGCGGCCAGGTCGAAACGGACCCGGTCCAGCGGCCGGTGCGGCCACAGCGACGACCAGATCAGCAGTACGGGGGCGTAGCCGGCCAGCACCCGCGGCGGCACCTCGTCGTCACGTAGCTCCAGCCAGGGCCGGCTAGCGACCTCGTACGGGTCGCGCAGCGAACGCCACACGACGTGTGGAGGGGCCGGCTGACGGCGAAGGCGGCTGCCCAGCTCGTGCATGACGATCCTCCTCACCCGCCCCGTCTCCTTATGGTTGTACGGCAAGGTGAACCATCCGCAGCCGGCGCGCGTGAATCCGGTGCGTGGGCGTGGCGGTCGTATCGTCGGGGTACTGCGCAACGCGAGCACGGATGTCTGGGGAGGCACAGTGGGCACACGGTCCGGACGCGATGCCCGGGGCCCGGTGGCGGCCCTGCTGACCGCGGCCCTGCTGTCGCTCGCCTGCGCGGGCGGCGGGTTGGCCGAGCCGGAGGGCGAGCGCCCCGCACCGGCCGGTTCGCCGGGCTCCCCGGGGCCGACCACCACCCGGGCCGACGGCACCACGAGCGTCGCCGAGTTCAAGCAGGACGTCGCCGACGCGCAGACGATCGCCGAACGGTACTGGGCGGCCCAGTTCAAGGAGTCCGGGCAGCGGTTCCAACCGATCCGGCGGATCACCCCGTACCAGCGGGCGGGCGAGGTGTCCTGCGGGGGCGAGCCGCTGCCCCGCAACAACGCCGTCTACTGCTCGCGGGGCGACTTCATCGCGTACGACGTCGCCTGGTCGGTGGCGGCGTTCCGCCAGGTCGGTGACGCGTTCGTGTTCTACCTGCTCGGCCACGAGTACGCCCACGGCATCCAGGTGCGGCTCGGCATCAACTACAGCTTCACCATCCAGCAGGAGTTGCAGGCCGACTGCATGGCCGGCGCGTACCTCGGCGACTCGGTGCGCGCCAAGGCCCTGACCCTGGCCGACGGTGACCTGGACGAGTTCCGAGAGGGGCTGGCGGCCGTGGGCGACGACCCGGACCAGCCGTGGTTCGCGGAGGGCTCGCACGGCACCGCGCAGCAGCGCACCGACTCGTTCTTCCGTGGCTACGAGCGTTCCCTGGAGGCCTGCGACCTGGGCTGAGCGGGTTGCCCGGATCACGTCGGTGCCCAGCACGGTCACCGGCGGTGCCCGGGCCTGGCAGGATCGCCGGTGTCGCCCACGACCCTGGAGGATCCGCTGAGCAGCCACCACCTTGCCGCCGTGCTCTTCGACATGGACGGCACGCTTGTCGACAGCGAGAAGC
Organism: Micromonospora sp. NPDC049101; assembly: GCF_040648675.1. Taxonomy (NCBI): domain Bacteria; kingdom Bacillati; phylum Actinomycetota; class Actinomycetes; order Micromonosporales; family Micromonosporaceae; genus Micromonospora; species Micromonospora sp. NPDC049101. The sequence goes on along the minus strand of NZ_JBEZED010000019.1, from coordinate 21,197 downwards.
TGTGGGACGTCGCGTTGGAGGAACTCGCCCGGGAGTACGGCGGGGAGCTGTCCGAGGACGCCCGCCGGGCGATCATCGGCACCAGCATGGCGGAGTCGATGCGGCTCCTGCACGACGACCTGGGGCAGCCCGAACGGGACCCGGAGATCAGCGGAGCGTGGATCTACGCCCGGATCCTGGAGTTGTTCCGCGGCGGCCTGCCCTGGCAGCCCGGCGCGTTCGAGCTGCTGCGTGCCGTCCGCGCGGCGCGGATCCCCACCGCGCTTGTCACCTCCAGCCCCCGGGCGCTCGTCGAGATCGCCCTGGACACCCTGGGCCGGGACAACTTCGACGTGGTGGTCGCGGGCGACGAGGTCGTGGCGGCCAAACCGCACCCCGAGCCCTACCTGACCGCGGCCCGCCTGCTGGGTGTGCCGATCGAGCGGTGCGTGGCGATCGAGGACTCGCCGACCGGGGTGGCCAGCGCACGCGCCTCGGGTGCGGCGGTGCTGGCCGTACCGGCGGAGGTGGCGCTCGCGCCCACTGCCGGCGTACACCAGGTGCAGAGCCTGACCGGCGTGGACCTGGCGCTGCTCGCGGCGCTGCTGGCCGACCGGGCCGCGGCCTAGCGAGGAAAAGGGGGCCCCGGCGTCCGCCGAGGCCCCCTTTTCCTTCCTGCTCAGTCGTGGGCGATCGCGCCCAGGACGTTGATCCGAGCCGCCCGGATGGCCGGGAGCACCGCGGCCACCACCCCGATGATCGCGGCCAGGCCGAGGAAGACACCCATCTGCCCCCAGGGCAGGATCAGGTCGGTGATCCCCTCGTCCTTGAGTGCCTCGACCACGGCGGCGCCGAGGCCGGTGCCGACCGCCACGCCCAGCAGCGCGCCGAACACGGAGATCACCACCGCCTCCACGGTGATCATGCCCATGGTCTGCGACCGGCGCAGGCCGATCGCCCGCAACAGACCCAACTCCCGGGTCCGCTCCAGCACCGAGAGCGCCAGGGTGTTGATGATGCCGAGTACGGCGATCACGATGGCCAGGGCCAGCAGGATCTGGATCATCGTGAGCAGCCCGTCGAGCTGACCGGTCTGCTGCTTGATGAACGCGTCCCGGTCGGCCACCGACACCTCGGGGCTGTCCGCCAGCAGCGTCTCCACCTGGGGCTGCACGTCGGCGACCCGGGCACCGGGGGCGAGCTGGATGAAGCCCTGGATCGGCTGCGGGATGGTGAAGTCCGTCGCGGCCTGCACCGGCAACGTCACCGGGTTGGTCAACTGGGACGACTCGTAGATGCCGCTGACGGTGTACGTGCGGGCCTCACCGCGGGTCAGCTGCACCTTGACCGTCGAGCCCACCGACCAGCCACGCGAGGTGGCCGTGTCGGAACTGGCCAGCATCTGCGTCGGCCCGAGCCGGTCGATGTCACCGGCGGTGGCCTTCGCCCCGAAGATCTGCCGCAGCGACGTGATGTCACTGCTGGCCGCGACCCAGGTGCTCTTGCCGTCGAGCTTCGCCATGTCGCCGTACTCGCCGTCGACCAACTGCACACCGGGCAGGGTCTTGGCCTTGTCCAGCACACCCGGGTCGAAGCTCGGCGGACGCGGACCACCCTGCTGACCGGAGATCACCAACTCGGCCTTGATGGTGTCCTGGGCGAGGGCGCTGATGCTGCCCTTGGCCGAGTCGAGGATCACCGTGACGCCGGTGACCAGCGCGATGCCGACCATCAGCGCGGCGGCGGTGATCGCCGTGCGGCGCGGGTTGCGCCCGGAGTTGAGCCGGCCCAGCTTGCCCGGCACCGACCAGGAGAAGATCGCACCGAGCAGGCCCACCACCGGCCGGCTGATCAACGGGGTCAGCAGCGCCACACCGATGAAGGCGAACAGCACCCCACCCAGGATGGTGGGCAGCGTGCTGCCGCGGGCGTTGCCGCTGAGCCCCAGGAAGAGCAGCACCGCGCCGATGGCGGTGACCACCGACCCGGCCACGGTGATCTTGGTCAACGGCCGGTCCGGGGTGGCCACGTCCTGCATGGCCGCGATCGGCGGGATCCGGGATGCCCGCAGCGCCGGCAGCAGGGCCGCCACCACGGTGATGACCAGACCGACCGCGAACGAGCCGATCACCGCGGCCGCTGGCACACCGATCCCGGCCAGGGTGAGCCCACCGGCCAGCTTGCCGAACAGGAACGCCAGCAGCGCCCCCACCCCAATGCCGGCGGCGAGGCCGAGCACCGAGGCGATCAGGCCCACCGCGATGGCCTCCAACACCACCGAGCCGATGATCTGCCGGCCGCTGGCCCCGATGGCGCGCATCAGCGCCAACTCCCGGGTGCGCTGCGCGACGATGATCGAGAAGGTGTTGAGGATCAGGAACGTGCCGACCAGCAACGCCACCGCGGCGAAGCCGAGCAGGATCTTGTTGAAGAAGGACAGCCCCTCCTTCAAGCTGGCCGCCGCGTCCGCGGCCAGCTGCTCACCGGTCTTCACCTCGAAGTCCGGGCCCAGGGTGCGGGCCACGTCGTCGCGCAGCGTCTTGTCGGAGACCCCACTGGCGGCGTTGACGGTGATGCTGCTGAACGTGTCCGGCTGGCCGAGCATCAGCCGCTGCGCCACCGGCGTGGTGAAGAAGACCTCGTTGACCCCGCCGATCGAGTCCCGGTCGCCGCTGTAACCCATGATGCCGACCAGGGTGAAGTCGCGCTTCTTCGACTCGAACGCGGTGAGCACGCCGACCTTCTGGCCCACCTGCACCTTCGCCGTCGTGGCCAACGCCTTGTTGAGCACGATCTCGTCCTCGGCCTGCGGCGCGCGGCCCTCCCGCAACTGCATCAGCTCGGTCTCGCCGATCCAGTTCTCGCCCAACTGCGGCGGGCCGAACGAGGTGACCACCTTGCCGTTGCTGCCGATCACGCGGGCGCCGTCGGCGTTGACGATGCCGGTCGCCGACGCCACCCCCGGCGCCTGCTTGACCCGTTCCACCACGGCGGCGGGCAGCGGGGCGTTGGTCTGCTCGCCCTCCATCTCGCTGAGCTCCACCTTCGGCTTCGCCGCGACGTTCACGTCGATCTCGGAGTAGCCGTCGGCGAAGACCGAGTCGAACGAGCGACCCAGCGTGTCGGTCAACACGAAGGCACCGGAGACGAACATCACCCCGAGCACCACCGCCAGACCGGACAGGATCAGCCGGACCTTGCGGGCCAGCAGACTCTTCATTGTCGCCCGGAACATCAGTTGCCCACCTCGGCCGGAGTGTCCAGCTTCTTCATGGTGTCCAACACCGTCTCGGCGGTCGGCTCGATCAGCTCCGAGACGATCTGCCCGTCGGCGAGGAAGACCACCCGGTCGGCGTACGCCGCGGCGGTCGGGTCGTGGGTGACCATCACGATCGTCTGACCGTGCTCGCGGACCGAGTTGCGCAGGAAGTTGAGCACCTCCGCGCCGGAGCGCGAGTCCAGGTTACCGGTCGGCTCGTCCGCGAAGATCACCTCGGGGCGGGAGACGAGCGCCCGCGCGCAGGCCACACGCTGTTGCTGCCCGCCGGAGAGCTGAGCCGGCCGGTGGTCCAGCCGGTCCTTCAGACCGACCGTGGTGATCACCGTGTCGTACCAGGTCGGGTCCGGCTTGCGCCCGGCGATCGAGAGCGGCAGCAGGATGTTCTCCTTGGCGGTCAGCGTGGGCAGCAGGTTGAACTGCTGGAAGATGAAGCCCACCTTGTCGCGGCGCAGCTTCGTCAGCCCCGCGTCACCCAGCCCGGTGACTGTCGTCTCACCGATCGCCACCGTCCCCCGGGTCACCGAGTCCAGGCCGGCGAGGCAGTGCATCAGCGTCGACTTACCCGAACCGGACGGCCCCATGATCGCGGTGAACCGGCCACGTTCGAACTCGGCGCTGACCCCCCGTAGCGCGATGACCTGAGCCTCGCCGCTGCCGTACACCTTCCACACGTCGTTCGCCCGGGCCGCGGCCTGCGCCTGCTGGCCTACCGTCGCGGTCACGTCATCTACCTCTTCCGTCTGTCCGTATGTTCACGCCGCCCCCCGATGGTCCGGCGTGACTGTTCCATCATCGGCGCTGATCACGCCCGTTCCGTCCGCCCACGGGGGGACCCGGCGCGGATTTCCCGCTGCGGGTGGCCCCCGATGCCGGCTCAGGGTTGCCCCTGACCCGACGGCCGGTCGACCTCTTTCCCACGACCGGCGCCGCCGCCGAACCCGACTCTGGTCCCTCACGTCACAGGAGGGTCAACAGCGCCGCGCCGTCTCCGGTCACGGTAGGTGACGACGGCAACGAGGCCGTCCCCCCACGGAGGGATTCCCGAGTACGCCCGGTGGGGTAGTCGCCGAACGCCGGCTACGCCCGTGGGCGGATCAGACCCGACTCGTACGCCAGCACCACGGCCTGCACCCGGTCCCGCAGTCGTAGCTTCGTCAGCAGGCGCCCGACGTGGGTCTTCACGGTGGTCTCGCTGACCGACAGCACCGCCGCGATCTCGGCGTTGGACAACCCCCGCGCCACCTGCACCAGCACCTCGCGTTCCCGGTCGGTCAGCGCGCTGAGCACCGGCGAGGGTGTCGCCGCCGGGTCGGGCAGCAGGTCGGCGAAGCGCTCCAGCAGCCGCCGCAGGATCCGCGGCGCGACCACCGCGTCCCCGCCGGCCACCGTGCGGATCGCCGCGATCAACTCCTCGGCGGGCACGTCCTTGGCCAGGAACCCGCTGGCACCCGCGCGCAGCGCCCCCACCACGTACTCGTCCAGGTCGAACGTGGTGAGCACCAGCACCCGCACCGGCAACCGGGCGTCGACGATCGCCCGGGTCGCGGCCACCCCGTCCATGCGGGGCATCCGGATGTCCATCAGCACGACGTCGGGCAGCAGCCGCCGGGACAGCTCCACCGCCTCCACACCGTCGCCGGCCTCGGCGACCACGTCCAGGTCACCCTCGGCCCCCAGGACCATCCGGAAGCCGGTGCGCAGCAGCGGTTGGTCGTCGGCGAGCAGGATCCGTACCGGCCGCGCCGAGGCCCCCCGATCCGTCATCTCGTCTCCCGTTCCGCCGACGCCGTGCCCGCACCGCTCATCCTCGCGTACCCCGGACGGTGCGTCGCGGACCACGGTAGAGGCCACCCCGCCGCGGTGTCCCCACCGACGCGGCACCGCTTCGATCGGGCCCGTCGGCCGGGCCGCGGTGCCTCGCGGCGAGGGCGCGGTCGGCGGCCGGCCGCCCACCTTGCGGCGGGGGCACGGGCGGCCCGCCGCGAGGCGCTCACTCGTCGGCGCCGGGCACCACCGGGGCGGAGCGGGCGTCGCGCAGCGGATCGGCGGTCGCCGCGGCGACCGGAAACGGCGGCGGGGTGCCGCCGAAACTCGGGCACAGCGCCTGGTGGCTGCACCAGTCGCAGAGCCGGCTCGGCCGGGGGCGGAAATCCTGCCGGGCGGTGGCCTGCTCGATCGCCCGCCACAACGCCACCACCGTGCGCTCGAAGCGGAGCAACTCGTCGGCGTCCGGCGTGTAGTCCAACACCTCCGCGTCGCGCAGGTAGAGCAGCCGCAGCACCCGGGGCACCACCCCCCGGGTGCGCCACAACACCAGCGCGTAGAACTTCAGCTGGAACAGCGCCCGCGCCTCGAACGCCTCCCGTGGCGCGCCCCCGGTCTTGTAGTCGACCACCCGCAGCGCGCCGTCCGGAGCGACATCGAGCCGGTCGAGATAGCCCCGGATCAGCAACTCCTCGTCGACCACCGCCGAGATCAGGCTCTCCCGTTCGGCCGGCTCCAGCCGGGTCGGGTCCTCCACCGCGAAGTAGCCCTCCAACAGCCCCGCGGCCGAGCGGAGGAACTCCACCGGACCGGCCGGCTCCGCCCCGTCGAAGATCGCGGCCAGTTCCGGCTGCTCGGTGACCAGCCGGTCCCACTGGGGGGCCACCAGATCGCCGGCCGCCGCTGGTGTGCGGCCCTGCGCGGGCAGGTCGAACAGGCGCTCCAGCACCGCGTGCACAAGCGTGCCCCGGGCCTGCTCGATCGTGGTGCGCTCGGGCAGCCGGTCGATGCTACGGAACCGGTAGAGCAGTGGGCAGGTCTTGAAATCCGCCGCCCGCGACGGCGACAGCGAGGCCCGCACCGTCGGCGGCGCCTGCGCCGGAGAGGAGGGCTGGGAGGTGGTGACCGGTTCCGCCGTCATGTCGGCAAAGGTTAGGGCACCGGTGTGACACCGACCGCCGCCCGCCCCGCACGGCGACGGTCCGTAGCATCTGGGCGATGGAGCAGACACCCCGGCCGCCGCGCCGACCCGATCGGCGTCTCGGCCTGAACGTCGGCCGCGTGTTCGGGGTGCCGCTGCACCTCAACGGCTCCATGGTCCTGCTCGCGGTGTTCATCGCCGTGCTGTACGCCGAGTTCGCCCGCCGACAGCTGGACCTGCCGCAGATCAGCGGCTACCTGATCGGCTTCGGGTTCGTCGTGTCGCTGCTCGGCTCGGTGCTCCTGCACGAGCTGGGCCACGCCCTCACCGCCCGGCGCTACGGCATCGGTGTGCGCGGAATCACCCTGGAACTGCTCGGCGGCTACACCGAGATGGACCGGGACGCCCCGTCGCCCCGCGTCGACCTGCTGGTCTCGCTGGCCGGCCCGGCGGTCTCCGCGGTGCTCGGCGTCCTCGCGGTCGCCGCCACCCTCGCCCTGCCCGAACGGACGGTGGCGCACCAACTCGCCTTCCAACTCGCCGTCAGCAACGTCATCGTCGCCCTGTTCAACAGCCTGCCCGGGCTGCCCCTCGACGGCGGCCGGGCGCTGCGCGCCGCGGTGTGGGGGCTGACCCACGACCGGCACCTCGGCACCGAGGTCGCCGGGTGGGCCGGCCGGGTCGTCGCGGTCGGCACCGCCGCCCTGGTCGGGCTGCTCACCGTGACCGACTACCTGGCGCCGCTCGCGCTGCCGCTGATGCTGCTGGTCGCCATCACTCTCTGGCGCGGCGCCGGGCAGTCCATCCGGGCCGCCCGGGTCAGCCGCCGGTTCCCGCTGATCGACCTGTCCCGGCTGGCCCGCCCGGTCTGGCCGGTGGCCACCGGTACGCCCCTGGCCGAGGCCCAGCGCCGACGCGCCGAAGGTGGGCAGCCCGCCTCGGCCCTGCTGGTCACCGACTCCACCGGCCGGCCGGTGGCGCTCGTCGACCCGGCCGCCGCCGACGCGGTGCCCGTCGACCGCCGACCGTGGTTGGCGGTGGACTCCGTCGCCCACGCGCTGGGCTCACTTCCCGCGCTGCCGGTCGGCCTGGACGGCGAGCGGGTGATGGAGGCCGTACAGGCCCACCCGGGCGCGCAGTACGTGGTGACGTCAGGCGAAGATGTCGTCGGCATTCTGCACATCGCGGACCTGGCACAGCTCCTCGAACCCAACCGGAAGATGACACCGTGACCGCAACTCCCTCCACCGTCGGAGCCGACCCCACCACCCCGGCGCTGACACCCGTGCACCGTGGGCCGTTCCGGCCCGGCGACCGGGTCCAGCTGACCGACCCCAAGGGGCGGATGCACACCGTGACGCTGGAGCCCGGCAAGGAGTTCCACACCCACCGCGGCATCCTGGCGCACGACACGCTGATCGGGCTCCCCGACGGCAGCGTGGTGACCACCGCCGGTGGCGGCACCGCGTTCCTCGCCCTGCGGCCGCTCCTGTCGGACTACGTGCTGTCCATGCCCCGCGGCGCCCAGGTGATCTACCCGAAGGACTCGGCGCAGATCGTCGCCATGGGTGACATCTTCCCCGGCGCGAAGGTCCTCGAGGCCGGCGCCGGCTCCGGCGCGCTGAGCTGCTCCCTGCTGCGGGCCGTCGGCACCGAGGGTGAGCTGCACTCCTTCGAGCTGCGCGACGACTTCGCCCAGATCGCCAAGCGCAACGTCGAGGCGTTCTTCAACGGGCCGCACCCGTCGTGGCACCTGCACGTCGGTGACGTCGCCCAGTGTCAGGAGACCGGCTTCGACCGGATCATCCTGGACATGCTGACCCCCTGGGAAACTCTCGACATGGTCGAGCGGGCGCTGGTCCCCGGCGGGGTGTTCATCGGCTACGTCGCCACCACACCGCAGCTGTCCGAGCTGGTGGAGGCGCTGCGCGAGCGCGGCGGCTGGACCGAGCCGCGCGCCTGGGAGTCGCTGGTGCGCGACTGGCACGCCGAGGGCCTCGCCGTCCGGCCGGACCACCGGATGATCGCGCACACCGCGTTCCTGGTGTCCGCGCGCAAACTGGCCCCCGGGGTCACCGCGCCGCCGCGCCGCCGCAAGCCCAGCAAGGGCACCGAGGCGTACGCGCAGCGCCGCCAGGACCTGCGCGCGGCGGAGGCGGCCCGACAGGCCGCCGCCGTGGCGGCAGACGCCCAGTCCGACGGTACGGGGGAGATGGGCAGGCCGTGACCATCGAGCTGGCTGCCGGCACCGTCGAGCAGGGGGAGGCGCTGGCATGAGCCGACCGGGCTACGGCGGCGGTGACCTCCCCGCGGTCTTTCCCGACTGGTCGCCCTACCAGGATCTGGAATCGGCGGCACGGGCCTACCTGCGCGACCCCGACGTCGCACTGGAGGCTCTGGGCGGCGTGCTGCGCGGCGCATCGGTGCTCGGCTTCACCCTGGAACGCTTCGTCAACGAGGTCAACGGCGTGTGGCAGGAGGTCGTCGTCTGCGACGGCAGCCGGCTGATCCTGTGGCACGGCGAGGACGTGCCGCCGGAGGAGGGCCCACCGGGCTCGATGACGTCGTCGCTGCGGGTCGTGCCGGTCTCCACCGTCACCGAGGTCGGCTGCCGGCGGCGGCTCAACCGTTCCGAGAACGGCGAGATCCGGGTCGACAGCATCGACGTCTACCTGCTACTCACCTCACTGGACGAGGCGCCGCCGAGCGAGGAGATGGTCGGCACACCACGACACGACGCGCTGCGCTTCGGTAAAACCCTCGACGACGGCGGGGCCGGGCAGATCGCCCGGTTGGAGGAATTCGCGCGGCTGGTCGCCTCGGTGGTCGGCCGACCGATGCTCTGAGGCGTACCCCATCCGGACCCGGCCGGGCCGCGCGGCCCGGCCGGTGGGTGGCTCAGCCGTCCTCGGCGTCCGGACCGGCGACCTCGACACCGTCGCCGCGCACCACGTGGATGCAGTCGCCCGGGCACTCCTTCGCGGAGTCGATCACCTCGAGCCGCAGGTGCTCGGGCACGTCGACGCGGCTGCCCGGCGTCGTCCGCAGCTCACCGTCGGCACCCTTGACATACGCCAGGCCGTCGATGTCGAACTCGAAAACCTCCGGCGCGTACTGCACGCAGAGCCCATCGCCCGTGCACAGATCCTGGTCCACCCAGACCTGCAGCTGATCGGTCGCGACCTCGGTCACCGGCGCACCCCCCATGTTCTCCCGTCCTACGCTTCGACGGTACCCGAACGCCAGTAACGGCCCGTCAGGCCACCCTTGGCGATCAAGGTTCGGTGACGAGGGTGTTGCGTGGGACCGAATCGGCCTCATAGCGGCTAGTGTTAGGGCAGAACGTTCAAGCCCCCCGGGGAGGTGGGACGTGGCAGCACGCAGCGACGACGCGGACTCGCGCGCCGCACGGTGGGAGAAGGAAGCCCACGATCTCTCCACGCAGGTCGCGTTCCTGCAGGAGGAACTCGCTCTGGTGCGGCGTAAGTTGACCGAGAGCCCCCGACACGTCCGGCAGCTCGAAGAGCGGCTGGCGGCCACCCAGGCACAGTTGGCGCGGCTGACCGAGAACAACGACCGGCTGGTGAGCACCCTCAAGGAGGCTCGCACGCAGATCGTGACGCTCAAGGAAGAGATCGACCGGCTCGCGCAACCGCCGAGTGGCTACGGTGTCTTCCTGGCCAAGCACGACGACGGCTCGGTGGACGTCTTCACCGGCGGTCGCAAACTACGGGTCGCGGTCTCACCCTCGCTCGACGTGGGTGACCTGCGCCGTGGCCAGGAGGTCCTGCTCAACGACGCGCTCAACATCGTCGACGCGTTCGGCTACGAGCGGGTCGGTGAGGTCGTGATGCTCAAGGAGATCCTGGAGGGACCAGGCGGCGGGCCGGGTGACCGGGCGCTCGTGGTCTCGCACTCCGACGAGGAACGCATCGTGCACCTCGCCGAGACCCTCATCGGCTCGGCGATCCGAGCCGGCGACTCGCTCATGATCGAGCCCCGCTCGGCGTACGCGTACGAGCGGATCCCGAAGAGCGAGGTCGAGGAGCTGGTCCTGGAGGAGGTGCCCGACGTCGACTACGGCGACATCGGTGGCCTCCAGTCGCAGATCGAGCAGATCCGCGACGCGGTGGAGCTGCCGTTCCTGCACGCGGACCTGTTCCGTGAGCACCAGCTCCGCCCGCCCAAGGGCATCCTGCTCTACGGCCCGCCCGGCTGTGGCAAGACGCTCATCGCCAAGGCGGTGGCCAACTCGCTGGCCAAGAAGATCGCCGAACGGCAGGGCAAGGAGAAGCACACCAGCTTCTTCCTCAACATCAAGGGCCCCGAGCTGCTCAACAAGTACGTCGGCGAGACCGAGCGGCACATCCGGCTGATCTTCCAGCGTGCACGGGAGAAGGCCGGCGAGGGCACCCCGGTGATCGTGTTCTTCGACGAGATGGACTCGATCTTCCGGACCCGCGGCTCCGGTGTCTCCTCCGACGTGGAGAACACCATCGTCCCGCAGCTGCTCAGCGAGATCGACGGCGTGGAGGGGCTGGAGAACGTCATCGTCATCGGCGCCTCCAACCGGGAAGACATGATCGACCCGGCCATCCTGCGCCCCGGTCGGCTCGACGTGAAAATCAAGATCGAGCGACCGGACGCCGAAGCGGCCAAGGACATCTTCTCCAAGTACATCCTCGCCGGGCTGCCCCTGCACCCGGATGACCTGGCCGAGCACGCGGCCGACCCCCAGGCCACCGTCGCGGCGATGATCGACGCCGTGGTGCTGCGGATGTACTCCGAAACCGAGGAGAACCGCTTCCTCGAGGTCACCTACGCCAACGGTGACAAGGAAGTCCTCTACTTCAAGGACTTCAACTCCGGCGCGATGATCCAGAACATCGTCGACCGGGCCAAGAAGATGGCCATCAAGGAGTTCCTCACCTCCGGTCGCAAGGGTCTGCGCCTGCAGCACCTGCTCGACTCCTGCGTCGACGAGTTCCGCGAGAACGAGGACCTCCCCAACACCACCAACCCCGACGACTGGGCCCGCATCTCCGGCAAGAAGGGCGAGCGGATCGTCTACATTCGCACGCTCGTCTCCGGCGGCAAGGGCGCCGAGGCCGGGCGGTCCATCGAGACCGCCAGCAACACCGGCCAGTACCTCTGAGTAAACGGTGACACCGGCGGGCCCGGGACGCGACGCGTCCCGGGCCCGCCGATCACACCGGCCCCCCACACACGCTCGACCGCACCGGATACGCTGTTGCGCCCCCCTCAATCGACCCGTCGAGGATCCGCGTGCCGTCCGAGCTCACCGTCACCGTCCCGCCGGCACGCGCCGCGGTCGACCCGGGCACCCCGCCGCCCGCCCGCACCCACCGTTCGCTGCTCATCGCACTCGCGGCAGCCTGGCTGATCCCCGCCGCGGCGTACCCCCTGCACCTGACCTGGCTGCTGCCCCCGCTCGTGCTGCTGGCCACGGCCAGCCTGCTGCGCGGTGGCCGGACCCTGCTCGACCGCCTGCTGCTCGGCGCTCTGCTGCTCGTCGGCACCACCACCGTCGCCGGCCTGCTCTTCACGGTCTGGCCATGGGGGCTGCACCCGGTCGCGGTCAACGGCGCCGCGCTGACGGCGCTCACCCTCATCGCGGCGGCCACCGGCCGACGTCCCACCCTGCCGCGTCCGGGCTGGACCGACCTGCTGCCGATCATCGCCGCCGCCGCCACCGTCGGCTATCTCGCCCAGCCCTGGCTGCGCGCCGGCACCCTCGCCGGGCGTCTCAGCCTGCTCGCCCTCGGCGAGGACAACTTTCGCCACGTCGCCCTCGTCGACGCCATCGGCCGGCTCGGCGGGTACGCCTTCCTCGACCCGGCCGGCTCCCGCGACCACATCGTCTCGTTGCTCGCCCGCTATCCGCAGGGATGGCACCTCACCACCGCGCTCCTCGACACGCAGCTGCGCTCGGCCACCGGCACGCCCAGTGGGGTCAGCAGCCTCACCCACTACGGGTGGTGGTGCCTCGCCACCTTCGGCCTGCTCACGCTCACCCTCTTCTGGGCCGCCCAGCGACTGCCCGGCCCCCTGCACCCGTTGCACCGCGGCGTCCTGACCATCGTCGTCGGGGCGCTCGTCCTCGGCAGTCAGATGCCCCGCCTGCTGATCGCCGGCTACCCCAGCGAGGTGCTCGGCCTCGCCCTGGCCGTCGCGCTGGCCGCCCTGGTCGTCCGCCCCCTGGCCGGCAACCGCGAACAACTCGTGCTGCTGGCCGCCCTGCTCATCGGCATCGGCTTCACCTACTACCTCTTCCTCCCACCGGCCGGGCTGCTCGTCCTCGGCTGGCTCATCGCCCACCGCCGCGAGCTGTCCCAGATCCGCCGGACGCTGCTCGCCGTCGGCCTGGTCACCGCACTGCTCGCCCCGCTGCCCCTGCTGGTCGGCGTCCTCGGCGACAGCCAGACCGAAGCGCTCGACGCCAAGGCCGGCCCCGAACTCGCCGAGGCGTGGCGCGCGCTGCTCGGCCTCACCCCGATCGTGCTGATCGCCCTCGTGATCCAGGCCCGCCGCGCCGACCGGGCCTGGCGCCGCCACCTCGCCGCCGTGCTGGTGGCGGTCGGGTTCGCCCTCGCCATCGCCTTGGCCAACGTCCTCACCGGCGTCCAGCCCGCCTACTACTTCATGAAGGGCACCCACCTCGCCACCGGCCTGCTCATCGTCGGCACCGCCGCCCTGGTCCGGCTGCTGCCCGTGCCGTCCGGCGCCGACCGCCGCGACCGGATCCGCGCCGCCGCCCCAGCCGTGCTCGCCGCCGCCCTGGCCGTGCTCACCGTCGTGACGCTCTGTGGGCTGACCGGTTGGCGCGGCAGCCTGCTCGTGGTCGACAAGCAGAGCTGGACCTGGCTCCTGGTCCAGCACAACGTCGACAAGCCGTCGAGGGTGGCTCGGGTCTGCGCGGCCGCATACCGCCGTCACCCCGTCCAGCAGGGCACCGTCACCGTCGTGCTGGACCGCACCGCCTACCGCGGTTACGCCGAATCGATCTGCCTGTCCGCGCTGCAGGCCAGCACCGCGCAGACCGAACAGGCCATCTACCTGCCCGTGTTCGAGGAACCCGAGCGCACCCGCAAGATAATGCGCGAAACGTCCGGTCCGATCCGACTGCTGGTCAGCGACCCGGCCGCGCAGGGACGTGTCGACAGTCTGCTCACCAGATACCCCGAACTGCGGTCACGCGTCACCACCGTGCCGATGATCATCAAGTACTGAGCGCGCCGCCACCGCGACGACACCCGTAACCCGCTCGCACCGGCGTGCCCCCGTCCCCGAACAGTCGGACTACGCTCGACATGACGGGGGACCGGGTCGGGCGAGCGAAGCGGGTAGATCGATGAGCGTAAGACGGATCATGGGCACCGAGGTCGAGTACGGTATCTCCGTGCCCGGACAGGCCGGAGCCAACCCGATGGTCACCTCATCACAGGTGGTCAACGCCTACGGGGCACGCCCCGAGCTCAACCGGGGCGGTCGAGCCCGCTGGGACTACGAGGAAGAGTCGCCGCTGCGCGACGCCCGCGGTTTCACCTACTCCGGGGCCGCCTACGACCCCGCCGAGGCACTGGCCGACGAGGATCTCGGCCTGGCCAACGTGATACTCACCAACGGTGCACGTCTCTACGTCGACCACGCCCACCCCGAATACTCCACCCCGGAGGTCACCACCCCACGCGACATCGTGCGGTGGGACAAGGCCGGCGAGCGGGTGATGGCCGAGGCGTCCCGCCGCGCCGCCACCATCCCGGGCAGCCAGCCGATCCACCTCTACAAGAACAACACCGACAACAAGGGCGCCAGCTACGGCGCCCACGAAAACTACCTGATGCGTCGGCAGACCCCGTTCGCCGACATCGTGGCGTACCTGACGCCGTTCTTCGTCACCCGCCAGATCGTCTGCGGCGCCGGCCGGGTCGGCATCGGCCAGGACGGTGGGCAGAGCGGCTTCCAGATCTCCCAGCGCGCCGACTTCTTCGAGGTCGAGGTGGGACTGGAGACCACACTCAAGCGGCCGATCATCAACACCCGCGACGAGCCACACGCCGACGCCGACAAATACCGCCGGCTGCACGTCATCATCGGCGACGCCAACCTCTCCGAAATCTCCACCTACCTCAAGGTCGGCACCACCGCGCTGATCCTCAACATGATCGAGGAGAAGGCGCTCGGTCCCGACCTCGGCATCGCCGACCCGGTCAGCGAGTTGCGCGCGGTCAGCCACGACCCCGGCCTGTCGCACCTCATGCGACTGCGCGACGGTCGCCGGCTCACCGCACTGGACCTGCAATGGGCGTACCTGGAACGGGCCCGGTCCTTTGTCGACGACCGCTACGGCACCGACGCCGACGAGCAGACCGTCGACGTGCTCGACCGCTGGGAGAGCGTCCTTGACCGGCTCGGCCGCGACCCGATGCTCTGCGTCGACGAGCTGGACTGGGTGGCCAAGCTGCGGCTGCTCGAGGGTTACCGCGAGCGGGAGAAGCTCGGCTGGGGCTCGCACAAGCTCCAGCTCGTCGACCTACAGTATTCCGACGTCCGGCCGGAGAAGGGCCTCTACCACCGCCTGGTCACCCGGAAGGCGATGAAGACGCTGCTCACCGACGACGAGACACGCACCGCGATGACCGAGCCGCCGGAGGACACCCGGGCCTACTTCCGGGGCCGCTGTCTGGCCCAGTACGCCTCCGAGGTCGTCGCCGCGAGCTGGGACTCGGTGATCTTCGACGTGGGCCGCGAGTCGCTGGTCCGGGTGCCGATGATGGAGCCGGAGCGCGGCACGCGCGCGCATGTGGGGGCGCTGTTCGACCGTTGCGCCAGCGCCAAGGATCTGCTGGAGACGTTGACCGGCGGCTGAACGCACGTCCTTATGCCCGTCGCGTGCCGTAAGCCGGCGCGCGGCGGGCTTTTCGTCGCCCGCGCGAGGTAAGTTCATCGCAGACGATCGTGGAGGAGGCAGCAGTGGCCACTCATGACAGCGGCGGCCAGTCGCAGTCCGGCAAGTCCCGTCAGGGCGAGGAAATCGAGGACGTCACCACCGAGGCCAACCCCGAGGTGGCCGAGCGGCACGCCGAGATCACCGAGGACGTCGACGACCTCCTCGACGAGATCGACTCCGTTCTCGAAGAAAATGCAGAGGAGTTCGTGAGGGGCTACGTGCAAAAAGGAGGTCAGTGAGCATATAGGGTCAATTCGGACATGCCTAGAGCGAACGACGATCGAGACGGACTTCGTCGCTGCCGAGATTGCAGCGAATGGAAGACGCTCGATCAGTTCTGTGCGAGCTCCAAGCGGCCGGGTGGGCGGGGCAGCTACTGCAAGCCCTGCTTCAACGAGCGGTCCAAGGCAAGTTACGCGCGTCGGGTGAAGGCAAAGTTCGACCGCGAGGTGCGCGAAGGTCGCGTCGTGCCCGAGGGTCACAAGTTCTGCCCGACCTGCGATGCGGTCAAGCCGTTCGATGCCTTCCCCCGTAACCGGGCGGACACCTCCGGTTATGGCACCTACTGCAAGCCCTGCCACAACACCAGGACCAGAGAGACGAAAGAGCGGCTGTACGGAGGTAACCGCGAATACCACCTGCGGCGGCGGTACGGCGTCGGGGAGAAGGAGTTTCAGGAGCTCCTGGCCGAGCAGGGCGGGGTCTGTGCGATCTGTGGCGGCACGGACCCGCAACATCTGGACCACGATCATCGCACCGGTTGGGTGCGCGGGATACTCTGCTTCAACTGCAACGGTGGTCTTGGCCAGTTCCGTGACAGTCCCATGAGGCTGGCCAGGGCAATCACGTATCTGAGAGGAACCACGTGGCAGCGGGCTTTGATCCATCCGGGCGTCTACCAGATGTGTTCACCAACGCGGGGACGTCCTCCTTCACGACGTTCCTGAGTCGGGCGGCCCCCGAGATGCTGCCCGGTCGGCGGCCGCTGCCGCCGGGCATGGCAGCGGACCTGGCGCCGCACGCGACCACCATCGTGGCCATCTCGGCCGCCGGTGGCGTGGTGATGGCCGGCGACCGGCGGGCCACCATGGGCAACCTGATCGCCCAGCGCGACATCGAGAAGGTGCACCCGGCCGATGCGTACTCCCTGGTGGGGATCGCGGGCACGGCGGGCATCGGCATCGAGCTGATGCGACTGTTCCAGGTGGAGCTGGAGCACTACGAGAAGATCGAGGGCGCGATGCTCTCGCTCGACGGCAAGGCCAACCGGTTGGCGTCGATGATCCGGGGCAACCTGGGTGCGGCCATGCAGGGCCTGGCCGTGGTGCCGTTGTTCGCCGGGTTCGACCTGGCGGCCGCCGACCCGGCGAGGGCCGGTCGGATCTTCAGTTTCGACGTGACCGGCGGTCCGTACGAGGAGACCGGCTACGACGCCATCGGTTCCGGCTCGCTCTTCGCGAAGTCGGCGCTGAAGAAGCGTTTCCGCAGCGGTGTGTCGGTCGACGACGCCACCCGCCTCGCGGTCGAGGCGCTCTACGACGCGGCGGACGATGACACCGCGACCGGCGGCCCGGACCTGACCCGTCGGATCTATCCGGTGGTGATGACCGCTACCGCCGAGGGCACCCGCCGGTTGACCGACGCCGAGACGGCGGCGATCGCCGAGGGCGTGGTCGCCGGTCGGATGGAGAACCCGGGCGGGTGAGCCCCGTCCACCCCCACCAGTCAGCTGTCGTCAGCACCGCGCCGTAAGGAGAACCGCCGCCGTGGCCATGCAGTTCTACGCCTCGCCCGAACAGATCATGCGCGACCGCTCCGAGTTGGCCCGCAAGGGCATCGCTCGGGGTCGCAGCGCGGTGGTCCTCAGCTATTCCGGCGGGGTGCTCTTCGTCGCGGAGAACCTCTCCAGCGCCCTGCACAAGGTCAGCGAGATCTACGACCGGATCGGGTTCGCCGCGGTCGGTCGGTACAACGAGTTCGAGAATCTGCGCCGTGCCGGTGTGCGGATGGCCGACCTGAACGGGCTCAGCTACGACCGGCGTGACGTCACCGGGCGGGCCCTGGCCAACGCGTTCGCGCAGACACTGGGTGCGATCTTCACCGAGCAGTCGAAGCCGTTCGAGGTGGAGATCTGCGTGGCGGAGGTCGGGGCGACCGCGGAGGACGACGAGTTGTACCGGCTGACGTACGACGGCTCGGTCAACGACGAGCCGGGGCGGATGGCCATGGGTGGCCAGGCCGAGGCGATCACCGGGGTGCTGAAGTCGCAGCACCGCGCGGACATGTCTCTCGGCGAGGCGGCCCGGGTTGCGGTGCAGGCGTTGAGCACGGTTGGCGGTGAGGGCGGTGCCGCCCGGACGATCGCCGCCAACCAGTTGGAGGTGGCGGTGTTGGACCGCCACCGCGTGGGGCGTACATTCCGCCGGATCACCGGTGCGGCGCTGACCGCGTTGTTGGACGGCGATGTGTCCGCCGGCGAGCAGCCGGCGGAGGCGGGTGGGCCGGACACTCCGGCGCAGCCCACCACGGAGTCGCACAAGCCGACGACGTCGGCGGCGTCCGCCGACCTGGAGGACAAGCCGGCGGACGGCAAGTAGCAGCGGTCGACGCGGCGGGCGGCTGGGTGTCATGGCCGCCCGCCGCGGCATGTCCAGCACCGGGCTGCGGCCGCGGCACCCCGAGCGCCGCAGGTCAGCGTGACCTGGGTGCTCGGAGTGTGAGACCGATCAGACCCCGCCAGGCGTGGCGGCCTCGAAGGCCGGGGTGTGGGTGGGTGCCGGGGTGGTGGCGCGGCTGCGCAGCAGCACGGCCATGACGGCGGCGACCACGACGGAGCCGATGGCGTAGCCGAGCTCGACGCGCAGCGCGGTGGAGACCGGGGCGAGCGTCGCGACGACGAGTGCGGCCACGCCGATGGCCCAGGCGAGGGCCTGGGCCCGGTGCCGGTTGAGGGCGAGCAGTGCCTGGCCGAGGACCATCGCCCAGAGGTAGGCGAGGGTGGCGACGGCGAGCCAGGCGAAGTCGGCGTGGCCGAGGACGCCGGGCGCGTCGAAGAGGGTCTGCACCAGCCAGGGGCCGAGGAGCACGGCGAGGATGGCGCCGCTGAGGCCGAGGGTGCTGACGATGCCCAGGGCGCGGCGGAGCAGGTTGTGGAAGCCGCTGAGGTCGCCGGTGCTGGCCGAGGTGGCGAGGCCGGGTAGCAGCGATGCCTGCAGCGAGGCGAAGACGAACAGGGGGATCCGGACCAGCACCAGCGCGGAGAGCAGCGCGCCGGCGGTTGCCACGTCGGACGGGTCGAGCACCTTCACGTTGATCACGCCGATGTTGACCACGACCTGGGCGAGCAGGCTGGAGGCGGTGAGGAGGCCGAGGCCGCGCAGGAGGGCCGCCCAGGCCACGGGGGCGCCGCCGCCGATGGTCCGCAGGACCGGTGGCGCGGTGAGGATGGCACCGGCGACGGGCGCGATGACCAGCACCGCGCCGTACCAGACGGGGTTGGTGACGCCGTTGAGGCCGAGGACGGCGACGAGTGCGATGCGCAGGCCGCCGTCGATGCCGAGTTGGGCGCCGTACCAGGGGAACAGTTGCAGGCCGGAGAGGACGCCGCGGGTGGTGTGCGCGACGGCGAGCCCGGCCAGCGAGCCGATCAGGACGGTGACCATGGCGCTGTCGCCGGCGAAGAGCCGGTCGGCGAGGGTCTCCCGGGCGGCGATGATCAGGGCGACGACGGCGGCGAGTAGGCCGGCGGCCAGGGCCGCCCCCCGGGCCAGTACCGGCCCGGGGGGAAGGCCCTGGCTGTGCCGGGCGGCGACGAGTCGGGCGATCTCCTGCTCGACCGGCATGAACAGGCCGATGCCGAGGGTGAAGACGATCGACCAGAGTACGGAGAGAGAGGTGTAGTCCGCTCCGCTGAGGCTGTGCCCGGCGACCGCCAGGTGGACGTAGGAGGCGAGCCCCAGCAGGGCCAGCCCGGCGCCAACAGCGACGGTGCCCGGTGGGACCAGACTCAGGAGCCGGCGGATCACCGGCGAATGAGCGCCAACGTGAGGACGGCGAACGCGCGGCCGAGGTAGATCATGGCCTTGGCGGGGGAGTGGCTGGGGGTGCCCGCCATCCGCTTGCGCATGGCCACCGGCACCTGGCGGATGGTGTAGCCGCGTCGGGCGGTGTGCACGAGCGTCTCCACGGTGTCACCCAGGTATTCCACCGGGTACCAGGCGGCGAACATCTCGATCACCCGACGGTTGGCCGCCCGGAACCCGGAGGTGGTGTCGGTGAGCTTCGTGCGGGCGACGCGGGACAGCACGCCGGAGAGCATGACCATGGCCCAGCGGCGGGGGCCGCGGACGTTGTAGTCACCCTCGCCGGCGAACCGGGCGCCGATCACCAGGTCGGTCTCGTCGAGCAGGTCGACGAGTTTCGGCACGTACCGGGGGTCGTGCTGGCCGTCCGCGTCGATCTGGATGGCGACGTCGTAGTCGTGGTCGCGCGCGTACCGGTAGCCCACCCGCATGGCGCCGCCGACGCCGAGGTTGTAGGGCAGTTTCGCGACGAGGGCGCCGGCGGCGGCGGCGACCGCCGCGGTGCGGTCGGTGGAGCCGTCGTCGATGACGATCACGTCCACGCCGGGCAGCTCACCGCGGACCTCGCCGACCACGTCGGCGATCGAGCCGGACTCGTTGAGCGCCGGGATGATGATCAGAACCCGCTTGCCGTTAACCATCGGTGCGCACCAGTTCGTCTCGGGCCGCCCGGTCCGCGTCGATCTCGGTGCGGAGCAGAGCGAAGTCTTCTGCCAACGTGCGGGTCTCTTCTTCCAGGGCGCTGACCTCCCAACTGAGGTGCACGCACACCAGCAGCAGGAAGACGATGCCGAGGAAGAGCACGAGGCTCACGCCGGAGGCGACGCCGAGCAGCTCGGCGACGTTGTCCAGCAGGCGGGGGAAGAGCGACAGGGGGATGACGATCACCAGGACGCCGAGCCAGAGCATGCCGTATTTTTCGCGGAGCTGCCGGCGGCGCAGCAGCTCGACGATCGTGGCCAGCAGTATCAGGCCGGTCAAGCCGGTGACGAGGGTGAGCTTCATGCGACCTTCCACGGAGCGGGCGGAGCGGGGGAGTCGAACGCGTCGACGAGGGTGGCATGCCAGTCGGGGAGCGACGGCAGACCTGCGGCCGCCCAGCGGCTGTGCGCTAGCACACTGTACGCCGGACGGAGAGCAGGAAGAGGATACCGGTCGCTGGTGGTGGGTCGGATCCGGTCCGGGTCCAGACCGGCCAACGTGAACGTGGCGCGGGCCAGACCGTACTTGGTTGTCTGGCCGGCGCAGGTGCTGTGGTAGACACCGGGAGCCGCCCGGCCCTCCAGGGCTGCGTCGGCGAGTGCGACGAGCCGCTCGGCGAGCGGGTAGGACCAGGTGGGCTGGCCGTGCTGGTCGTCGACGACGGTGATGTGCTCCCGCTGGGCGGCGAGCCGGAGCATGGTGGCCACGAAGTTCGGCCCGTGCGCGCCGTACAGCCAGGCGGTGCGGACCACGTACCCGGTGTCGGGCAGCAGCCGGGCGACGGCCTGCTCGCCGACCAGCTTGCCCCGGCCGTAGGCGTTGATCGGCGCGGTGGGGGCGTCCTCCGGGTAGGGGGTCTTCGCGTCGCCGGAGAAGACGTAGTCGGTGGAAACCTGGATCAGCCGCGCGCCGCTGGCGGCACACGCCGACGCGAGATTCGCCACGCCGTTGCCGTTGACGGCGGTGGCTGCCGCCTCGTTGGCTTCGGCGCCGTCAACGTTGGTCCACGCCGCCGTGTTGATCACGATGTCGTGCTCGACGACCGCCTCGCGGACGGCGGCGGGATCGGTGATGTCCAGGTCGGCGCGGCCGGCCGCGGTCACCTTGAGGTCGGACCGGGTGTGCAGCACGGAGACCAGGTCCCGGCCGAGCATCCCGCCGGCGCCGGTGACGAGTAGTCGGGTCATGCGGTGGGTGTGGTCTTGAGGGGTTCCCACCAGGTGCGGTTGTCGCGGTACCAGGTGACGGTGTCGGCGAGGCCGGCGTCGAGGGTGATGC